>NZ_AKJC01000177.1 GCF_000282535.1 Pseudomonas sp. GM84 | reverse complement strand
AAGCCGGCTCCCACAGGTAAACCACCGCCTGCCAGAGCGGCGCCTATCCTGTGGGAGCCGGCTTGCCGGCGAATGGGCCGCAAAGCGGCCCCCGGGTTCAGGGCAGTAGAACAGTCGACCCCACAGTCCGCCGCGCCGACAGCTCAGTCTGCGCCTTGGCCGCCTCGCTCAGCGGATAGCGCTGCTGGATATCCACAACCAGCTTGCCACTGCCAATCATGGCAAACAGATCATCCGCCATGGCCTGGGTGTTCTCGGCATTGTTGGCATAGCTGGCCAAGGTCGGCCGGGTGACATACAGCGCGCCCTTCTGCGCCAGAATCCCAAGGTTCACCCCACTCACCGCGCCCGAGGCATTGCCAAAACTCACCATCAACCCACGCGGCTGCAGGCAGTCCAGCGAGGTCAGCCAGGTGTCGGCGCCGACGCCGTCATACACCACGGGGCATTTCTTGCCATCGGTCAGTTCCAGCACCCGCTTGGCCACATCTTCGCGGCTGTAGTCGATGGTCGCCCACGCCCCCAGTGCCTTGGCCCGCTTGGCCTTCTCGGCGGAGCTGACGGTGCCGATCAGCTTGGCGCCCAACGCCTTGGCCCATTGGCACGCCAGCGAGCCCACGCCCCCGGCCGCGGCATGGAACAGGATCACCTCGCCCGGCTGCACGGCGTAGGTCTGCTTGAGCAGGTACTGCACGGTCAAACCCTTGAGCATCACCGCCGCCGCCTGTTCGAAGCTGATGTTGTCGGGCAGCTTCACCAGGTTGGCTTCCGGCAGTGTATGCACTTCGCTGTAGGCGCCCAGCGGGCCGACGGCGTAGGCCACGCGGTCACCCACTTTGAGACGGGTCACACCCTCGCCAACCGCATCGACCACCCCAGCCCCCTCGGTGCCCAGGCCCGAAGGCAGCGCAGGTGGTGCGTACAGGCCGTTGCGGAAATAGGTGTCGATGAAGTTCAAGCCGATTGCATGGTTACGCACGCGTACTTGCTGCGGCCCGGGTGGTGCCGGGTCGAACTCCACAAGCTGCAGCACTTCGGGGCCGCCATGCTGGCTGAACTGGATACGCTTGGCCATCTCGCACTCCTGTTGTCGGGATCGGGAAAGGCCTTCTATCGGACGCCTTTGCTTGACCGCCGTCAACTGCGGCGCGCGCTCTGGCGGTGGTATGCTACGCGGCGAATTCTTCCCTGCCCGTTCCTGGTGACCCGATGACTAGCCGCACCGAGGCCGTGAAAGCCTACCTGCTCGACCTGCAAGACCGCATCTGCTCTGCCCTCGAAGCCGAAGACGGCGGCGCCCGCTTCGTCGAGGATGCCTGGGTGCGCGAAGCCGGCGGCGGGGGGCGCACGCGGGTCATCGGCGAGGGCAAGCTGATCGAGAAAGGCGGCGTGAACTTCTCCCACGTGTTCGGCGCCGGCCTGCCGCCGTCGGCCAGCGCCCACCGCCCCGAACTGGCGGGCCGTGGTTTCGAAGCCTTGGGCGTGTCGCTGGTGATCCACCCGCACAACCCGCATGTGCCGACATCCCACGCCAATGTGCGTTTCTTCATTGCCGAGAAAGAAGGTGAAGAAGCGGTCTGGTGGTTCGGTGGCGGCTTCGACCTGACCCCGTACTACGGCAATGAAGAAGATTGCATCCACTGGCACCGCGTGGCCGAGCAGGCTTGCGCGCCGTTCGGCGCCGACGTCTACCCGCGCTACAAGGCCTGGTGCGACCGCTACTTCCACCTCAAGCACCGGGGCGAGCCGCGCGGCATTGGCGGATTGTTCTTCGATGACCTGAACGAGTGGGACTTCGACACCTGCTTCGCCTTCATCCGCGCCATCGGCGATGCCTACATCGAGGCTTACCTGCCCATCGTCCAGCGCCGCAAGGACACGCCCTACACCCCTGAGCAGCGCGAGTTCCAGGAGTACCGCCGCGGTCGTTACGTGGAGTTCAACCTGGTCTACGACCGTGGCACCCTGTTCGGCCTGCAGTCTGGCGGTCGCACCGAGTCGATCCTCATGTCGCTGCCGCCGCAGGTACGCTGGGGCTACGACTGGAAAGCCGCGCCGGGCAGCGAGGAAGCACGCCTGACCGAATACTTCCTGCAAGACCGCGACTGGCTCGCCCAGTAAGCCTGTGGATAACCGAGGAGCCCCCCATGGACCAGTACGTCGTTTTCGGTAACCCGATTGGCCACAGCAAGTCGCCGCTGATTCATCGGCTGTTCGCCGAACAGACCGGCCAGGACCTGGAGTACACCACCCTGCTGGCGCCGGTGGACGAGTTCAGCGACTGCGCCCGGGGCTTCTTCAAGCAAGGCAGCGGCGCCAACGTGACCGTGCCGTTCAAGGAAGAGGCCTACCGCCTGTGCGACAGCCTCACCCCGCGTGCCCAGCGTGCCGGGGCGGTGAATACGTTGAGCAAGCTGGCGGACGGCACCTTGCAAGGTGACAACACCGATGGCGCCGGCCTGGTGCGTGACCTGACGGTGAATGCCGGGGTCGAGCTGACCGGCAAGCGCATTCTCATTCTGGGCGCCGGGGGTGCGGTGCGGGGTGTGCTGGAGCCGATTCTGGCCCTCGACCCGCAATCGCTGGTGATCGCCAACCGCACCGTGGAAAAGGCCGAGCAGCTGGCGCGTGAGTTCGATGAGCTGGGGCCGGTGGTGGCCAGCGGGTTTGGCTGGTTGCAGGAGCCGGTGGACGTGATCATCAACGCCACCTCGGCGAGCCTGTCCGGCGAGTTGCCGCCGATTGCCGAGAGCCTGGTCGAGGCCGGGCGCACGGTGTGCTACGACATGATGTATGGCAAGGAGCCTACGCCGTTCTGCCAGTGGGCGAGCAAATTGGGCGCGGCCCAGGTGCTGGATGGGCTGGGCATGCTGGCTGAGCAGGCGGCTGAGGCGTTCTTTATCTGGCGTGGAGTACGGCCGGATACGGGGCCGGTGCTGGACGAGCTGCGCCGGCAATTGGCGCGGGGCTGAGGTTTTGGGGCCGCTTTGCGGCCCATCGCCGGCAAGCCGGCTCCCACAGGTTCACCGCTGCCCTCGCGTGGGAGCCGGCTTGCCGGCGATGGGCTGCAAAGCAGCCCTAAAGTTCACTCCTCAAATCGAATAGGGCAAAGCTCCATCCCTTCCAGCTTCTGCAATTCCTCGATCACCTGCGGCCTGGCCCGGTGCAAGGTCAGACTCCCCCCCGCCCGCCTCAACCGCCGCGCCTCGCGGTGCAGCATGTCCACCCCCGAGTAATCGATGAAGTTCACCTGACGCGCATCGATCACCACATGCGGCCCCTGGCAGCGCTGCAGCCGCACCTGCAGGTAATGCGCCGCACCAAAGAAGATCGACCCGCCCACCCGCAGCACGTCGGCCTGCCCTTCGCGGCTCTGCTGCACCCGTGGTCGCGAAGTGCGCTTGAGGTAGAAGAACAGCGAAGCCAGCACCCCGGCATAAATCGCCGTCTGCAACTCCAGCAGCAAGGTCGCTGCAGCAGTCAGCGCCATGACCAGAAACTCCGAACGACTCACCCGGAACAACGCGCGGATAGCTCGGTGGTCAACCAACCCCCAACAGATCAGCAGGATGCTGCCCGCCATGGCCGGGATTGGCAGATGCGCGATCAGGCCGGCACCGGTCACCGCGAACAGCGCCACCCACAGCGCCGAGAACACACCGGCCAGAGGCGAACGGGCGCCGGCGTCGTAGCTCAGGCCTGAACGAGTGAACGAGCCGGAAGACAGGTAGCCGGAGAAGAACGCGCCGACCATGTTCGACAAGCCCTGTGCACGGATTTCCTGGTCGGCGTCGATCAGTTGCTCGGAGCGTGCCGACAGCGAGCGGGCGATCGACAGGCTGGTCACCAAGCCGAGCATGCCTACCGCAACGGCGCTGGGCAGCAGGCGCAAGATCAGCTCCAGGTCCAGCAAGGGCAATGGGCTGAGCGGCGGCAGCTGGCCGGTGAAGGCCGGTACCCGGGCCACATGGCCGAAGAAGCCCGGCAGCAGCCAGGCCAGCAGGCTGACCAGCACCAGGCTTATCAACAGGCTCGGCCAGCGCGGGCGCCAGAGTTTGAAGGCCACACCTGTCACCAGGGTCGCCAGGCCAAGCAGCAGCGACGGCAGGTCGACCTCGCCGGCATGGCTGGCCAGGTCCTGCACGGTCTTCAGCGCCGTGGCCTGGCTCGGCAGGTCCATGCCCATCAGGTTCGGCAACTGGCCGAGGGCGATGACGATGGCGGCGCCCAGGGTAAAGCCGAGCACCACCGAATGGGAGACGAAATTGACCAGCGCGCCGAAGCGCAGCAGGCCGAGCAGCAGTTGGAAAATGCCGCCGAGGAACGTCAGCAGCAAGACCAAGGTGACGTAGTCGTCGCTGCCGGCCACGGCCAAGGGGCTGATGCTGGCGTAGAGGACAATGGAGATGGCGGCGGTGGGGCCGCAGATCAGGTGCCAGGAGGAGCCCCACAAGCAGGCGATCAGCACCGGCACGATGGCGGCGTACAGGCCGTATTCGGCGGGCAGGCCGGCGATCAGGGCGTAGGCGATCGATTGTGGCAGGGCGAGAATCGCACCGCTCAGGCCCACCAGCAGGTCCTGGCGCAGGCTGCGGCCCGATTGGCGGGGGAGCCAGGTGAGGAAGGGCAGCAGGTGGGTGAGGCGAAGCATGAGTTTTCCAGGATCCTTGTCGGTGCACCGAACACTGTGGGAGCGGGCTTGCCCCGCGAACACCGGCAAAGCCGGTGCCATGCACCGGGGTGTCTTCTTCGCGGGGCAAGCCCGCTCCCACAGGAGTAAAAATCACAGTTTTGCTATGACAGCCTCTTTTGCATCGCTGCCTGTTTGAGTCGTCACTCCAGCCAACCAACTTTCCAGGACTTCGGGGTTCGCCTTGACCCAAGCCTTGGCCGCCTCATCGAAGCTGATCTTCTTATCCACAACCTCGGCCATGATGCTGTTTTCCATGTCGAGGGTAAATTTCAGATTGCCCAGCAGCTTAGCCGCATTCGGGCAGGCTTGTGGATAACCCTTGCGGGTCAGGGTGTAGACCTCGCCTTTGCTGCCAAACCACTGCTCCCCGCCCGTCAGGTAGTGCATCTTCAACTTCACGTTCATCGGGTGCGGTGTCCAGCCGAGGAAGGTGATGAACTGGTTCTTCTTCACCGCGCGGTCGACCTGCGCCAGCATCGCCTGCTCGCTCGACTCCACCAGCTTCCACTGGCCGAGGTCGAACTCATTCTTGTCGATGATCGCCTTCAGCGACAGGTTGGCGGGGGCGCCGGAGCCAATCCCGTAAAGCTTCTTGTCGAACTGGTCGGCGTGTTTCTGCAGGTCGGCGAAATCCTTCACGCCGGCATTCCACACGTAGTCGGGCACCGCCAGGGTGAATTCGGTTCCCTCCAGGTTGCGCGAGAGTTGCTGCACATCGCCATTGGCGATGAATTTGTCATGGAAGCCCTGCTGCGCCGGCATCCAGTTGCCGAGGAAGGCATCGACCTTGCCGTCCTTCAGGCCGCCGTAAATGATCGGCACCGCCAGGCTGTCGACCTTGACCTGGTAGCCCAGGCTCTCCAGGAGCAGCCGGGCAATGGCATTGGTGGACGCAATGTCGCTCCAGCCGGGGTCGGCCAGCTTCACGGTGCTGCATTGTGCGTCGTCGGCGTGGGCCGTGACGTTGGCCAGGCCAAGGGCCAGGGCGATCACGGCGGTGGAGAACTTGTGCATGGCGGTCTCTCTTCATCAATCCATGGGTGCGGGCTGTGGGTAACGTGCCTTGCGCTCGAGGTCGTCGAGATCGATGTGATTGCGCATGTACTGTTGGCTGGCGTCCACCCAGGGTTGGTGGTCCCAGCTTTTCAGCGTGCCGATGGCCAGCGCCTCGGCCACCAGGCGGCGGCGCCGTTGGCTGGCCAGTACCTGCTGGCGCAGGCTGGGGATATCCCAACGCTGGCGGGCTTCATCGACAAATGCCTGCAGCACCCCTTGGTGGTCAGGGCTGCCGGTGAGGTTCTCCCGTTCGTGCGGGTCGCGGCTCAGGTCATAGAGTAAACAGGGGTCGTCTTCGCTGTATACGAACTTGTAGGCGCCGCGGCGGATCATCATCAGCGGGCCGACCGTGCCTTCTGCCATGTATTCGCCAATCACCTCGTCGTGACCGCCCTGCCCCTGCAAATGGCCGAGCAGCGAGCGGCCGTCCAGATGCAGGGATTTATCCACAGCCCCGCCGGCCAGTTCCACCAGGGTCGGCAGCAGGTCGCAGGTCGATACCGAGGCACTCACGCGCGACGCGGCGAAGCGCTTGGGCGCATGGATGAGCAGCGGCACCCGCGCCGACATCTCGAACCAGTGCATCTTGTACCAGAGCCCGCGCTCGCCAAGCATGTCGCCATGGTCGCCGGAGAACACGATCAGGGTGTCGTCGGCCAGGTTGCATTCCTCCAGGGTCTGCAGCAGTTGGCCGATGTTGTCGTCGATGTAGCTGCAGGCGCCGAAGTAGGCGCGGCGGGCGTCGCGGATCTTGTCCACAGGCAGGGGCTTGTCCCACAGGTCGTAGACCTTGAGCAGGCGTTGTGAATGCGGGTCCAGTGCTTGCTGGCTGAACTCGGCGCGGGGCATGGGGATATCCACACCTTCGTAGCGATCCCAGTAGCGCTTGGGAATGGTGTACGGGTCGTGCGGGTGGGTCATGGACACGGTCAGGCAGAACGGCCGGCCATCGTTTTCGCGCACATGGTCGTACAGGTACTGGCGCGCCTTGAACACTACCTCCTCGTCGAAATCCAGCTGGTTGGTGCGCACGCAGGGGCCGGCCTGCAGCACCGACGACATGTTGTGGTACCAGCTCGGGCGCGCGTCCAGGGCATCCCAGTTCACCGCCCAGCCGTAGTCGGCAGGGTAGATGTCGCTGGTCAGCCGTTGTTCGTACCCATGCAACTGGTCCGGGCCGCAGAAATGCATCTTGCCCGACAGCGCCGTGCGATAGCCGAGCCGGCGCAGGTAGTGGGCGTAGGTGGGTATGTCGGCGGGGAAGTCGGCGGCATTGTCGTAGGCGCCGATGCGACTGGGCAGCTGGCCACTGACCAGGGTGAAGCGTGACGGCGCGCACAACGGGCTGTTGCAGTAGGCCGAATCGAACACCACCGCCTGTTCGGCCAGGCGGCTCAGGTGCGGCATCTGGATGGGCGATGGTGCGTAGATCGGCAGCAGGGGGGCGGCCATCTGGTCGGCCATGATGAACAGGATATTCGGGCGCGTCATGGGAGGCTTCCATTGTTTAGGGTTATGCGAACCGCTTGCCTACCAAGATGCGACTGGGGCTAACATGGGTAAAGCCCATGGCGGGCAATGACTGGGATTAGCCGAGCTTATGTTTGACCACCTCGCCGAGCTGTCACTGGATACCTTGCGCGTGTTTGAAGCCGCCGCGCGCCTGCGCGGGTTCACGGCCGCCGCGCTGGAGCTGGGCACCACGCAGCCGGCGGTGAGCCAGCAGGTCAAACGCCTGGAGGCGCAGTTGAGTACGCGGTTGTTCGACCGCATCTACCGAGGCATCGAACTGACCGAGGCGGGCCAGCAGTTGTTCGAACAGGTCCACCAGGGCTTGCAGGCGATGGACGATGGCATTGCCGAAGTCAGCGGGCGCGGCCAGCGAGAGGTGCTGCAGGTGGCCACCGATTTTGCCTTTGCAGCCTTCTGGCTGATGCCTCGCCTGCAGCGCTTTCATGAGGCTTACCCACAGGTCGATGTGAGCCTGGTGACGGGTGAGCGCAGCCAGGCCATGCTGCGGCCGGACATCGACGTGGCGGTACTGTTCGGCGATGGGCGCTTTCATCAGGGTGAGAGCCGCTGGCTGTTCGATGAGGAAGTCTTCCCGGTCTGCAGCCCTCGGCTGATTCATGGCAAACCCTTGTCAGCCGTGGCTTTGCAGCGTTTGCCCTTGCTTCATTTGCGGGGCGAACAGGCCAGTGGCTGGTTCGATTGGGCGGGGGTGTTTCGCGGGTTTGGGGTGGCTAGCCCGCCCCCGGCTGGGCAGTTGCGGTTCGATAACTATACGTTGCTGATCCAGGCGGCGATTGCCGGCCAGGGGGTCGCGATTGGTTGGGGGCACCTGGTCGATGGGCTGGTGGAGCAAGGGTTGTTGTGTCGACCGTTGGAGGGGAGTTTGCGGTCCAAGCGGGGGTATTACGTGGTGCTGCCGCCGCGCAAGCGGCGGGGGGCGCTGATTGAGCGGTTCGTGGATTGGCTGGAAAATGAGCGAAGTGCTTGAGGGCCCCTTCGCGGGACAAGCCCGCTCCCACAGGAACCCCACCGGATTCGAGACTTGTGCTGAAACGGTGGGAGCGGGCTTGTCCCGCGAAGAGGGCTCAAGTCACGAAGTTCAGATGCTCGCCCCGATGCAGCCCCAGCTCCAGCATGTCGACCATCCCCGCCGCCACCCCGGCCAAGCGCCGCAACGGCTCATCCAGCTCCGGCTCCACCGTCCCACTGGCCGTGCGAAAGTGCTCGATCCCCATTCCAGGGTAGTCCTGCGGCGCATTGATCAGCGTCCAGTGCAGGGCACTGCGCTGCAGTGCATCGACCACATGATCGACGCACCCGCGTTCCTCGTCGGAGTAGCTGCCCGGCGCATCCAGTACAGCAAAATCGCCCACCAGCAACAGCCGGCGTATAGTCGTGCGACTTAGACCGGCCACCAGCGCCTCGCTCATCCGCCACTGTGCAGGCAGATCACCCGGCGCCAGCGCCGGAAGCAGGGCAATCACTGCCGAGCCGCCTGCGGCGCCCTGCTCCGCCTGGTCAGCGTCAGCCAGCCCGCCTATCTTGAAGTGCAGGCCCGGGCGCGGGGCGTGGCGATTGAGGTCATCGACCACGGCCGTGACTTCATGCTGGCGCGACAGCAGCTCGACCATCAGGGCACTGCCCAGGCTGCTTTCAGCCCCGAACAGGACCAGTTTGAACACTGGGGTTTCGGCATTTTTCACCACGTCACTCCCTTCGCAGGTGGTGATGGTTTGACCGCAATCAGGAGATATCGTGCAAAGGATCAAGGGCTATCACGCCCACGTTTACTACGACGCATCGACCCTCGAGCAGGCCCGTGAATTGTGCGAGGAAGCGGCGCGGCTGTTTCCCGTGACCATGGGCCGTCTGCACCAGAAGCCGGTCGGGCCGCACCCGGACTGGAGCTGCCAGCTGGCGTTCGGGCCGGAGGTGGTGGGGGTGGTGTTGCCGTGGTTGGCGTTGTATCGGAAGGGGCTGGTGGTGTTTCTGCATCCGCTGACGGGGGACGAGCTGGCGGATCACCGGGATCATGCGATCTGGATGGGGGCTGTCAGGCCTTTGGATCTGTCGATTTTTGGGGGATAGCGGGGGCCGCTTTGCGGCCCATTCGCGGGACAAGCCCGCTCCCACAGGTTCTGTGCAGCCTGCAGGAGCTGCGCGATCTCTGTGGGAGCGGGCTTGCCCCGCGAAGCAGATCAGGAACGCGCGCCGCGCACCCCTTCAGCCAGCGCCGAGCACAAGCTCAATACATCGCTGACAGCCTGATCGGCATCCTTGGCCTGAGCGATCTTGTCGACCAGCGCCGACCCCACCACCACGCCATCGGCCAAACGGGCAATCGCCGCCGCCTGCTCTGGCGTGCGAATACCGAAACCAACACTGATCGGCAGGTCGGTATGCCGGCGCAGGCGGGTAATCGCCTCGGTCACGTGCTCGGTGGTCGCCGAGCCTGCACCGGTCACACCGGCCACCGACACGTAGTAGACGAATCCGGAACTGCGCTCCAGCACGCGCGGCAGGCGCGCATCGTCGGTAGTCGGGGTGGTCAGGCGAATGAAGTCGATGCCGGCGGCCTGGGCCGGGGTGGCCAGCTCGGCGTCGTGCTCTGGCGGCAGGTCGACGATGATCAGGCCATCGACACCCGCCTCTTTGGCCTCGGCGACGAACTTCTCCACACCAAAGCGATGGATCGGGTTGTAGTAACCCATCAGCACGATCGGCGTAGCCTGGTTGCCAACGCGGAATTCACGCACCATCTGCAGGGTCTTGGCCAGGGTCTGGCCGGCTTCCAGCGCGCGCAGGGTGGCCAGCTGAATGGCCACGCCATCGGCCATCGGGTCGGTGAACGGCATGCCCAGTTCGATCACGTCGGCACCGGCAGCCGGCAGGCCCTTGAGGATCTGCAGCGAGGCGTCGTAGCCAGGGTCGCCTGCGGTCACGAAGGTGACCAGGGCGGCGCGGCCTTCGGCTTTCAGGTCGGCGAAGCGTTGTTCAAGACGGCTCATGCCTGTTTCTCCTGGGCGGCCATGTGGTTCATCACGGTTTGCATGTCTTTGTCGCCGCGGCCCGACAGGCAGATCACCATCAGGTGGTCCTTGGGCAGGGTCGGCGCGCGCTTGATCGCCTCGGCCAGCGCATGGGAGCTTTCCAGGGCCGGGATGATGCCTTCCAGGCGGCAGGAGGTGTGGAAGGCGTCGAGGGCCTCTTCATCGGTGATGCTGACGTACTCCACGCGCTTCACTTCGTGCAGGTAGGCATGCTCCGGGCCGATGCCGGGGTAGTCCAGGCCGGCGGAGATCGAGTGGGCGTCGGTGATCTGGCCGTCGTCGTCCTGCAGCAGGTAGGTGCGGTTGCCGTGCAGCACGCCCGGTACACCGCCGTTGAGGCTGGCGGCGTGCTTGTCGGTATCGACACCGTGGCCGCCGGCTTCGACGCCGATGATCTGCACGCTGGCGTCGTCGAGGAAGTCGTGGAACAGGCCCATGGCGTTGGAGCCACCGCCCACGCAGGCGATCAGGCTGTCAGGCAGGCGACCTTCCTTCTCTTGCAGCTGGGCGCGGGTTTCCTTGCCGATGATCGACTGGAAGTCGCGGACCATCGCCGGGTACGGGTGCGGCCCTGCCACGGTGCCGATCAGGTAGAAGGTGTCGTCGACGTTGGTGACCCAGTCGCGCAGGGCCTCGTTCATGGCGTCTTTCAAGGTGCCGGTGCCGGCGGTGACCGGGACGATCTCGGCGCCCAGCAGCTTCATGCGGAACACGTTGGCCTGCTGGCGCTCGATGTCGGTGGCGCCCATGTAGATCACGCAGGGCAGGCCGAAGCGGGCAGCGACGGTGGCGGTGGCCACGCCGTGCATGCCGGCGCCGGTTTCGGCGATCAGGCGCTTCTTGCCCATGCGCTTGGCCAGCAGCACCTGGCCGATGCAGTTGTTCACCTTGTGCGCGCCGGTGTGGTTGAGCTCTTCACGCTTGAAGAAGATCTTCGCGCCGCCGCAGTGCTCGGTCAGGCGCTCGGCGAAGTACAGCGGGTTGGGGCGGCCGATGTAGTCGCGCTGGAAGTAGGCCAGTTCTTCGAGGAACTTGGGGTCGGCCTTGGCCGCTTCGTACTCGCGGGCCAGGTCCAGCACCAGCGGCATCAGGGTTTCGGCCACGTAGCGGCCGCCGAACGAGCCGAACAGGCCGTTGGCGTCTGGGCCGGCGCGGTATTGGGTCTGGGTCATGGGGCGCTCCAGGGCGTTAGCAATGAGTGATGGGCTTTACTCTAACCACGGCAAGCCCGGCTGAAAACCGATAAGATTGCGTAAACCTGTCAGGAAAACTCACACGTCATATGGCCCAGGACCTCCCTCCCCTCAACGCCCTGCGGGCCTTCGAGGCGACTGCCCGGCTCAACAGTGTCAGCCAGGCCGCCGAAGTGCTGCACGTGACCCATGGTGCCGTGAGCCGGCAGATCAAGGTGCTGGAGCAGCACCTGGGGGTGGCGCTGTTCGTCAAGGACGGGCGCGGCATCAAACTCACAGATGCCGGCATCAGGCTGCGCGATGCCAGCGGCGAAGCCTTCGACAAGCTGCGCGGGGTGTGTGCCGAGCTGAGCCGGGATACCAGCGAGGCACCCTTCGTGCTGGGTTGCTCAGGCAGCCTGCTGGCGCGCTGGTTCATTCCCAGGCTCGGCCGGCTCAATGCCGACTTGCCCGAGTTGCGCCTGCACCTGTCGGCGGGCGAAGGCGACCTCGATCCGCGGCGGCCGGGGCTGGATGCGCTGCTGGTCTACGCCGAGCCCCCGTGGCCTGCGGACATGCAGGTGCATGTGCTGGCCGAGGAGCGCATCGGGCCGGTACTCAGCCCGCACTACGCCGGCTTCGAGCGCTTGCGGGGCGCGCCCGCCAAGGCCTTGCTCGGCGAGGCGTTGCTGCATACCACTTCCCGCCCGCAGGCGTGGCCGACCTGGGTCGAGGAGCAGGGCCTGGAGGTTGCCGAGGTGAAATACGGTCAAGCCTTCGAGCACCTGTATTACTTGCTCGAAGCGGCGGTGGCTGGCCTGGGCGTGGCCATCGCGCCTCAGCCGTTGGTGGCGGACGACTTGCGCGCCGGGCGTCTGTGCGCGCCCTGGGGCTTTTCGCCGACGCCTGCGGCACTGGCGTTGTGGGTGCCACGGCGCGCCGCGGATGGGCGCGCCGAGCAGTTGGCGCAGTGGCTGCGCCGCGAGTTGGGCCGGCAGGCCGGTTAGTTGCGGCGGTACAGCAAGTAGGCCGCCAGCAGGCCGAGTGCGCCAATCGCCACCCCTGCGGTGGTGACGGGGTGTTCCTGGGCGTAGTCGCGGGTGGCGATGCCCGTCTGGCGGGTACGGGTCTTCACTTCCTCATAAGCATCGCTGAGCAGGCTGCGCGAGTGTTTCAGCGCGCTTTCCGCGTTGCTGCGGATGGCCTTCACCGACTTCTGGGATTCCTCCGAGGCATCGTGCTTGAGGTTTTCCAGGCTTTTCAGAAGGCTTTCGATCTCCGCTTCCATGCTTTCCAGGGACGTTTTACGCAGCGAGTTGCGGTGCATGTTGACTCTCCTTTACAGAATGGACTGTAAGGATTGCGACTGCGTGGGCTGACGAAAGTGCGATCGAACTTTACCCGGCGGCGATGGTTCGCAGGTAAACCAGGCCTGCGCTGCTAGGCTCAATCTCACCGTCAATCAAGGAGTGCGCTCATGTCCGATCATCACACCTACAAAAAGATCGAGCTGGTGGGGTCTTCGCCGACCAGCATCGAAGAGGCGATCAACAATGCCCTGGCCGAAGCGGCCAAGAGCATCAAGCACCTGGAATGGTTCGAGGTGATCGATACCCGTGGCCACATCCGCGGCGACAAGGCGGCGCACTTCCAGGTCACGCTCAAGGTGGGCTTCCGCATCGCCAACAGCTGAGCGGCGTGGGGCTGGCAAAGCCCGGCGGGATGGCGTAATACAGTCAAAGGGGCGCCTGGCCGGCGCCCTTTTTGATTTTCATCTGAACAAGGAAAGCGAGCGATGAAGAAACTGGTTCTGGCAGTAGGGCTGATGGCACTGGCGGGTGGTGCGATGGCGGCCGGGAAGTCGTGCGAGGAACTCAAGGCGGAGATTGCGGCGAAGCTGGATGGCAAAGGGGTGAAGGGTTACACCCTGGAGATCGTCAAGAAGGGCGACCCGGCTGGCAAGGTGGTGGGCACCTGTGAAGGTGGCGCCAAGGAAATTGTCTATCGTCGCGGTTGAGCGGTGGCCCGATCGCCGGCAAGCCGGCTCCCACAGGTACCCCACTGACCTTGGGCCTGGTGATATCCCTGTGGGAGCCGGCTT
>NZ_AKJC01000176.1 GCF_000282535.1 Pseudomonas sp. GM84 | reverse complement strand
GCTTGCCGGCGATCACCGGCGCAGCCGGTGCCGTGCACTGCGGCGCCTGCATCGCCGGCAAGCGGGCTCCCACAAAGTCAGCGGTGAATTTGCATCAGTGCGTCAATGGTCCTCGCCCTCGTCATCATCGCCGCCATCCACATTCATCCCTAGCTCCTTGATCTTGCGGGTCAGGGTATTGCGCCCCCACCCCAGCAGCACCGCCGCATCCCGACGTCGTCCCGCCGTATGCTTGAGCGCGGTCTCGATCATGATCCGTTCGAAACTGGGCACGGCGCTGTCGAGCAGGTTCGACTGTCCGCGTGCCAGGGCCTGGTCAGCCCACTGGCGCAGCGCCTGCTCCCAGTTGGTGACCGGAGCGGCGTCCTGGGGCAGGTTCAGTAGCTCGGGCGGCAGGTCGCCGATCAGCACTTCGCGACTGGAAGCCATCACGGTGATCCAGCGGCAGGTGTTTTCCAGCTGGCGAACGTTACCGGGCCAAGGGAGGTTGCGGATGAATTCTTCGGTTTCCGGCTTCAGCAGTTTCGGCTCGACGGCCAACTCCTGCGCGGCGCGGCCAAGGAAGTGCCGGGCCAGGGCCGGAATATCCTCGCGGCGGTCGGCCAGGCGCGGGATATGAATGCGGATGACGTTGAGCCGGTGGAACAAGTCCTCACGGAACTTGCCCGCCTGTACCAGCGATTCGAGATTCTGGTGAGTCGCAGCGATGATTCGCACATCGACCTTCACCGGTACATGGCCGCCGACGCGATAGAACTCGCCATCGGCCAGCACCCGCAGCAGGCGGGTCTGGGTATCGGCCGGCATGTCGCCGATCTCGTCGAGGAACAAGGTGCCACCGTCCGCCTGTTCGAAGCGACCGCGACGCAGGTTGGCCGCACCGGTGAACGCGCCTTTCTCGTGGCCGAACAGCTCCGACTCCATCAGGTCCTTGGGAATGGCGGCCATGTTCAGCGCGATGAACGGCGAGGCCGCGCGTGGGCTGTGGCGGTGCAGGGCATGCGCCACCAGCTCTTTGCCGGTACCCGACTCACCGTTGATCAACACGGTGATATTGGAATGGCTGAGCCGGCCAATGGCCCGAAACACTTCCTGCATCGCCGGCGCTTCGCCGATGATCTCGGGGGTGCGGGCCAGCGCCTGGGGGACGTCGAGGCCTTGCTGTTCCTGGGCGTGCTGGTTGGCGCGCTTGACCAGCGACACCGCTTCGTCGACATCGAACGGCTTGGGCAGGTACTCGAAGGCGCCGCCCTGGTAGGAGGCCACGGCGCTGTCCAGGTCGGAATGGGCGGTCATGATGATGACCGGCAGGCGCGGGTGCTGTTCGCGGATCTGCGCCAGCAGGTCCAGGCCGCTGGCGCCGGGCATGCGAATGTCGGAAATGATCACGTCCGGCTGCTGCCGAGCCAGGCGGCCCATTACGCCATCTGCGCTGTCGAAGCTCTGGGTCGTCATGCCTTCCTGTTGCAGGGCTTTTTCCAGGACCCAGCGGATGGAGCGATCATCGTCGACGATCCATACGGTTTCACTTCGGCTCATGAGGCGGTGACTCCTTGTTCCAGGGGCAGGAAGATCGAGAACGCGGTGTGGCCCGCGTGGCTTTCACATTCGATCAGGCCCTGGTGCTGGCTGATGATGTTCTGGGTGATGGCCAGGCCCAGCCCGGTACCGTCCGGGCGTCCACTGACCATGGGATAGAAGAGGGTGTCCTGCAGTTCCGCCGGGATGCCCGGGCCGTTGTCGATGATCTCGACCCGGGCCACCAGGCGGTGACGCACATGGCCGATGGTGAACTGACGCACCGCACGGCTGCGCAGGGTGATGCGGCCCAGGCGCAGCTCGTTCTGCGAGCTGATGGCCTGCATCGCGTTGCGCACGATGTTCAGTACCGCCTGGATCATCTGCTCGCGGTCGATGAGAAGGTCCGGCAGGCTGGGGTCGTAATCGCGCACCAACGTGATGCATCCCTGGCTTTCGGCGTCGACCAGGCTGCAGACGCGCTCCAGCACCTCGTGGATGTTGGTCATGGCCAGCGACGGCAGCTTGTTCGAGCCGAGCATGCGGTCGACCAGGTTACGCAGGCGGTCGGCTTCCTCGATGATCACGTTGGTGTAGTCGCGCAGCCCGTCTTCGGGCAGCTCGCGCGCCAGCAACTGCGCTGCGCCACGGATGCCGCCCAGCGGGTTCTTGATTTCGTGGGCCAGGCCGCGCACCAGCATCTTGGTGGTTTCCTGCTTGCTCAGCTGGGCTTCTTCCTTGGTGATGCGCAGCAGGCGGTCGCGCGGGTGCACCTCCAGCAACAGCAGGGTATTGCCCTGGTGCAGGATCGGTGTCACCGCGTAGTCGACGGTGATGGTCTGCCCGGTCAGTGAGGTCAGTTGCGCTTCACGCTTGGTGAAGGGGTGCGCATGTTCCACCGCCTGGCGCAAGGAATTGAGCGCCTCGGTCGACTCGGTGAACAGTTCGCTGATGAATTGCCCGTGGCTGCGCTGGCCGCTGACTGCCAGCAGCATTTCGGCGGCCGGGTTCATGTACTCCAGGCGCAGCTCCGCGTTGAGCAGAAGCGTGGCGGTGGTCAGGTTGTCCAGAAGCAGACGGTGCTGTGCATCGCTGATGGTCATAAGGCGTCGGTGACCTCTTTTGGCGCTGGCAGCCCCCGGCGTGACCTGGGGCGGGCGCGCTATGGATCCGCAGATGCCAGGAAAATGCAAGAAACAAACCAAGGCTCCGAAAAGAAGCGGAATAAGCCGAAAAAGGCCTGCAATTGCGCGAATTCGGAACAGAATGCCCTGGTTTAACGTTTTTTGTGATCCATTTTGGGCTGCACCGAAGGCCCGCACGCAATCGGATGCACCAATATAGAGCATAGAGGTTTCAGGGTTTATCGCACAGTTGGCCGGTGGCGCGGATCAGTGCGTTGCGGGTCAGGTTGTCCACGGGGCGGCTGGCCAGGGCATCAGCCAGTCGAGCGGCGCAGGCGCGTGGCGGTTGCTGCTCGAATGTGGCCAGTTGTCCAAGCAGCGTGGCCTGCAGTCGATCGAGCTGCGGGCGCAGCTGTTGCTGCAGGTCCTGGCGTGGCGTGTCGGGCGCCACACCCTGGCGATGCCAGCGGGAGAGCAAGGTGTACTGCACCAGTTTGTTGGCTTCGATCTGGTCGGCGAAAAAGGCTTCGGCGCGCTGCGGGGTCAGGCCATAAGCGGGTGCGGCCGCGCGAACGTGCGCAAGCACCTGCTGTTCGCGCTGGGTTGCCTGCACCGGTTGGCCCTGGTCCCACTTGTGCAGCGCAACGTCCTCGGCCAGGCTCAGGCGTTGTTCGATGGCGTCGAGTAGTGGTGCGAGCGCGGGGCTGTCTGTCGAGGTTGTGGTGCAGCCTGCAAGGCTCAAGGCGGCAAGGGCGACGAGGGAAAATGGACGCATGGCAAGTCTCCAGTGGGGAAACGTCGAGTGTGGAGAAGCTGCCGTATTTCTCGGGTAGGAACCTTCCGAAGCTGTTGAAGGCAGAAACAGAAACGGCCTCCCGAAGGAGGCCGTTTCATGTGATGTTGATCAGCGCCAGGCGCCGATCAAATCAGCAGCTGTAGTACAGCTCGTATTCCAGCGGGTGTACGAAGGTGCGGACCTTGATTTCTTCTTCCGACTTCAGCTCGATGAAGGCATCGATGAAGTCGTCGGAGAACACGCCGCCCTTGGTCAGGAACGCACGGCCTTTATCCAGCTCTTCCAGGGCTTCTTTCAGGCTGCCGCAAACTTGCGGGATGTCCTTGGCCTCTTCAGGTGGCAGGTCGTACAGGTTCTTGTCGGCAGCATCGCCTGGGTGGATCTTGTTCTGGATGCCGTCCAGGCCAGCCATCAGCAGGGCCGCGAAGGCCAGGTACGGGTTGGCCGATGGGTCCGGGAAGCGTGCTTCGATACGACGGGCTTTCGGGCTGCCGACGTAAGGAATACGGATCGAGGCGGAACGGTTGCGAGCCGAGTAGGCCAGCATTACCGGCGCTTCGAAGCCTGGGACCAGACGCTTGTAGGAGTTGGTCGACGGGTTGGTGAAGCCGTTCAGGGCCTTACCGTGCTTGATGATACCGCCGATGAAGTACAGGGCGGTGTCGGACAGGCCGGCATAGCCTTCGCCCGAGAAGGTGTTCTTGCCGTCTTTCCAGATCGACATGTGCACGTGCATGCCCGAGCCGTTGTCGCCGTACAGCGGCTTCGGCATGAAGGTGGCGGTACGGCCGTAAGCGTCGGCAACGTTGTGCACGACGTATTTCAGGGCCTGTACTTCGTCAGCCTTCTTCACCAGGGTGTTGAACTTGACGCCGATTTCGTTCTGACCGGCAGTCGCCACTTCGTGGTGGTGAACTTCAACGGTCTGACCCATTTCTTCCAGTGCGTTGCACATGGCAGTACGGATTTCGTGGTCGTGGTCGAACGGCGGAACCGGGAAGTAGCCGCCTTTCACGCCTGGACGGTGGCCTTTGTTGCCGCCTTCCACGTCAGCGCCGGTCATCCACGAGCCTTGCTCGGAGAAGATCTTGAACATCGAGCCGGAGATGTCCGACTGGAACTTCACTTCGTCGAAGATGAAGAACTCAGGCTCCGGGCCTGCGAATACGGTGTCACCGATGCCGGTGCTCTTCAGGTACTCTTCGGCGCGCTTGGCGATGCCACGCGGGTCGCGGTCGTAGCCCTGCATGCTCGACGGGTCGACGATGTCGCAGGTGATGATCAGGGTCGGCTCTTCGGTGAACGGGTCCAGCACGGCGGTGTCGTCGACCGGCATGAGGATCATGTCGGAGGCTTCGATGCCTTTCCAGCCAGCAATGGAGGAACCGTCGAACATCTTGCCGACTTCGAAGAAGTCTTCGTCCAGGCCATCACGCGCCGGCATGGTCACGTGATGCTGAATGCCTTTGGTGTCCGTGAAACGCAGATCAATCCACTTGACGTCATGATCTTTGATGAGTTGAACCGACTTCGACATGTTGTCCTCCGGAGGGTCTAGAGCGCGGTGGGCCGCCGCCCTGGAAAAAGGGTGTTGCTGGGCGCGGATAGTCGGCCAAGCTTACCTGCCTCACAAGGGAGCAAATTGCATGCCAGTGCCCGAAAATGGCGAGGCTGGGATAAAAAGGGGCGTTTGCGGGCATCCAGGGGTGTGGGCTTGGCAAAAAATGCACTCTTAAGATGCGGATTTTGGTAGTCGAGCACCAAAAAGGTGCATTCAGTGGGGTTTGTGCTTCCTTTGAGGGCCTCATCGCCGGCAAGCCGGCTCCCACAGGGGAGGGGCGTAGGTCTTGAGGCTTGTGGTTGACCCTGTGGGAGCCGGCT
>NZ_AKJC01000175.1 GCF_000282535.1 Pseudomonas sp. GM84 | reverse complement strand
GCGATAGGGCCGGTACAGACCGAGCACAGAAACAAAAACGCCGCAGCCCCTTTCAGGGCCGCGGCGTCAGATCAGCCTGGAAGGCAGATCAGGCGAACGGATGACGCAGCACGATGGTCTCGTTGCGGTCCGGGCCGGTGGAGATGATGTCGATCGGCGCGCCGGTCAGCTCCTCGATGCGCTTGATGTAAGCGCGAGCAGCTTCTGGCAGCTCTTCCAGGGTCTTGGCACCCAGGGTCGACTCGCTCCAGCCTGGCATCTCTTCGTACACCGGCTCCAGGCCGATGTAGCTGTCAGCATCGGACGGTGCGTCGATGACGGCGCCGTTCTCGTTCTTGTAGCCAACACAGATGTTGATGGTTTCCAGACCGTCCAGCACGTCCAGCTTGGTCAGGCAGATGCCCGAGATGCTGTTGACGTCGATGGCGCGACGCAGGATGACGGCATCGAACCAGCCGCAACGACGGGCACGGCCGGTAGTCGAACCGAACTCGTGACCACGCTTGGCCAGGGTGGCACCGGTCTCGTCGAACAGCTCGGTCGGGAACGGGCCGGAACCTACACGGGTGGTGTAGGCCTTGGTGATGCCGAGGATGTAGTCCAGGTACATCGGGCCAACGCCGGAACCGGTGGAGATACCGCCAGCAGTGGTGTTGGAGCTGGTGACGTACGGGTAGGTACCGTGGTCGATGTCCAGCAGCGAGCCCTGGGCGCCTTCGAACATGATGTCCTTGCCGGCGCGACGCAGGTTGTGCAGCTCGGCGGTGACGTCGAGCATCATCGGCTTGAGCTGTTCGGCGTAGGCCATGCACTCGTCCAGGGTCTGCTGGAAGTCGATGGCCGGCTCTTTGTAGTAGTTCACCAGCTGGAAGTTGTGGTAATCCAGCAGCTCACCCAGCTTGGCAGCGAAACGCTCGCGGTGGAACAGGTCGCCAACGCGCAGGCCGCGGCGAGCGACCTTGTCTTCGTAGGCTGGGCCGATACCGCGGCCGGTGGTGCCGATCTTGGCTTCGCCACGGGCTTTCTCGCGGGCCTGGTCCAGGGCCACGTGGTACGACAGGATCAGCGGCGCAGCAGGGCTGATGCGCAGGCGCTCGCGCACCGGTACGCCCTTCTCTTCCAGCTTGGTGATTTCACGCATCAGGGCATCTGGGGCAACGACCACGCCGTTGCCGATCAGGCACTGTACGCCTTCACGCAGGATGCCGGACGGAATCAGGTGCAGAACGGTTTTTTCACCGTTGATCACCAGGGTGTGGCCCGCGTTGTGGCCACCCTGGTAGCGCACTACGGCGGCAGCATGTTCGGTCAGCAGATCAACGATCTTGCCTTTGCCCTCATCACCCCATTGGGTGCCCAGGACGACGACATTCTTACCCATAACACTTGTCCTCATTCACGCAAACTTGGTTGCCGGCCAATTGCCGGCGCAGAAACTCATTGGGTCAGCGGCAGTACCTGCCAGCGCCCGTCTTGCTGAATCAATTGCCGATCACAATCCGCCTCGAGAGCAGCACTCAACGGTTGGCCAGGCAGGGCCTGGACCACACGCTGGCCCTCGTTGCGCAACTGGCAGACCTGCTGCCAGAGGGCCGCGTCGCCACTGTCCGGCATCCAGATGCCGCCAGCAGGCAATACGACCTCCGCTCGCCCCAGTGTGACCAGGGTCTTCAAATCCGTGGAAAAGCCGGTGGCCGGGCGCGCCCGGCCGAAATCGGCACCGATGTCGTCATAGCGGCCGCCCTGGGCGATCGATTGACCTTCGCCCGGGACGAACACCGCGAACACCACACCGGTGTGGTAGTTGTAGCCGCGCAACTCGCCGAGGTCGAAGTACAGCGGCAGCTCGGGGTAACGCGACGCCAGACGGTCGGCGATCGCCAGCAGGTCGTCCAGCGCTGCCAGCACGCTGGCCGGGGCACGGCCCAGGCGCACGCGGGCTTCGGCCAGCACTTCGCGACCACCGCACAGCTCGACCAGGGCGCGCAGCATGTTGCCCAGGTCCTTCGGCAGGTCGGCGGTCAGCGCCTGCACTTCATCCACCGACTTGCGCTGCAGGGCGTCGAACAACTGCTGCTCGACTGCGCCCGACAGGCCGGCGGCGCGCGCCAGGCCGCGGTAGATGCCGACATGACCGAGGTCCATGTGCACATCCGCGACGTCAGTCAGTTGCAGCGTAGCGAGCATCAGGCTGATGACCTCGACATCGCTGGTGGGGCTGGCATCGCCGTACAGCTCGGCACCCAGCTGGATCGGGCTGCGCGAGGTGGACAGGGCACGCGGCTGGGCGTGCAGCACGCTGCCGGCGTAGCACAGGCGGCTCGGGCCTTCGCGGCGCAGGGTGTGCGCGTCGATGCGCGCTACCTGCGGGGTGAAGTCGGCGCGGAAGCCCATCAGGCGGCCGGACTGTGGGTCGACCACCTTGAAGGTGCGCTGGTCCAGGTCCTGGCCGGCGCCGGTGAGCAGCGACTCCAGGTACTCGATATGCGGGGTGACGACCAGTTCGTAGCCCCAACTCTGGAACAGGTCCAACACCTGGCGGCGCGCGATCTCGATGCGCGCAGCCTCAGGTGGCAGTACTTCCTCGATGCCATCTGGCAGCAGCCAGCGGTCTACCGTTGCCATTACGCCATTTCCCCTCTGGTCCGGGCGGCTTGCCAGCAGGCGAGCCGTCAGTAAAGCAGGCATTGGCGCACAGCAGCGGGCAGCACTGATCCCAGCGCCACCACCGTACCCAATACCCTCGAATTGCCTTGCGACCTGACCAAGCCGTCAACTGGCCGTTTGCCAATCAACCTTGCAGACGCAAAAAAGCCGGGAAATTTCCCGGCTGCCGCATCATACACCCCTTTTCATTCAGGATGCACCCTGCCTGGAGTTTTAGCTGCCAGGCGGGGTGTTTCCTCAACAGAGCATCAGGGCTTGCTCTTGTCCAGGTAGCGGAAGAACTCGTTCTTCGGATCCAGGACCAGCACGTCGCTCTTGCTCGAGAAGCTCTCGCGGTATGCCTGCAGGCTACGGTGGAACGCATAGAAATCAGCGTCCTGGCTGTAAGCCTTGGCATAGATGGCGGCCGCCTGGGCGTCGCCGTCACCACGGGTTTCCTCAGCTTCGCGGTAGGCTTCGGCCAGCAGTACACGGCGCTGACGATCGGCATCCGCGCGGATACCCTCGGCCAGCTCGTTACCCTTGGCACGATGCTCGCGGGCTTCGCGCTCACGCTCGGTGCTCATGCGGTCGAACACGCTGCGGTTGACTTCCTTCGGCAGGTCGATGGCCTTGACGCGCACGTCGACCACCTCGATACCCAGCTCCTTGCTGGCCATGCGGTTCAGCGAGGCGGTGATGTCAGCCATCAGCGCGTCACGTTCACCGGACACCACTTCGTGCAGGGTACGCTTACCGAATTGGTCGCGCAGGCCGCTTTCCAGACGGCGCGACAGACGCTCGTCGGCAATCTGCTTCATGCCGGAGGTGGCAGTGTAGAAGCGCTCGGCATCCTTGACGCGCCACTTGGCGTAGGCGTCGACCATCACCGCTTTCTTCTCCAGGGTCAGGAACCGCTGGGTCGGGGCGTCGAGGGTCATCAGGCGGGCGTCGAACTTGCGGACCTGGTTCACATACGGGATCTTCACATGCAGCCCCGGCTGGACATCCGCCTGGACCACCTTACCGAAGCGCAGCAGTACCGCACGCTCCGTCTGGGACACGATGTAGAAGCTGTTCCAGGCCACGATGGCCAGGACCACAGCGGCGATCAGGGCGATCAGCGATCTATTGCTCATCAGCGGCTCTCCCTAGTACGCATCTGCTGCTGTTGCTGTTGAAGGTCCTGCGCCGCACGCGCTGCTGCATCGTTGGCCGACGGGGTAACGCCGGTGACAGGTGCGGACGTGTTGCGGCTGCCTTCGACCATCTTGTCCAGCGGCAGGTAGAGCAGGTTGTTCTGCCCGTCCTTGGTCGCCACCATGACCTTGCTCGAATTGCTGTAGACCTCTTGCATGGTCTCCAGGTACAGACGCTGACGGGTCACGTCAGGTGCCTTGTGGTACTCGGCGACCAGCTTGGTGAAGCGGTCGGCCTCACCCTTGGCGCGCGCGATGACTTCGTCGCGGTAACCGTTGGCGTCCTCGATGATGCGCTGGGCCTGACCACGGGCTTCCGGCACCACGCCGTTGGCGTAGGACTCGGCCTGGTTGCGGGCACGCTGCTCGTCTTCGCGGGCACGGATCACGTCATCGAAGGCTTCCTGTACTTCACGCGGGGCAGCCGCGCTCTGTACGTTGACCTGGGTAACGGTGATGCCGGTACGGTAGTTGTCGAGGAAACGCTGCAAACGTTCGCGGATATCCACGGCCATCTGCTCACGACCTTCGGTCAGTACCTGGTCCATCGAAGTGGAACCCACCACGTGGCGCAGGGCGCTGTCGGTGGCATGCTGCAGGCTCACCTCGGGCTGGTCGACGTTGAGCACGAAGTCCTGCAGGTTGCTGATCTTGTACTGGACGGTCAGTGGTACCTCGACGATGTTCTCGTCTTCGGTGAGCATCTGACCCTGCTTGGTGTAGGCACGCTCGCGCGTGACGTTTTCCATGTACTTGCGATCGATGGGCGGGAAGTAGATGTTCAGGCCGGGACCGACCGTCTCATAGTACTTGCCGAAGCGCAGCACTACGGCCTGCTCCTGCTCGTCGACCACGTACACGGCGCTGTACAGCCAGATTGCAGCCAGCACCGCCAGGCCGATGCCCAGCAGGCCGAAGCCGCCACCCTTGCCGACATTGCGGTCACCGCCGCCACGTTTTTTGCCACTGCCGAACATGCCATTGAGGCTGTCCTGCAGTTTGCGGAAGGCCTCGTCCAGATCAGGCGGACCTTTTTTATCGCCACCGCCGCCACCGCGTCGGCCGCCCCAGGGATCCTGATTGTTCGAGTTGCCACCCGGCTCGTTCCAAGCCATAGCGCTCTCCATCTGATAAAGCAAAGACGCGCCCACGGCGCGCCGTCCAATGCTACAGAATGCCTGCCACTGCCGCCCGGCGACCTCGCCGGGCATTTATTGCAAAGTGTGTTGCTCGACAAACACTTGCGGCTCCATGCCTTCACGGCTGACCAGGCGATTCAATTCGACCATGGGCAACCGAACACTCAGCAGGTAGCGCCCTTCTTCATCATGCGTTTCACTCTGCACGGCACCCAGGGCAAAGAATTGCGCGCGCAAACGGGCAAAACGCTGCTCCAGACACAGGGTACCGACAAACAGATCATCCCCCAGCAGCTCGGCAATCGCCTGGCCAACCAGCTCCAGACCACGTCCATCGCGTGCCGATACCCAGACCCGCTCAGGCTTGCCATCGGCATCGCGCTGAATCTGCGGCTCGACATCTTCTAGCAGGTCGAGTTTGTTATAGACCTCGAGGATCGGCAAGCCTTCGGCACCGATCTCGCCAAGTACTGCCAGCACCTGCTCGATCTGCTCCATGCGCTCTGGCTCATGGGCGTCGATCACGTGCAGCAGCAGGTCAGCGTTGCTCGACTCTTCGAGCGTAGCCCGAAATGCTTCGACCAGCTTGTGCGGCAGGTGACGAATGAAGCCCACGGTGTCGGCCAGCACGATCGGCCCGAGGTCGTTGAGCTCGAGCCGGCGCAGGGTCGGGTCGAGGGTGGCGAACAGTTGGTCGGCGGCGTACACCTCGGATTCGGTCAAGGCGTTGAACAGCGTTGACTTGCCGGCGTTGGTGTAGCCCACCAGCGATACCGAAGGAATATCCGCGCGGCGACGGCCACGACGAGCCTGCTCACGCTGGCTGCGGACCTTTTCCAGACGCCCCTTGATCTGCCGCAGGCGCACCCGCAATAGGCGGCGGTCGGTTTCCAGCTGGGTTTCACCCGGGCCGCGCAGGCCGATACCACCTTTCTGCCGCTCAAGGTGGGTCCAGCCGCGAACCAGCCGCGTGCTCATGTGCTCGAGCTGGGCCAGTTCGACCTGCAGCTTGCCTTCATGGGTACGCGCCCGCTGGGCGAAGATATCGAGGATCAGCCCGGTACGGTCGAGCACACGACACTCGAAGACACGTTCGAGGTTGCGCTCCTGACTGGGCGTGAGGGTGTGATTGAAAATCACCAGGTCTACCTGTTCGGCGTTGACCAGGTCGCGCAATTCCTCGACCTTGCCACTGCCAATCAGGTATTTGGCGGTAGGCTGATGCCGTGCCACCGTGACCAGCGAAACGATGTCGGCGCCGGCCGACAATGCCAGTTCCTGAAACTCCTGCGGATCTTCGCGCGCCTCAGGGTTCTGACCTTCCAAGTGAACGAGCAGTGCTCGCTCACCACCACCGTGGCGCTCAAAGAACAATGCAGGCTCCTATCAGGCGTTGCCTGGCTCGCTGTCACCGTGTTCGGAATCGGACGGGCTAGGCAGGCGAACCGGACGGGCAGGAACCACGGTCGAAATAGCGTGCTTGTAGACCATCTGGCTGACGGTGTTCTTCAGCAGTACCACGAACTGGTCGAAGGATTCGATCGAGCCCTGCAGTTTGATGCCGTTGACCAGATAGATCGAAACCGGGACCTTTTCTTTTCTCAAGGTGTTCAAGTAAGGGTCTTGTAGCGAATGCCCTTTTGACATATGCCGCACTCCTGTAAGGATAAATAATAGAAATTCAAAGAAATCGATAAGTTGTGCCGCCCCTTCGCAAGAATAGACGGCAATCAGCAGGGACTCAGCTCAATATGGAGACGGCCCCAAGGTATTTCAAGGTGCGGGACAGATTGTCGCAGGCCAGGCTGTCGAGCCAATGTACGTCGGCCCAACCACGCAACCAGGTGAACTGCCGCTTGGCCAGCTGTCGAGTGGCAATGATACCGCGTTCGCGCATCTCATCCTCAGTCAGCTTGCCGTCAAGGTAGTCCCAGACTTGCCGATATCCCACTGCCCGTATAGACGGCAGTCCGGCGTGCAAGTCACTTCTGGCCCGCAGCGATCGGACCTCGTCGATGAAGCCCTGTTCCAGCATTTGCGAGAATCGTAGCGCAATTCGCTGATGCAAAATGTGACGATCTGTAGGAGCGATCGCCAAACTCGCGACAGTATAGGGCAAATGCGTGCCAGCGCCTGCGTCTGCGGCGCTACTTTCCGCGAATTGACGCTGGCGATGTGCCGTCATGCTCTCGCCGCTCACCCGGTACACTTCCAGCGCTCGGATCAGGCGCTGCGGGTCGTTGGGGTGAATGCGCGCCGCCGACACAGGGTCCACTTCAGCCAGCTGCCGATGCAGTTCGGCCAGGCCCAGCGCCTCAGCCTGGGCCTCAAGTTCCGCCCGCACGGCAGCATCGGCCGCGGGCATGTCCGCCAGGCCATCGATCAGCGCCTTGTAGTAGAGCATGGTGCCGCCAACCAGCAGCGGGATCTTGCCACGTGCAGTGATCTCGGCCATCGCTTCCAGCGCATCGGCGCGGAACTGCGCGGCCGAATAGCTTTCGGCCGGGTCACGAATGTCGATCAAACGGTGCGGATGGGCAGCCAGGATCTCTTTGGAAGGCTTGGCCGAACCAATGTCCATGCCGCGATAGACCAGCGCCGAGTCGACACTGATCAGCTCGCAGGGCAAGACTTTGGTCAGTTCGATGGCAAGGTCGGTCTTGCCGGCCGCTGTCGGGCCCATGAGGAATATTGCAGGGGGCTTGCCGCTCATTTCATCGACCGCGCAGGAAAAGTTTGTCCAGGTCGTCCAGGCCCATCTGGGTCCAGGTCGGTCGGCCGTGGTTGCATTGGCCGCTGCGCTCGGTGTTTTCCATGTCGCGCAGCAAGGCGTTCATCTCGGGAATCGCCAGGCGCCGGTTGGCGCGCACGGCGCCGTGACAGGCCATGGTGCCGAGCAGCTCGTTGAGGTGCGCCTGGATACGGTCACTGGTGCCGTACTCCATCAGGTCGGCGAGTACGTCCTGAACCAGGCGATTGGCCTCGGCTTGCTTGAGCAAGGCCGGGATCTGGCGGATCGCCAGGGTTTCCGGGCCCAGGCGCTGCAACTCGAAGCCCAGGCGCTGGAACCATTGCCCATGCTCTTCGGCGCAATCGGCTTCGCGCTGGCTCAGCGCCAGCGTCTCGGGCACCAACAGCGGCTGGCCACTCAGGCCTTCGCTGGCCATGGCGACCTTGAGTCGCTCGTACATGATCCGCTCGTGGGCGGCGTGCATGTCCACCAGCACCAGACCTACGGCATTCTCGGCGAGGATGTAGATGCCTTTGAGCTGGGCCAGGGCATAGCCCAGCGGCGGAATATCGCCCTGGCCCTCAGGCAGCGTCGAAGGCGCAGGCGCCCCGTCGCTCAATGGCTTGTAGAACTCGCGATAGACCGCTTGAGACTCGGCCGCCGGCAGCGGCTGGGACGGACGCGGGGTGTACTGGTATTGGTAGCCTGCGCCACTGCCACCATTGGAAATCGCAAACTGGGGTGCCTGGGGCTGCTCAAGGACCGGTGAGGCCAGGCGCATCTCACCTTGCGGGCCGAACTCACCGACCTGCTGCCCTGTCGGGCGGACCATCTCGGCGGCCGCGGCGGGCGCTGCCAGCTGGTCTTCCGGACGAACATCGGCCAAGGCACGGTGCAAGGTGCCATAGAGGAAGTCGTGCACCGAGCGCCCTTCACGGAAACGCACTTCGTGCTTGGTCGGGTGCACGTTGACGTCGACGCCATTGGGCTCGAGTTCGAGGAACAGCACGAAGGTCGGGTGGCGGCCATTGAACAGCACATCGCGATAGGCCTGGCGCACGGCATGGGCGACCAGCTTGTCGCGCACCGCGCGGCCATTGACGAAGAAGTACTGCAGGTCAGCCTGGCTGCGCGAGAACGTCGGCAGGCCGACCCAGCCCCACAGGCGCAGGCCGTTGCGTTCGACGTCGATGGGCAGCGCCTGCTCCATGAAACCGGGGCCACAGATGGCGCCGACCCTTCGCGCACGGGCTGTTTCGTCGTGTGCTTCGTGCAGGCTGAGAATGCTCTTGCCGTTATGCCGCAGGTGGAAGCCGACATCGAAGCGCGCCAGGGCCAGACGGCGGATAACCTCCTGCAGGTGATCGAACTCGGTCTTCTCGGCCTTGAGGAACTTGCGCCGGGCCGGGGTATTGAAGAACAGGTCGCGCACTTCCACCGAGGTGCCGACCGGGTGCGCGGCCGGCTGCACCCGTGGCGTCATGTCACGCCCCTCGGTCTCGACCTGCCAGGCTTCGCCGGCGCTGGCGGTACGCGAGGTCAGGGTCAGGCGCGCCACCGAACTGATCGAAGCCAGGGCCTCGCCACGAAAACCGAGGCTCAACACCCCTTCCAGGTCTTCCAGTTCGCGAATCTTGCTGGTGGCGTGGCGAGCCAGGGCCAGTGGCAAGTCATCGGCGGAGATACCACTGCCGTCGTCACGCACCCGCAGCAGCTTGACGCCCCCCTGCTCGACTTCGACGTCGATGCGCCGAGCACCGGAGTCGAGGCTGTTTTCCAACAGCTCCTTGGCCACCGAGGCCGGGCGTTCGACCACCTCACCTGCGGCAATCTGGTTAGCCAGCCGCGGGCTGAGCAGCTGGATGCGCGAACCGCCACTCATTGCTGCGAGGCCAAGGTAGTGGCGGGGATAGTCAGGTGCTGGCCAACCTTCAGTTCATCGGTCTTGAGGCTGTTGCTGCTGCGCAGGCTGGGAACACTGACCTGGTAGCGCACGGCGATCATCGCCAAGGTCTCACCAGGGCGCACGGTATGGTCACGCGGGCCCTGGGCAATCTTGCCGCTGTCACGCAGCCAGGCCACGTAAGTGCCAGGCGGCGGGTTTTGCTGGAAGTACTGGCGCACACTGGTATGAATCGAACGGGCCAAGGCCTGCTGGTGACTGGAGGTGGCCAGCTTGGCGGCTTCATTATTGTTGGAAATGAACCCGGTTTCGACGAGGATCGACGGAATGTCAGGCGACTTCAACACCATGAAGCCTGCCTGTTCCACCCGCTGCTTGTGCAGCGAAGTGACCCGGCCCATGTTGCCGAGCACCTTCTGCCCGACATTGAGGCTGGAGCTGAGCGTCGCGGTCATCGACAGGTCAAGCAGCACGCCCGCCAGCATGCGGTCCTTGTCGTCGAGGCTGACGTTGCCGGCACCGCCGATCAGGTCGGAACGGTTTTCCGTATCGGCCAACCAACGCGCCGTTTCGGAGGTGGCGCCGCGGTCGGACAGGGCGAACACCGATGCCCCGAACGCGGCCCGCGACGGCGCGGCGTCAGCGTGGATCGAGATGAACAGGTCGGCGCCCTTCTTGCGGGCGATCTCGGTGCGCTTGCGCAGCGGGATGAAGTAGTCACCGGTACGGGTCAGCTCGGCGCGGTAGCCCTTCTCGGTGTTGATCTGGCGCTGCAGCTCCTTGGCGATCTGCAGCACGATGTCTTTCTCGTGCTGGCCGCGCGAGCCGGAGGCACCCGGGTCCTCGCCGCCGTGGCCGGCGTCGATGGCGACCACGATGTCGCGCTTGCCGGCAGGTACAGGCGGCAGCTTGATTGCGGGCTGCGCCGGGGTAACCGGCACGGCAGGCGTGGTGGCCGGGGCAGGTACCGGCGCAGGGGGTGCCGAAGGCGCCGTGGCGGCGATGGCGTCGGACTCCTGGTCGTACAGGTCGACCACCAGGCGATTGCCATACTGGGCATTGGGAGCCAGGGTAAAGCTCTTGGGCGTGACCGACTTCTTCAGGTCGACCACCACGCGCAGGTCAGTCGGTGTGCGCTGGGCGGAGCGCACGCTGGTGATGGGCGTGTTCGACGTAGAGACACTCAGCGGCGCGGCCAGGGTCGCGCCATTGATATCAATGACGAGGCGGTTGGGCGCGCTCAGGGTGAAGACGCTATGCTGCACCGGACCCGACAGGTCGAATACAAGCCGTGTGTTGTCCGGCGCGCGCCACAGGCGCATGCTCTTGACTTGTGTGACGGCCAGAGCGTCAACGGTCACTGCTGTCAGCAGCAGCCCAACGGCAGCGACCAGTGCGCGTATGCGCATACCTACCCCACTTACTGTTTATTGTGTTCGGCCAGTGCAGCGCACCAGGCCTCGCCGCGAGCCCCCTGCGGCGAAAGGTTGAGCGAGCGTCCGCTCGCTTGGGGGCTTATGGTAATGGTCAGGTCAGGCTTTGGCAAAACGCCCGCACCCTTTTGTGGCCACTCGAACAGGCACAGCGGGTCGCCCTCGAAGTAGTCGCGAATGCCCATGTACTCCAGCTCTTCCGGATCGACCAGGCGATACAGGTCGAAGTGGAAGGCACGCACCGTACCGATCTCGTAAGGCTCGACCACGGTAAACGTGGGGCTTTTCACTGCACCAGTATGGCCCAGGCCACGGATCAGGCCACGCGACAGGGTGGTCTTGCCAGCCCCCAGGTCACCTTCGAGGAAGATCACGCCGTGACCGCCGGTCACCTCGGCCAGTTTGGTGCCGAATGCCACCGTGGCCGCTTCATCGGCCAGAAACAGGGTTATGCCAGACACGCAGAATGTTCCTCCAACAACTCACGAATGACCGGCGCCAGATCGCTGGCCGCCAGGCCTCTACCTTTGCTCCCCAGACGCTCGCCGGCGCAGGCGTGCAGCCATACGCCCAGGCAGGCAGCGCTCCAGGCATCCAGCCCCTGGGCCAATAAAGCCCCCAGGACGCCGGTCAGCACATCGCCCAGCCCCGCCCCAGCCATCGCCGGGTGACCGCGTTCGCACAGCGCCAACTGCCCCGTCGGGTCGGCGACCAGGGTGCCGGCCCCCTTGAGCACGCAGATGCTGGCATAGCGCCGCGCCAGCTTCCGCGCAGCGCCGGCGCGGTCAGTCTGTACTGCCTCGGTGGAAATGCCCAGTAATCGCGCCGCCTCCCCAGGATGAGGGGTCAGAATACTGCCGCTGGGCAGGGCCAGCGGAGTATGCGCCAACAGGTTCAGCGCATCGGCGTCCCACACCTGTGGCCGTTCGGCATTGGCCACTGCCGACAGCAGGCTACGCCCCCAGGCGGCCTGGCCAAGGCCCGGGCCAACCACCAGTACCGAGGCCCGCTCCAGCACACCCATCAGCTGGTTGGCCGAGCTCACGCCAAGGCACATGGTTTCCGGCAAGCGAGCAAGGCTTGCGGCAACGTGTTCGGGGCGGGTCGCCACGCTGACCAGACCGGCGCCACAGCGCAGTGCCGCCTCGGCACTCAGCAACACCGCACCACCGGTACCGAGGTCGCCACCGACCACCAGCACATGGCCGAAGTCACCTTTCTGGGCATGCGCAGGCCTTGCAGGCAGGCGCGCGACCGTCCTGCTGCCGAGCAGTTGCGGGGGGTGGCCGGTGTGTTTGGTCTGGGGCATGGGGTCAAAGGCTCCAATGTCTGGCAGAATTATACGCACCTGAGCCCGTATTGCCTTGCCCATCCATGTCCGCTTGCACACCTGACCTCGCCGCACTGGCCCAATCGATCAAGGATTGGGGCCGAGAACTCGGTTTTGCCCACGTCGGCATCGCCGGTGTAGACCTTGGCGAGCACGAACATCACCTGCAGCGCTGGCTCGACGCCGGCTACCAGGGCGAGATGGAATACCTCGGCGCGCACGGCAGCAAGCGCGCCCACCCCGAGCAACTGATCCCCGGTACCGTGCGCGTGGTATCGCTGCGCATGGACTACCTGCCTGGCGACACGCAGATGGCGCAGCGCCTGGCGCAACCGGAAAAGGCCTATGTGTCGCGCTATGCCCTGGGGCGGGACTATCACAAGCTGGTGCGCAAACGCGTGCAACACCTGGCCGACCGTATCCAGGAAGACATCGGCCCGTTTGGCTACCGGGCCTTCGTCGACAGCGCCCCGGTGCTGGAGAAGGCGCTGGCCGAGCAGGCCGGGCTAGGCTGGATCGGCAAGAACACCCTGTTGCTCAACCGCAAGGCCGGCAGCTACTTCTTCCTCGCCGAACTGTTCGTCGACCTGCCGCTGCCGGTGGACGAGGCCCATGTCAGCGAGCATTGCGGGCGCTGCCAGGCGTGCCTGGACATCTGCCCCACGCAAGCCTTCGTCGGGCCCTACGTGCTGGATGCGCGGCGTTGTATTTCCTACCTGACGATCGAGCTCAAGGGCGCCATTCCCGTCGAACTGCGGGCGAAGATGGGCAACCGTGTGTTCGGCTGCGACGACTGCCAGATCGTCTGCCCGTGGAACCGTTTCGCACAGCCTACCCAGGAAAATGACTTCCAGCCCCGGCACGGCCTGGAGAATGCCGAGCTGGCCGAAATGTTCCTGTGGGACGAGAAGACCTTCCTGCGCAAGACCGAAGGCGGGCCATTGCGGCGGGCGGGGTATGAACGCTTCTTGCGCAACCTGGCGGTGGGGTTGGGCAATGCGCCTTCGACGATTCCGGTGCTGGAGGCCTTGAAGGCGCGCCGGGAAGACCCTTCGGAGCTGGTGCGTGAGCATGTGGAGTGGGCGTTGGAGGAGCATGCGCGCCGCCACTAAGCGGGGCGCTTCGCACCCCTATCGCCGGCAAGCCGGCTCCCACCCCACCCTTTGTGGGAGCCGGCTTGCCGGCGATGGGCTGCAAAGCAGCCCCAGCCTCACTGCTGGTCGTTGTAGTGAAACTTGGGCATTTCCCAATGGAAGCGGATGGCCAGCAAACGCACCAGGAACCCGCCGAACAAGGTCAGTAACATGGCCTGCTCCCCCGGCACCTTGAAGTACACGCACCCCAGGTAGAACCACGCTGCCGCGAACGACACACTGGCATAGAGCTCACGGCGGAACACCAGCGGAATGTCGTTGCAGAAAATATCCCGCAGGATCCCGCCAAACACCCCGGTGATCACCCCGCTTATCGATGCGACAAGCATGCCCTGCCCCATTTCCAGCGCAGTCATGCAGCCAATCAGGGTAAAGGCCACCAGCCCCAGGGCATCCAGCACCAGGAACAGCGAGCGCAGGCGGCGCATCATTGGCGCGATGAAAATCGTCAGCAGTGCGGCAAGGCTGGTCAGTACCAGGTATTCCGGGTGCTTCACCCAGGTCAACGGGTAGTGTCCGAGCAAGACGTCGCGCACCGAACCGCCGCCCAGGGCGGTGACGCAGGCGATCAGCACCACGCCAAACCAGTCCATGCCTCGCCGGCCAGCGGACAAGGCGCCAGTCATGGCTTCGGCGGTGATGGCAACAAGGTAGAGCATCAGCAACATGGCGCGGGTCCGTGCGGGAAAGGCGCGCAGTCTAACCAGTTGCCCAAGGCACCAAAAGAGGGCGCCGATACAATATCTGCGCCCTTACGGCTCACACCTTGATGAAGTGCTCGCGGTAGTGGCGCAGTTCGGCGATCGACTCACGGATATCGTCCAGCGCCAGGTGGGTGCCGCCCTTCTTGAAGCTGTCACGCACATCCGGTGCCCAGCGCGCGGCCAGCTCCTTCAAGGTGGAGACATCGAGGTTACGGTAGTGGAAGTAGTTTTCCAGATCACGCATGTGGCGATAGAGGAAACGGCGGTCCTGGCAGATGCTGTTGCCGCAGATCGGCGATTTGCCCTTCGGCACCCACTGCTCGAGGAAGGCGATGGTCTGCGCCTCGGCCTCGGCCATGCTGACCTTGCTTTCGCGCACGCGCTGGGTCAGGCCCGAGCCACCGTGGGTACGGGTATTCCACTCGTCCATGCGCGCCAGCACTTCATCGCTGTGGTGGATGGCGATCACCGGCCCTTCGGCCAGGGTGTTCAGTTCGCTGTCGGTGACGATGGTGGCCATCTCGATGATGACATCGCTATCCGGGTCCAGACCGGTCATTTCCAGGTCGATCCAGATCAGGTTCTGTGGGTTCTGCATGCAGGGCTCCTCGTATAGACGGTCATATTAGCCTAGCGGGCGCGGCCCGCGCATTCATGGCGCAACGCTAAGCGCAATGGTCCGGCGCCTGGCGTGCTAAACTGCGGGCCGTTTTCATTCGTCCCACCACGGAACCTTCATGGCCAAACGCCAGCTCAATCGCCGCCAGAACTGGCGTATCGAAAAAATCCAGAACGAACGCGCCGCACGCGCCGCCAAACGCGAGCAGCATGCGCTGCAGGAGCTGGAAGGTGGCGACCTGGGGCCGGAGCAGCTGGGGCTGGTGATCGCCCACTTCGGTGTGCAGGTCGAGGTCGAGGCGCAGGACGGCGAGTCCGCCGGCCAGGTATTCCGTTGCCACCTGCGAGCCAACCTGCCGGCGCTGGTCACCGGCGACCGGGTCGTATGGCGCGCAGGCAACCAGGGCATTGGCGTGATCGTCGCGCAGATGCCCCGCAGCACCGAGCTGTGCCGGCCGAACAACCACGGCCAACTCAAGCCGGTGGCGGCCAACGTCGACTTGATCGTGATCGTGTTCGCGCCGGCGCCCGAACCGCATCCGAACCTGATCGACCGCTACCTCGTGGCGGCCGAGCATGCCGGTATCCGCCCGCTGCTGCTGCTGAACAAAGCCGACCTGATCAACGAAGAGAACGGCCCGGGCCTGCACGCCCTGCTCGAAGTCTACCGCGAGCTGGGCTACCCGCTGCTGGAAGTATCGGCGCACCACGGTGACGGCATGCAACGCCTGCAACAGATGCTCGATGGCCACATCAGCGTGTTCGTCGGCCAGTCGGGCGTGGGCAAGTCATCGCTGGTCAACAGCCTGCTGCCGGAAGCCGACACCCGCGTGGGCGATCTTTCCGAGTGGTCCGGCCAGGGCACGCACACCACTACCACCGCGCGCCTGTACCACTTCCCCAAGGGCGGCGACCTGATCGACTCACCCGGCATCCGCGAATTCGGCCTCGGCCATGTCAGCCGTGATGACGTGGAGGACGGCTTCATCGAATTCCGCGACCTGTTCGGCACCTGCCGTTTCCGCGACTGCAAGCATGACCGCGAGCCGGGTTGCGCCCTGCTCAAAGCACTGGAAGAAGGTCGAATCAAGCCGCAGCGGATGAACAGCTACCGCTCGATCATTGCCAGCCTGCCGGAAGACAGCTACTAATCTGTAGGACTTTTTACCGCAACGCGTAGGACCGCTCCGGTTTTGCCGTCGGCTATTGCTCCGCTCGCAGCTTTCCCTGATGGTCATGTCTTCTATCAGGGAGGGCAACCGCGATGCCGGTGTTCATCAGCTACCGCCACGAAGAGCGGCTTGACGCCTTCATTCTCAACGAGCGCCTGCTGCTCGAAGGCATCCCCGCACATTTGGTCCTGTTCGACTGCGACGGGCAAACCAGCGAAGACCTGTATGGCAGCTTCTGCCAACACGTGTGTGATGCAACCCACTGGATTGGCCTGCTGCCTGAGCGTTTCACCGATGACTGGTGGACGGCATGGCTGCTGGGGGCTGCGGTCATGGCCAGCCGAAGGGTGAGTTTTTACCAGCCGGACGGCGACGCCTTGCCGTCTCACCTTGGCAAATGGCCGGTAATGCGCGAGCTATCGCATATCGACCTGTTTGTCAGGGCCTATCACGACGAATGCACATTCGCCCGGGCCTTGGCCTTACCGGCGCTGGGCGGCAGTTGGGCCGACAGGGACAATGCGGATTTCTTTCATGCCGATCTCAAGGCCAAGATCCGGCGGGGGTTTTGAAAGCTCGGGGCCGCTGTGGGAGCGGGCTTGTCCCGCGAAAGGGACAGCCCGGGCAATGGAGGGGCATGGCCAGGGCTACGCCCTGGTTCGCGGGACAAGCCCGCTCCCACAAGCCCCGTACACCTTACTGGTCCTTGGCCTCGTCCATCTTCAAGGTACCTTCCTCGAAGATGTTCAGCTTCTGGCGCAGCTCCCGTGGCTGCATCGGCGCATCACCTGCGCCAGGTGCCGTCGAAGCGCCAGGCGCAGCGGGTGCTGGCGCCTGGGCCGGCGGCGTCTCTGGCGTGCCCTGCTCGCCCTCGATGTTGCGCTGGGCCTTCTTGGTCAAGACGATGATGTCGATACGGCGGTTGACCGGGTTGAATGGATCCTTGCGGTCGAACAGCGAAGACGAGGCATACCCCACCACCCGCGCCACCTGTTCATCCGGATAGCCCCCAGCCACCAGCGCCCGGCGTGCGGCATTGGCGCGATTGGCCGACAGCTCCCAGTTGCCGAACTCACCGCTGCCCGAATAGGGCTTGGCATCGGTATGGCCGCTGATGCTGATCTTGTTCGGCACGGCCTTGATGGTATCGGCCATGGCCAGCAGGATGTCCTCGAAGTACGGCTGCAAACGCGCGCTGCCAATGTCGAACATGGGCCGGTTCTCGGCATCCATGATCTGGATGCGTAGACCGTCCTGGGTAATTTCGAACAGGATCTGGTCCTTGAACTTCTGCAGCTGCGGGTTCTCTTCGACCTTGTTCTGCAACTCCTGCAGCAACAGCTCGAGGCGCTCGCGCTCGACCTGTTCGGCCATGGTCTCGACCTGCTCCTTGTTCATCTGGATGCTGGTATCAGGGGTAGGCTCGGCCTTTTGTTCCGGATTGATGGTCTTTTCCGGCGCCATCTGCGGCGAACCGCCCAGGTCGATGACGTAGGGCGTACCGCTTTCGGAGAAGCCGATCGGGTCTTTGAAATAGCCGGCGATGGCGATCTTCTGCTCGGGCGTGGCCGTGGACAGCAACCACAGCACCAGGAAGAAGGCCATCATCGCCGTGGCGAAGTCGGCGAAAGCGATCTTCCAGGCACCCCCATGGTGCCCGCCGCCATAGCGTTTGACGCGCTTGATGATTATCGGCTGATTGTTTTCCATGACTCAGCGACCGCGAACTGCTTGTTCCAGCTCGGCAAAACTCGGGCGATGCCTTGGGTACAGCACCTTGCGCCCGAACTCCACGGCCAGCGAAGGCGGCATGCCCGAGGCCGAGGCAACCAGCGATGCCTTGATCGACTCATAAAGGTTGATCTCTTCCTTGGCATCGTGTTCCAGGCACTTGGCCAACGGCCCGAAGAAGCCATAGGCCGCCAGGATACCGAAGAAGGTACCGACCAGTGCCGCGCCGACGTGCAGGCCGATCGAGGCCTGGTCGCCCTCGCCGAGCGAAGCCATGGTCACGACGATACCCAATACCGCCGCGACGATACCGAAACCAGGCATGCCGTCGGCAATACCGGTGACCGCGTGCGACGGGTGCTCGAGCTCTTCCTTCATGCTCAGCAGCTCCATGTCGAACAGGCCTTCGAGCTCGTGGGGCGCCATGTTGCCGGTGGACATGATGCGCAGGTAGTCGCAGATGAACGCGGTCATGCGCTCATCGCCCAGCACAGCAGGGTACTTGGCGAAGATCGGGCTGGCCGCGGCGTCCTCGATGTCGCTCTCGATGGCCATCATGCCTTCACGACGGCTCTTGTTGAGGATCTCGTACACAAGACCCAGAACTTCCAGGTAGAAGGTATGGGTGAAGCGGGTGCCGAACATCTTCATCGACTTCTTGATTACATGCATGGTCATGTAACCCGGGTTGGCCTGCATGAAAGCGCCAAAGGCCGCACCGCCGATGATCAGCACTTCGAACGGCTGGATCAGTGCCGCGATCTTGCCGTGGGAAAGCACATATCCGCCGAGCACACTCGCGAATACGACGATGATGCCGATAATTTTAGCCATAGGTTCAAAGCACTTGCTGTCGTGGTCAGGGTGAGGGACGGGAGCTTTAAAACTCTTCTTCTACTTATCGGCAGAACTGCGCCAGACTATAGCCACAAAATGCGAAAAGCCAGTTCGGACTGATGTCAAAATGCCAATGGAATCCAAGGTGCCCACTCAGAATCCGCGTACGCTAGAAGCCTGGATAAAGCTGCTCGACGGTGTTCGTGTACCGGTGCCGAAGCAGAGTTACGACCGGGTCATGAGCGCCATCAACGATAACCGCCGCTCCCTGCGCGACATCGCCGAACTGATGCAGGACAGCCCGGCCCTGGTGCTGTCAGTGATGCGTGAGGCCAACCACCCGGCCAACGCCAGCCAGGCAGAGCCTGCCGAAAGCCTGGAAATTGCCCTCAATCGCCTGGGCCTTGCGCGCAGCAAGGAATTGCTCAATCGCCTGCCGGCATTGCCGGACGCCGACATCCCCCCCGTGCTGCGCCAGTTCCTGCTGATCAGCCAGCATGCCGCGCAACAGGCCAGCGGCTTGTTCGCCAGCCGTCTGGCACGGCTGTGGCAGGAAATCCATTGGGGCAGCCTGCTGTTCCTTTCGCCGCTGTGGCCCATGGCACTGACCTACCCCAAGCTGCTCGACACCTGGGAACTGCGGGTCATCCACAAGGGCGAAGAAGCCGCAGAGGTTGAGGAAGAGCTCTTCGGCGTGCGCATCATGGCCCTGTGCCAAGCCGTGGCCGAGCAATGGCGTCTGCCGCAATGGGTGACCCAAGGCTACCGCTTGCTGCTGGAAGAACGTGAGCAACTGGCCCAGGTACTGAGCATTGCCCGCGACGAAGACCTGCTCAGCCAGCAGCACCGCCTCGACGATGCGCCTGGTCTGCGCCGCTGGCTCAACCAGCCCGCCAATACCGTGCTGCTGGCCAACAACCTGGCGCTGGCAGCCCAGGTAGGCTGGGACAACCCGCACCTGCTGCGCTGGCAGTTGCTGACTGCGCTGTACCTGCAAACGTCGCTGGAAGACGTGCAACAACAGGTCCACCAGCAGGCTGCCGCCAGTGCCCGACGCCACGCCAGGCACGCACTGTTCCACCCGGCCGAAGCGCTGATCTGGCCTTGGCACCAGCGCCGCCCGCACCCCGACATGCTGGCGCCACCGCCGCCTTCAAGCGAGCAACTGAGTCGCTGGCGCACGCTGTGTCAGGACCTGCTGGCACAGCCCAGCCCGTTCACCAATGCCGTGCACCTGGCCACCCAGGCGCGCCAGGCCCTGCAGGAATGCGGCATGCAGCGCGTGCTGCTGCTCAGCCTGGACAGGGCCAATGACCTGCTGCGTGTGCAGCAAACGGCCGGTCTGCCGAAAGAGGCAGCGGCCATTGCCCTGCCCATCGCGCAGAACAAGCTGCTGCAGAAGCTGGTCAGCAAAGCCGGGCAACTACGCCTTACGCCGGAAAACCACAGCCAGTTCTCCGCGCTGCTGCCCTCCGCGCTGCGCGCACTCTTTCGCAGCGAACACGTGCTGCTACGTTCGCTGGCGGTCAATGAACAGGTGCTGATGCTGGCGGTGGCCGACCAAGGCGGCAAGCCCCTGGCCGACGTGAGCGTGCAGGCCTTCGGCAAAACCGCTCAATGCATCGAACGCGCCCTGGCGGTGTTTGCCAACCGCAATGGCTGACCCTTGCGCTACAATCGCTCCCTCTTTCCACACTGGAGACCGTGGATGACAGACTTTTCCGGATTGCCCCTGGTAATCGAGGCCGATGACCTGCTGCCGCGCCTGGATTCACCACAGCTGATCCTGGTCGACCTGAGCAGCGCCAACCGCTATGTCAGCGGGCACATCCCTGGCGCGCGTTTCGTCGAGGGCAAGCGCACCCAACTGGGCCTGCCACCGGCGCCCGGCCTGCTGCCAGCCCTCGGCGACCTGGAGAAACTGTTCAGCGAGCTCGGCCATCGTGATGATGCCGTCTACGTGGTCTACGACGATGAAGGCGGCGGCTGGGCCGGGCGTTTCATCTGGATGCTCGATGTGATCGGCCACCGGACCTATCACTACCTCAACGGCGGTATCCAGGCCTGGCCGGCAGACAAGCTCGCCACCGAAGTACCGGCGCCGGCCAACACGCCCGTACGCTTGCAGCTGCACGGCGAGCCGACCGCCACCCGCGAATACCTGCAAAGCCGCCTCGGCGCCAACGACCTGGCCATCTGGGATGCCCGTGCTCCCCAGGAGTTCAGCGGCGAGAAGGTCCTGGCGGCCAAGGGTGGACATATCCCCGGCGCCATCAACTTTGAATGGACCGCTGGCATGGACCTCAACGACCACCTGCGCATCCGCAAGGACATCGCTGAAGTCCTGAATCAGCTTGGCATCACGCCCGACAAGGAAGTGATCACCCACTGCCAGTCACACCGCCGCTCCGGTTTCACCTACCTGGTGGCCAAATCCCTGGGCTACCCCCGCATCAAGGCCTATGCCGGTTCGTGGGGCGAATGGGGCAACCACCCGGACACGCCTGTAGAAGTTTAAGGAACCTGCATGAAATCCCGTTTGTTCATCATTAGCCAGTACCTGCTGCCACACCACCTGCTGTCACGGTTGGCCGGCTGCGTCGCCGAGTGCCGCGCTCGCTGGTTCAAGAACGCCTTTACCGCCTGGTTCGCCAAGCGCTACCAGGTGAACATGAGCGAGGCACTGGTCGAAGACCTGAGCGCCTACGAGCACTTCAACGCCTTCTTCACCCGCGCACTCAAGCCCGGCGCGCGCCCGCTGGACGAAACCCCAGGGGCGATCCTCTGCCCGGCCGACGGTGCCGTGAGCCAGCTTGGCCCGATCGAGCATGGCCGCATCTTCCAGGCCAAGGGCCATGGTTTCAGCGCCCTCGAGCTGCTGGGTGGCGACCCGGCTCTGGCCGCGCCTTTCATGGGCGGTGAGTTCGCCACCATCTATTTGTCGCCGAAAGACTACCACCGCGTGCACATGCCGCTGGCCGGTACCCTGCGCGAGATGGTCTACGTGCCGGGCCGTCTGTTCTCGGTGAACCAGACCACGGCGGAGAACGTGCCTGAGCTGTTTGCCCGCAACGAGCGAGTGGTGTGCCTGTTCGACACCGAGCGCGGGCCAATGGCCGTGGTGCTGGTCGGTGCGATGATCGTCGCCTCGATCGAGACGGTCTGGGCAGGGCTGGTCACGCCGCCGAAGCGTGAACTGAAGACCTTCCGTTATGACGAAGGCAGCCGTGCACCGATCCACCTGGAAAAAGGTGCGGAGCTGGGTCGCTTCAAATTGGGCTCCACGGCCATCGTGCTGTTCGGGCCGGAGCAGGTGAAGTGGGCAGAAACCCTGGGTGCCGGTTCGGCGGTGCGCATGGGTGAGTTGCTGGCGGTGCCGGCGCAGGCTTGATTCGCTGCATTCAGGGCCGCTTTGCGGCCCAATCGCCGCGGTTCGTCGCCACGACAAGCCGGCTCCCACAATGTCCGCAGCGCTGCAAAATCCTGTGGGAGCCGGCTTGCCGGCGATGGGCTGCAAAGCAGCCCCTGTATTCAGATCAAACGCGGGCGTCGCGGTCACGCAGCCCCAGCAGATACAGCACCCCATCCAGACCCAGCGTCGAGATCGCCTGCTTGGCCGATTGGCGCACCAGCGGTTTGGCGCGGAAGGCGACACCCAGGCCAGCCAGCGACAGCATCGGCAGGTCATTGGCACCATCCCCCACGGCAATCGTCTGCTCCAGCTGCAAGCCCTCCTCGCTCGCCAGCTGCTGCAGCAACTCGGCCTTGCGCTGGGCATCGACGATCGGCTCCACGGCGACGCCGGTCACCTTGCCATCGACCACTTCCAGCTCGTTGGCAAACACATAGTCGATGCCCAGGCGCGCCTGCACCTGCTTGGCAAAGTAGGTGAAGCCACCGGAGAGAATCGCCGTCTTGTAACCCAGCCGCTTGAGTTCGGCGAACAGGTTTTCGGCGCCTTCGGTCAGGCGCAGGGATGCGCCAATCTGGTCCAGCACGCTGACATCCAGCCCCTTGAGCAACGCCATGCGCTCCTTGAAGCTGGCGCGGAAGTCCAGCTCGCCGCGCATCGCCCGCTCGGTGATGGCCGCGACCTGCTCGCCGACACCCGCGGCCTTGGCCAGCTCGTCGATGACCTCGGCCTCGATCAGCGTCGAGTCCATGTCGAACACCGCCAGGCGGCGGTTGCGGCGGAACAGGTCGTCCTTCTGGAAGGCAATATCGATGCTCAGCGCTTCGGACAAGGCGAAGAAGTCGGCGCGCAGCGCCTGGGCATCGCTCGGCACGCCGCGCACGGAGATTTCGACGGCTGCCTTGCCGTTTTCGCTCTGGGTATCCAGGGCTACCCGGGCGGACAGGCGCTCGATACGCTCGATGGTCAGGCCGTATTGGCTGATGATCGCGCTGACCCGCTGCAGCTGCTCGGGGGTGATCTTGCGGCTGAGCAAGGTGACGATGTGGCGTGCCTCGCCATGGCCATCGGCCCAGTGCTGGTAATCCGCCTCGGAAATCGGCGTGTAGCGGGCCTGCAGGTTCAGCTCGTGGGCCTTGGACTGCACGCTCTGCAGCAGACCTGTGGCCACTTCATTGTCCGGGATATCGACCAGAATGCCGAACGACAAGGTGCCGTGCATGACCGCCAGGCCGATGTCGAGGATGTTCACACCGCCCTGGAGCAGGACGCCGGTGATAGCGGCGGTGAGACCGGGACGGTCCTCACCGGTGATGTTGATCAGGACGATTTCGCGCACAACCTGGCTCCGACTTCGATGAAAAATGCGCATTCTACCGATTTTCCATGACCATCGGGCGCCAACGATACTTTGCCGACAAAACACGGGTCGCTATACTGCGCAACACTTTTCCGCCACTAAGAGCCGCGCTCTGTGAACCGGCCCACGCCCGTCAAACCAGACAACTTCTTCCTCATGATCTTCCGTGCCCTGCGCCAACGTCGCGTTCCCCTGGCACTGCGCATCGCCAGCACCAACATATTCCTGGTGGCGCTGGCGCTGGTGATCTATGCCTGTGTGATGGGCCTGCAGTTCAAGCAGGCCATGCACGAACAGGCGGATGCCCTTGGCCAGAGCCTGACCACCCAGACCGCCACCTCGGCGACCGAGCTGCTGGTGTCCAACGACATCCTCAGCCTCAACGTGTTGCTGGGCAACCTGGTGAAGAACCCATTGGTGGCCCACGCGGCGATCTACAGCGTGGACAACCGTATCCTCGCCGAAGCCGGGCAGCGCCCGCGCAACAGCCTGCTGGGTGAAGCGCAAGGCCTGTACCAGACCAAGATCACCTTCCAGGACGTCACCGCCGGGCAGCTGCGCATCAGCCTGGACATGAGCCAGTTCCAGCAGCCGATGCTGATCAGCCTGCAGAGCATGGGCATCCTGGCCGCGATCCTGCTGGCCCTGGCACTGAGCCTGAGCCTGCGCCAAGGCCGCCATATCACCCTGCCCCTGCTGCAACTGCGCGTATGGCTGCGCGACCCGCACCCCTACACCCCGGCGATCGATCGCCAGGATGAGATCGGTGATATCGCCCGGCAGTTGCACGCCCGTCTGGCCCCGCCCCCCCCACCGGAGCCGGAGCCAGAAGAGGACGACGCAGAGGAAGAAGACCAGTTCGACGACGTGCACGAGGCCGCGCCCGCGCCGAAAGCCGCGCCTCGCGCCAAGATCACGTCCCAGGTCGAAGAGGACGATGATGAGGCCTTCGCCGGGCTGATGGATGAAGAAAGCGCGCACCCTGTGGCAACCGTGGTCAAATCCAACGAACCGCAGAACACCGCGGTACTGGCCGTTCAACTGGGTTCCCAGGAGCAACTGCGCCGCCTGCCGCGCACACGCCTGACCGAACTGCTGGAGCGCTACCGCGACTGTCTGGAACAGGCGGCTTCGCTGTATGACGGCGAAACCTTCACGTTCAATGACGGCAGCACCCTGGTGCTGTTCCACAGCGGTGACAGTGGCGAGGACTACCTGACCAACGCCATTTGCTGCGGCGAGCTGCTGCGCGCCTTGGGCCACGCCCTGCAAATCGAGGTGGCCGACAGCGGCATTACCCTGCAACTGCAGCTGGGCCTGACCCAGGGCGACGATCTGCAGGGGCTGGAGCAGGCGGACCTGCTGACGACCGAAAAGGCCCAGGATGCCTTGGCGCTGTCCCAGCACAGCCGCAACCTGCTGTTGGTTGAGCGGCCGATCAGCGATGACGCACTGGTTCGCCAGCGCGCTCGGATCCGGCCCATTGCCAGCCCTGAGGGTGCCTGCTGCGTGGAGCGGTTGATGGAACCTTACCCATCGATGCTGGAGCGGCAGTTGGCGCGGATGCACGAGCGCAGGGCGTGATACCGCGCTGACCTCATCGCCGGCAAGCCGGCTCCCACAGGGTGCTGCGCAAGCTTTGAAGCAGGTGCTCCCCTTGTGGGAGCCGGCTT
>NZ_AKJC01000174.1 GCF_000282535.1 Pseudomonas sp. GM84 | reverse complement strand
GGGCTTGTCCCGCGAACACCGGCGAAGCCGGTGCCATCCACCGCGTTGTTCTCTTCGCGGGACAAGCCCGCTCCCACAGGGTTCGTGCAAGCTCTTGAGTTTTGAGCAAGACAGTACGCCCGCAGCGTAGGCTACCTCAACCGCGCCAGAACAGCGCCCGTGCACTCAACAGTGCGGGAACGCCAAGCCCGACCCACGCCAGCACGTCCCAGCCACCGTCGCCGAGCAGCGCGGCAAACAGCCCGGTAGCCCCCAGCAGGGCGATCAGCAGCGGCCAGCCAAAGAGGCGCCAGGTGGATTGCGATCGGTGGCTCATGGGCGTGCTCCCTTGCCTTTGCGCTGTTTACCCAACCACAGGTACAGGCCGCTGCCGAGCACGACGATGGTCAGCACATCGAGCACCGCCCAGAGAATCTGCATCGGCCGCCCGCCGTAGTCACCGAAGTGCAGCGGCTGGGACAGGCCCATGGCGTCCATGTACCAGGGTCGCTCGCCAACGGCAGTCACGGCCAGGGTACGGGCATCGATCAGCACCGGCGTCAGCAGGTGCGAGGTCAGGTGCGTGGCGCCTTTCATGAACACCGCATAGTGATGCTCGCTGGAGAAGCGCGTGCCGGGGAAGGCGATGAAGTCCGGGCGCATGCCGGGCGCGGCCTGCTCGGCGATGGCCAGCAAGTGGGTGGCCGGCGCGCGTTCGGTGAGTGGTGGGGCGCCGCGGTACGGCTCGACCATGGCGGCCAGGCTGTCGTTGCGCCAGGCGGCGATGACCAGGTCGGAGAGGGCGCTGATCACGCCCGTGACGCCTACCGTCAGTGCCCAGGCCAGGGTCACCACGCCGATCAGGTTGTGCAGGTCGAGCCAGCGCAGGCGCCGGGACTTGTCATGGCGCACCGTGGCGAAGTCCAGGCGGCGCATGAACGGTGCGTACAGCACCGTGCCGGAAACGATCGCCACGACGAACAGCACACCCATGAAGGCCAGCAGCAATTTGCCGGGCAGGCCGGCGAACATGTCCACATGCAGCCGCAGCATGATCATCATGAAACCACCGTTGGCGGCTGGCATGGCCACGGCTTCGCCGGTGCGCGCGTCGAGCATGAAGGTGTGCGATGAGTTGGGCTCGGTGCCGGCGGTGGCGGCGGTGATCGCCATCACGCCGTCGGGTTCGTCTTCATCGAAGCCGAAGTACTGCATCACCTCGCCAGGACGGTGCTGCTCGGCCTTGACCACCAACTGCTGCAGGTCAAGGTGGGGCGTGGTCGCCGGCAGCTCGCGCAACTCGGGGGCATCGCCGAGCAGGTGTTCCAGTTCGTGATGGAAGATCAGTGGCAGGCCGGTGAGGGCCAGCAACAGCATGAACAGGGTGCAGACCAGGCTGCTCCAGGTGTGGATCACCGACCAGCGGCGGATGGTTGGGCTTTTCATTACATTTTGTTTCTCGATGTTCAGAAAGACCAAAGCCGTCCACAGGGGACGGCTTGGTCGGCAATCTCACAACGTCACAGGCTTACCACTTGTAGGTGGCACTGGCGACGACGCTGCGCAGGTCTCCGTAGTAGCAGTAGAACGCGTCGCAGGTGGAGATGTAGTCCTTGTTCAACAGGTTGGTGGCGTTGACTGCCACCGAAGCGCCCTTGAGGCTGTTGTCCAGGCGGCCCAGGTCGTAGTGCACGGCCGCATCGAACACCGTGTAGGCGTCGGCTTTGCCCAGGTAGGTATTGGCCTGGTCGCCGTAGGTATTGCCGGTATAGCGTGCGCCGGCGCCGACACCGAAGCCGTCGAGCACACCCGTATGCCAGGTGTAGTCGGCCCACAACGAGGCTTGCTGGTTGGGCATCAGTTGCAGACGGTTGCCTTTGTACTGGCCGTCCTGCACTTCCGACTTGGCCAGGGTGTAGGCCGCGATCACCTTCAGGTTGTCGGTGACGTCGGACACGGCTTCAAGCTCCAGGCCGTGGACTTTCACTTCGCCGGTCTGGCTGGTGACGGTGACGTTGCCAACGTTGTTGGTGACCGAGACGTTTTTCTGCGTCAGGTCATAGATGGCAGCCGACAGCAAGGTGTTGGAGCCTGGCGGCTGGTACTTGATGCCCAGCTCCCACTGCTTGCCTTCGGTCGGTTTGAACGACTCTTGCGGGTCGACGCTGGCATTGCTGGCCGGCTGGAAGGACTCGGCATAGGACAGGTACGGCACGAAGCCGGAATCGAAGACGTAGCTGATCGCCGCGTTGCCGCTGAAATTGCTGTCGCGCTGGGTGTTGGTGGCATCGCCCTTGTTGAAGAACTTGGTGCCGGTGTGCACCCAGTCTTCACGCCCGCCCAGGGTCAGGCGCCAGTTGTCGAGGGCCATCTGGTCCTGGACGTAGAGGCCGGTCTGGTAGGTCTTCTGGTTGTAGTCGTAGAACGCATCGGAGCGGGGCGGGCGGGTGATCGGCAGGCCGTATTCCGGGTGGTTGACGTTGATGGGCGGCGCCGAGCCGAAGATGGCCAGGTAATTGGTGTTGCTGCGCTGGTGGTCCAGGCCGAGCAACAGGGTGTGGTTGACGGCGCCGGTGGCGAAATCAGCCTGGAAGTTGTTGTCGACCGCGAATTGGCTGATGTCTTCATCGACGTTGGTGGTGCCGCGACCGACATTGCCTTCGTCGTCCACCACCATGCCGAACTCTGGCAGGTAGCTGTTGACGGTGACCGTCTGGAACTCCAGATCCGACTTCGTGTAGCGCAGGTTCTGGCGGAACTGCCACACATCGTTGATGCGGTGCTCGAACGCGTAGCCCAGCGCGTAGTAGGTGCGGTCGTAGAAATCGTAGTCGGGGTCACCGAGGTTCTTGTGGTGCGAGATGTCGCCGAACGGCATGTCGATCTTGGTGCCCTGGATCGGCCGGAACTGGCTGGTGACGCCGGTATCGTCGCGGGTGAACTGGGTCAGGAAGGTCAGCGAGGTGTCTTCGTCGATGTTCCAGGTCAGGCTCGGGGCGATGTTGTAGCGCTTGTCGTCGATGTGGTCGATCTGCGTGCCGCCATCACGGACCACGCCGCTGAGGCTGTACAGGAACCGGCCCTGCTCGTCGAGTTTGCCGGTGCTGGCGAAGTTGATCTGGCGGTGGTTGTCGCTGCCGTACTGCAGTTCGATTTCGTTGGCGCTTTCGGCCTGCGGGCGACGGCTGACCATGTCCAGCAGGCCGCCGGGCGGGGTCTGGCCATAGACCGAGGACGCCGGGCCGCGCAGCAGCGCCAGGCGGTCCAGGTTCCAGGTTTCGGCCTTGGGGTTGGCGTAGACACCGCGCGGCAGCGGCAGGCCGTCGAGGAACTGGGTCGGTTCGAAGCCACGTACGCGCATCCAGTCATACCGGGTGTCGCTGCCGAAGCTGGCGGAGACGATCCCCGGCATGTAGCGCACGGCATCGTCCAGGCTGTGCACGCCGCGGTCGCTCATTTGCTGGCGGGTGGCAACGGAGATCGAGCGCGGCACTTCGACGAGTGCGGTATCGGTTTTGGTGCCTGCGGCCGTGCGCTTTGCGGTGTAGCCCTCGACGGGGCCCCAGGCGCTTTCGTAGCTGGAGTTGGCGTCGATCGTGGTTTCCGGCAACGCCAGTGTCCCTTCTGGGGTCGCCACCAGGCTATAGCTGCCGACGCTGCTCTGCTCCAGTTGCAATCCAGTGCCGCGCAGGGCCGCCTGCAGCGCACCGAGGCCGTCGTACTGGCCGTTGACCGGCGCCGAATTGCGGCCACTGACCAATGCCGGATCGATGGCCAGGGCAATGCCCGACTGGCTGGCGATCTGGTTCAGGGTGTTGGCCAGCGGTGCGGCAGGCAGGTTGTAGGCACGCGGCGCCGATTGCTCGGCGGCGAACAGGGCAGGGCTGGCCAATGGTGCGGCCACGGCGATGGCCAGGGCCATCAGGCTGGGACGCAGGAAACGATCAACAGCGCGGGACATGCAGCGGCTCCTCGACGGATAAGTGCTTTCTGCTTCCTTGCCGAGCGAGATTTGTGAAGTGACAGGGGTAATCTGAAAAAAAGTGAGAATTGTTTGGGTTTGGTTGCAGGCTGCACCAGCCTCTTCGCGGGACAAGCCCGCTCCCACAGGTAAACCACATACCTTGAGGACGGTGGTGAACCTGTGGGAGCGGGCTTGTCCCGCGAAAAGGCCAACGCGGTCTTACTTGGGAACTACGGTCACCCACCACGGCGCATGCCGCTCGATCTTCACCGGCAACGCCGGCACCAGCGATGCCAGGGCCAGGTCGGTGTCGGTCAGCGGGAAACTGCCTGTGACCCGCAGGTTGGCGACTTCATCGGCCACGCCCAGGTGCCCGCTGCGGTACTGGCCCAGCTTGGCCAGCAAGTCGGCCAGGCGCACGTTGTCCACCACCAGCATGCCGCGGGTCCAGGCATCGGCACCGGCCTGCACCGGGTCGACCTGGCCCAGGCCATTGGTGCTCATCAGCACCTGCTGGCCTTCGCGCAATATCTGCTCGTCACCACTGTTCAGCGGCATGGCGGCGACCGAGGCCTGCAGCACCTCCAGGCGTGTGCCGCGATCTTCGCGGCGCACCAGGAAGCGCGTGCCCAGTGGCCGCAGGCGGCCATCGTCGGTGCGTACCAGCAATGGCCGAGGGTCCAGGTGGCCGGTTTCGACCGAAATTTCACCCTGGTGCAGGACCAGTACGCGTTGATCGCCCTGGTAATCGATGTCGACCGCCGTGTGGCTGTTGAGGCTTAGCAGCGTGCCGTCTTCCAGGCGCAAGGTGCGCAACTCGCCGGTGGCGGTGCGCTGGTCGGCCAGCCAGTAGCTGGGCGACAGCGATGGACCGGCGACCCAGGCCAATAGCGAGCCGAGCAGCAGCATGCCGGCCAATCCGCTGCCGGTCTTGGCGATGCGCCGGCGCAGGCCGGCGCGCGATTGCAGCAGCGCCTGACGGGCCGGGCCGGCGGCCGCACCGACGCGTTGGTCGAGGGCGCCAAGCTGGCGCCAGGCGCGGGCGTGCTCTTCGCTGGCGGCGTGCCAGCGCATGAATTCGTTGCGTTCATCGTTCGAGCCACTGCCGTCGTCCAGGCTCAGTTTCCAGGCGATGGCGGCTTCAAGGACGCGGGACGAAACCGGTGAGCCGTTCACGTCGGCTCCCCGTACAGAGCGATATAGCATTGGCGCATGCCTTGAGCGATGTATTGGCGCACTCGCGATACCGAAACCCCAAGGCGCTCGGCGATCTCGGCGTGGCCCATGCCGTCCAGGCGGTTGTGCAGGAAGGCCGCGCGGGCCTTGCTCGACAGCTTGCCGAGCAGGCGGTCGATGGCCTTGAGGTCTTCGAGGATCAGGTGCTGGATTTCCGGGGAGGGATGTTCGGCTTCCGGCAAGCGGGCAAGTTCGGCCAGGTAGGCCTGTTCCAGCGCCGCACGGCGGAAGTGGTCGAACATCAGGCCCTTGGCCACGGCGGCGAGGAAGGCGCGGGGTTCGCGGGGGGTCTCCAGCTGGGTGCGGCCGAGCAGGCGCACGAAGGTGTCCTGGCTCAGGTCTTCGGCACGCTGGCGGCAGGCCATGCTGCGCTGCAGCCAGGCGAGCAGCCAGCCGCGATGGTCGCGATACAGCGCACCGACCAGATCGGCATGTGGGCTTTGTGCTGAAGACACGCAGCGTCCCCCCGGAACGTATGCATTAACTAACGATAATTATTCGCGATTGTTGCAGAGGCGGGGGGTGGCGTGCAATGGACGCTTATCGGAATGCCAGCAGGGTGGGGCTGAAAATGAGTGTTGTCAGTACCGGCCCTATCGCCGGCTTGCCGGCGATGGGGCCAGACCTGAGCTAAAGACCGTGACTCTGCGCCTTGCGCCGCCGCCATCCGCGCAAGCGCTGTTCCAGTTGCAACGGGCTGTCCAGCTGCTGGCGGCGGGCCTGACTCAGCAGGATCAGCGCCAGCTCGGCCGTCACCTGGGCATCGGCGCTGGCGTGGTGGCGCTCTTCGATGTGCAGGTCAAAGCGGGCGACCCAATCGTCCAGCCCGGCTTCGCGCAATACGGTATCGGGGTTGAGCATCGGCGCCAGTTCGGCCACATCGAGAAAGTGCTGCTGCAGCCGGTAGCCAAGGCTCTGCTTGAGTGCCCGGGCCAGCATGCGTTGGTCGAACGGTGCGTGGAAGGCCAGCACCGGGCTGGCGCCGATGAATTCGAGCAGATCGAGCAAGGCTTCGGCCGGGTCGCAGCCGGCAGCCAGGGCACTGGGCCCCAGGCCATGGATCAGTACGCTGGCGTTGGTCTTCTGCGTCGGACGGTGCAGGGTGCGCTCGAACTGCTGGGAAAAATCGATGGCCCCGTCTTCGATGGCAACGGCACCGATCGACAACACCTGATCGCGGCTGGGATTCAAGCCGCTGGTTTCCAGGTCGAGTACGACCCAGCGTTGTTCGCGCAAGGAACAGACACCCAGCGGTGCAGGCTTGGGCAGGCGCGCAAGGCGCTCACGCAGGGCGTCGTCCAGCGGCACAGCGGCAGGGCGCAGCCAGGCGAACAGGCTCATAGCTGGTACCGCAGGGCCAGGCTGCTCTGCAGGCGCTGCGCCTGACGCAGGGACTCGCGCAGGATGCGCCGGTCCAGGTGGTTGAGGCTGTCCGGGTCGAGACGGTTGGAATACGGCAGGTTGTCGCGGCTCTGGCGCTGGTGTTGCTGCATGCGGGTTTGCTGGATGAAGTGGTAGGCCTCTTCATAGGCTGCGCCATCGAGCGCTTCGATGACGCCTTTGTCGACCAGCTGGCGCAGACGCTCCAGGGTGTTGCAGGCGCCAATGCCATTGGCCAGCGCCAACAGGCGGGCGCCATCGACGAAGGGCGTCAGGCCCTGGACCTTGAGGTCGAGGGTGGCGGCCTTGTCGTTGCCCTGGCGGGTCAGCACGAAGTCGCGCAAACGGCCTACCGGTGGCCGCTGGCGCAGGGCATTGTCGGCCAGCATGCGCTGGAAGATACGGTTGTCGGCCACGTGTTCGAGCAGGCTCTGGCGCAACTGCTCGCAACCCTGTTCGTCGCCCCAGACCACACGCAGGTCGAAGTAGATGCTCGAACCCAGCAGGTTTTCCGGGCTGGCCTCGCGGATGAAGCCGGCGAAGCGCCGTGTCCATTCGGCGCGCGACAGGCACAGCTCGGGGTTGCCGGCCATGACATTGCCTTTGCACAGGGTGAAGCCGCACTGGGCCAGGCACTGGTTGATGTATTGGGCCAGTGGCAGCAGGCGGGCGCGGATGCTCTCGGCTTCGGCGCTGTCGCGGGCTTCGAACAGGATGCCGTTGTCCTGGTCGGTGTGCAGCGTCTGCTCGCGCCGGCCTTCGCTGCCAAAGCACAGCCAGCTGAAGGGCACGCCGGGGTCGCCGCGCTCGGCCAGGGCCAGTTCAATCACCCGGCAGACCGTGTGGTCGTTGAGCAGGGTGATGATCTGGGTGATCTGGGTCGAGGAGGCGCCGTGGGCGAGCATGCGCTCGACCAGTTGGCCGATTTCGCCGCGCAGCGATACCAGGGTGTCCAGGCGTGGCGCGTGGCGGATGGTGCGCGCCAGGTGCACCAGGTCGACCCGTTGCAGGGAAAACAGGTCGCGTTCGGAAACCACGCCGCACAGGCGCTGGTTGTCCACCAGGCAGACGTGGGCGATGTGCCGCTCGGTCATGGCCATGGCCGCATCGAAGGCACTGGCTTGCGGGCTGAGGTAGAACGGCTGGGCGGTCATGTGCCGGTCGATCGGCGCCCCGAGGTCGGCGTCGGCTGCTGCCACCACCTGGCGCAGGTCGCGCAAGGTGAAGATGCCCACCGGGTAGCGTTGCGGGTCGACCACCACGATGCTGCCGACCTGCTGCTCGTGCATCAGCCGCACGGCCTCGCGCAGCGGCGTGTCCGGGGCGCAGACCACGGGGTGACGCATGGCCAGCTCGCCCAGCGGTGTGTTCAGCGAATACTGGGTGCCGAGGGTTTCCACTGCACGTTGGCGCACTTGCTGGTTGATCTGGTCGAGCAGGCTGCTGACACCGCGCAGGGCAAAATCTCGAAACACATCCGACATCGAGAACAGGCGGATGAAGGCTGCCTTGTTCAATTGCAGGCAGAAGGTGTCTTCACCGGCCAGGTGCTCGGTACGGGTAGCGCGTTCGCCGAGCAGGGCGGCCAGCGGGAAGCATTCGCCGCTGGTGATCTCGAAGGTGGTTTCCACGCCCGGTTTGACCAGGTGCTGGCGTTCGCCGACCACGCGCCCCTGCTTGACGATGTAGAAGTGCTCGACCGGGCCATCCACGGGCTTGAGGATGCTTTCGCCGCTGGCGTAGAAACGCAGCTGGCACTGTTCCACCAGAAAGCCCAGGTGGCTGTGCTCCATCTGGTTGAACGGTGGGAAGCGCTGCAGAAACTGCAGGGTACCCTGGATGTTCTGCAGGACGGCTGTCCTGCCCGCCTGGCTGTAGGCGTCCTTTTTGCTCATGAAACTGACCGTATCGCTACGCCGAACTATATATATCTATATATAGGTGCCGGCCTTGTTGTTCTCGGCCCCCATGGTCGGCTGGCGGCCGTGTGGTGCCCATTGGACGTAAGTCTATGAGCGGGCTGTGATCAATTTCGCAAGGTGCGGTCCTACCGACTGAGCTGGCTATTTTTTTGACGAGACGACCATGGTTGAGCATGACGACATCCTGAGTGAAGCCGAACGTGAAGCTTTGGCCGTGGTGAGTGCGCCGGTTGCGCCAAAACCTGTGGTGCTGGTGGTCGATGACAACCCGGTGAACAGCGGGGCCCTGAGCTTGTACCTCAAGAGCAGGGGCATCGACAGCATGGTGGCCGATGGCGCGCAGGAGGCGATGTTCAAGCTGCACTACGAGCCGCGCATTGCGTTGATGATCACCGACCTGCGCATGGAGCCCAAGGATGGCCTGGAGCTGATCCGGCAGATTCGTGAGTCGGAGCGGGCGGCGTTGTCGATCATCGTGGTGTCGGGCGACACCGATGTGAAGGAGGCGGTGGACGTGATGCACCTGGGGGTAGTGGATTTCCTGCTCAAGCCGGTGGACCTGGGCAAGTTGCTGGGGCTGGTAAAAAGAGAGTTACGAATCGAATAGCGGTGTGAAGCATTCGCGGGACAAGCCCGCTCCCACAGATACCCCGCTCCCTCAAATAGAGCGGAGTCTGTGGGAGCGGGCTTGCCCCGCGAATGGGCCGCAAAGCGGCCCCAATGGCTTACAGGCCGTTACGCGCCTTGAACTCGCGACGACGACGGTGCAGCACCGGCTCGGTATAACCGTTCGGCTGCTTGGCACCCTCGACCACCAGCTCCACAGCCGCCTGGAACGCGACGTTGTCGTCGAAGTTCGGCGCCATCGGGCGGTACAGGGCGTCACCGGCGTTCTGCTTGTCGACCACCGCCGCCATGCGCTTGAGGCTTTCCAGCACCTGCTCCTGGCTGACCACGCCGTGGCGCAGCCAGTTGGCCAGCAGCTGGGCCGAGATACGCAGGGTGGCGCGGTCTTCCATCAGGCCGACATCGTTGATGTCCGGCACCTTCGAGCAACCGACGCCCTGGTCGATCCAGCGCACCACGTAACCCAGGATGCCCTGGGCGTTGTTGTCCAGCTCGTTGCGGATCTCTTCGGCCGACCAGTTGGTGTCGGCAGCCAGCGGGATGGTCAGGATATCGTCCACCGAAGCCGGCGCGCGCGACGCCAGTTCGCGCTGACGCGCCTGCACGTCGACCTTGTGGTAATGCAGGGCGTGCAGGGTGGCGGCGGTTGGCGACGGTACCCAGGCGGTGTTGGCGCCGGCCAGCGGGTGAGCGATCTTCTGCTCGAGCATGGCAGCCATCAGGTCCGGCATGGCCCACATGCCCTTGCCGATCTGCGCACGGCCTTGCAGGCCGGTGGCCAGGCCGACGTCGACGTTGTTGTTCTCGTAGGCGCCGATCCACTTCTCGTTCTTCATGGCGCCCTTGCGCACCACGGCGCCGGCTTCCATGGAGGTGTGGATCTCGTCACCGGTACGGTCGAGGAAGCCGGTGTTGATGAACACCACGCGCTCGGCGGCCGACTTGATGCAGGCCTTGAGGTTGACCGTGGTGCGGCGCTCCTCGTCCATGATGCCGACCTTGACGGTGTTGCGCGGCATGCCCAGCAGGTCTTCGACGCGGCTGAAGATCTCGGCGGCGAACGCCACTTCTTCGGGGCCGTGCATCTTCGGCTTGACGATGTACACGCTGCCGGTGCGGGTGTTCTTGCGGCTGGTGTTGCCGTTGAGGTTGTGCAGGGCGATCAGGTTGGTGAACAGGCCGTCCTGGATACCTTCGGGGATTTCGTTGCCCTGGGCGTCGAGGATCGCCGGGTTGGTCATCAGGTGACCCACGTTGCGCACGAACAGCAGCGAACGACCGTGCAGGGTAACGCTGCCGCCATTGGGCGCTGCGTACTCGCGGTCCGGGTTCATGGTGCGGGTGAAGGTCTTGCCGCCTTTGCTCACGCTTTCGGCCAGGTCGCCTTTCATCAGGCCCAGCCAGTTGCGGTAGACGATGACCTTGTCGTCGGCATCGACAGCGGCGACCGAGTCTTCGCAGTCCATGATGGTGGTCAGTGCCGACTCCATCAGGATGTCTTTGACGCCGGCGGCGTCGGTGCTGCCGACCGGGGTGCTGGCGTCGACCTGGATCTCGAAGTGCAGGCCGTTGTGCTTGAGCAGCACGGCGGTCGGTGCGGCGGCGTCGCCATGGAAGCCGATCAGCTGGGCATCGTCACGCAGGCCGCTGTTGCTGCCGCCCTTGAGGGTGACAACCAGCTTGCCGCCTTCGATGCGGTAAGCAGTGGAGTCGACGTGGGAGCCGGCTGCCAGTGGCGCGGCTTCGTCGAGGAAGGCGCGGGCGAAGGCGATGACCTTGTCGCCACGTACCTTGTTGTAGCCTTGGCCTTTTTCCGCGCCGCCTTCATCGCTGATGGCGTCGGTGCCGTACAGCGCGTCGTACAGCGAGCCCCAGCGGGCGTTGGCGGCGTTCAGGGCGAAGCGGGCGTTCATCACCGGCACCACCAGCTGCGGGCCGGCCATGCGGGCGATTTCTTCGTCCACGTTCTGGGTGGTGGCCTGGAAGTCTTCGACTTGCGGCAGCAGGTAGCCGATTTCCTGGAGGAAGCTTTTGTAGGCTACGGCGTCATGGGCCTGGCCTTTTCGCGCCTGGTGCCAGGCGTCGATCTTGGCCTGCAGCTCGTCGCGCTTGGCGAGCAGGGCTTTGTTCTTTGGGGCGAGGTCGTTGATGATCTTTTCTGCCCCGGCCCAGAACGCATCGGCTTTGACGCCAGTTCCAGGGATCGCTTCGTTGTTGACGAAGTCGTACAGGGCCTTGGCGACCTGAAGGCCACCGACTTGAACGTATCCAGTCATTGCTTGCCTCACCTCTGCTCAGCTATTTCGCTTTCGCTCTTCTGTATTAAGCCTGTAGCGCTTCTCTAAACACGGCACCAGTGCTTGCTCTCGTCATCCACGAGCGCGGCTGGGTGCGGCTCGCCAGACGGGCTGGCGGGCGGTTGGCGTATTTTCACAGGCGCCTTGGCAGACATCGAAACGACGTTTTGTAGTCCGCGCCAGCGCATACTACATGAAGCAGCAGGCAGGTAAACATCAGACTCAAAGCGCCGCTCTGCGACCGTGTGGTCGCGTCGGGTCACGCTGGGAGTGGCTATGTTCGCAAAAAACCGGTGGATTGTTCCAGATAAATCTTGAAACAGTACACGATTAGTTCCGCAGACTGTCCTGCGGCAGGTTGCCGCGCCTTGCCTATACTGAATCGATCCCCCGTATTTTCGCCGCTTCGGGCGGCCCAACGCAGAGGAAGGCGCTGTGGATCATCTTGTACTGACCGTGATTGCCCCTGACAAGGCCGGCCAGGTCGAACGCATTGCCCAGTGCATTGCCGACCATAACGGCAACTGGCTGGAAAGCCGCATGTCGCGCATGGCCGGGCAGTTCGCCGGGATCTTGCGGGTGGCGGTGCCGGCGGAGAACTACGATGAGCTGGTGAAGTCGCTGCAGGCGCTGAGCCAGTACAGTATTCGCGTGTTGATCGCCGAAAGCGGCATCGAACCCTCCTGCACCTGGAAGCCCATCGCGATGGAGCTGGTGGGCAATGACCGGCCAGGGATCGTGCGCGATATCACCCGTTTGCTGGCTGACCACGGCGTGAACCTGGAGCGCTTCACCACCGAGGTGCGCCCGGCACCGATGAGCAGTGAGCCGTTGTTCCATGCCGATGCCTTGCTGGCGCTGCCGCTGACCTTGTCGCTGGATGAACTGCAGCAGAAGCTGGAGAGCCTGGCGGATGACTTGATGGTGGAGTTGAAGCTGCGGCCGGAGGATTGAGCTGAGATCGCTGTGGGAGCGGCCCCGACTTTTATCCCGATATAACGGGGACGGCCCTGTGGATAAGCTGGGGGCGCACCTCGCCAGCCCAGCAAGGCCGAGCCCTCCCGCGATTTGAGCAAAAAACACCCAGTTTTCAGTGGCTTGTGCACAAACCACGGGGACGAGGGTGTGGATAACCTTTGGAGATCTCTGTGCAGGCCACGAACGACGTGGCTTGCACAGTTCTGATCATTTTTTGATCAGGCGCGCTTGCGCAGATTCATCCACGCATCGACGCTGTACAGCGCCAGGCCGGCCCAGATACACATGAATGCCACCAGACTGCTGGACGACAAATGCTCGTCGAACAGCCATATCGCCTGCATCAGCACCAGTGTGGGCGCCAGGTACTGCAAGAAGCCCAACGTGGTGTAGGGCAGGTGACGCGCCGCAGCGTTGAAGCACACCAGCGGCACCAGCGTCACCGGCCCTGCAGCCATCAGCCATAGCGCCTCACTGCTGCTGTAGAACGCCGGCTGGGCGCTCATTGCGGTGGGGTTCAACAACAGCCAGCCCAGCGCCAGCGGGACCAGCATCCAGGTTTCCACCACCAGCCCGGGCAGCGCCGCGACCGGCGCCTTTTTGCGGATCAGGCCGTAGAACCCGAAGCTCAGCGCCAGCGCCAGCGATACCCACGGCAAGCTGCCAACCTGCCATACCTGCTGGGCCACGCCGAGCGCCGCCAGGCCCACGGCCACCCATTGCAGGCGGCGCAGGCGCTCACCCAGCAACAGCATGCCCAGCAGCACGTTCACCAGCGGGTTGATGTAGTAGCCGAGGCTGGCCTCGAGCATGCGGCCGTTGTTCACCGACCACACGTAAGTCAGCCAGTTGCCGGCGATCAGTGACCCGCTGAGGGCGAGGATGGCCAGCCGCTGCGGGTTTTCGCGCAGCTCGCGCCACCAGCCGGGGTGTTTCCACACCAGCAGCAGCAGGGAACCGAACAGGGCCGACCAGAGCACCCGGTGGACAATGATCTCCACCGAGGGAACGTTCTGAATCGCTTTGAAGTACAGCGGGAACAAGCCCCAGATGATGTAGGCGCCAAGGCCCAGAATGTACCCGTGGCGCGGGTTTGCGGCGTGCATGCAGAATCCTTGCTTAGGAAGCTAATTGAAGCGACGCCTATTGTAGACAGAGCGTGGCGCGCTTCTAGAACAATTTCAGCGGTTGTTCATCCAGCGCGGCCAGTTGTTCGCGCAGGGCGAGAATCTGGTCGCCCCAATAACGTGGCTGACCGAACCACGGGAAGCTCGGCGGGAACGCCGGGTCGTCCCAGCGCCGTGCCAGCCAGGCGCTGTAGTGCAACTGGCGCAGGGCACGCAGCGGCTCGATCAGGGCCAGCTCGCGCGGATCGAAATCGTGAAACTCGTTGTAGCCGTCGATCAGCTCTGCCAGTTGTCCCATGCGCTCTTCGCGGCTGCCGGCGAGCATCATCCACAAATCCTGCACCGCCGGGCCCATGCGGCAGTCATCGAGGTCGACGACGTGGTAGACCTCGTCGCGGTGCATCAGGTTGCCGGGGTGCAGGTCACCATGCAGGCGGATGACCTGGTGGGGCGTGCGGGCGTAGGCATCTTCGACGCGCTTGAGCAGGTCGCGGGCTACGGACTCGAACGCTGGCAGCAGGTCTTTGGGGACGAAGCCGCCGTCGAGCAAGGTGGCCAACGAGGCGTGGCCAAAGTTGTCCACAGCCAATGCCTCACGGTGTTCGAACGGGCGTGCCGCGCCCACGGCGTGCAGGCGGCCAAGCAGTTGGCCGAGGCGGTAGAGCTGGTCGAGGTTGCCGGGTTCCGGTGCGTGCCCGCCACGACGGGGGAACAGGGTGAAACGAAAACCCTGGTGCTCGAACAAGGTCTGTCCTTCGTGCTGCAGCGGGGCGACCACGGGGACTTCGAGGTCGGCGAGCTCGGCGCTGAAGCGGTGCTCTTCGAGGATCGCTGCGTCGCTCCAGCGGCCCGGGCGGTAGAACTTGGCGATCAGTGGCTGCGCATCCTCGATGCCTACCTGGTAGACGCGGTTCTCGTAGCTGTTCAGCGCGAGGACGCGGGCGTCGCTGAGAAAGCCGAGGCTTTCCACGGCGTCCAGGACCAGGTCGGGGGTGAGGGTGGAGAAGGGGTGCGACATGGAGGCTCCGGGGTGGGCGGCAAGTACCCATGGTAACAGTGCCGGCCCTTTCGCGGGACAAGCCCGCTCCCACAGGCTCCCCGCCGAGTTCACAGGCGGTGCAGTACCTGTGGGAGCGGGCTTGTCCCGCGAACCGCGCGAAGCGCGGCCAGCCTAAACCGGTACGCCCAGCAATACCGAGGACGGCTGGAACTGTACCTGCACCTCGCTCCCAGGCTGCACTGGGTGCTGCGCAAGCCACTGCACCTCGGCAAAGGCATACAGCGTCTGCCCGTTGCTCAGCGCCAAGCGCACTTCGCTGGGCTCATGCCCGTCTTCAAGTACCTCTTCGACGGTCGCCTTGAGCACATTGCTACCGGCTTCAGCGTCGTCGCGTGCGCCCAGCAATTGCACCCAGCCCGCCTTGAGCAGCGCCACCACCACGGTGCCCAGTGTCAGCTCCAGGCGCTCGGTACTGTCATGGGTGATCAGCGCGTCGATCTCCAGCCCGCCGCCCAGGGCCAGGCTTACCCGATCATGCCGGCCTTCGCGGCGCAGGCCGCTGACCTGGCCTTGCAGCTGATTGCGGGCGCTGGTGCGCAGCATCAGGCGCCCGAGCAGGTCGAGGTCGCTGGATTCTTCGGCAGCTTCCAGCAGCTGTGCCTGCAGGTTTTGCAGGCGTTGATACAGGCGCAGCACGCGCTCGCCTTCGGCCGACAGCCGTGCACCCCCACCACCGCGGCCGCCGGTGCTGCGCTCGACCAGGGGTTGGCTTGCCAGGTTGTTGAGTTCGTCGATGGCGTCCCAAGCGGCCTTGTAGCTGATACCGGCGGCCTTGGCGGCGCGGGTGATCGAGCCTTGATCGGCGACGTGCTGCAGCAGGGCAATGCGCTGGGGGCGGCGGGCAATGTGTTGGGTGAGCAGGGCGGGCAGGGACATGATGACGCCTATCTGGGACTGACCCGTCAAGCTTGCCCCGGTTTTGCCGTGCGTGCCAGGCAATACACATCGATCCGGCCTGCCCCGGCCCGGCGCAACAGCTGGGCGATGGCCTGCGCGGTGGCGCCGGTGGTCAGCACGTCATCGACCACGGCCACGTGCATGCCTGCGAGCGATACCTCATGGGCCAGCGCGAAAGCCTGGCGCAGATTGCGCCGGCGCGCCCTGGCATCCAGGCTTTGCTGGGCAGGTGTCTCGCGTGTACGCAGCAACAACCGTTCATTGCAACGGATGCCCAAGCCTTTCGACAGCCAGCGCGCCAGCATGCCGGCCTGGTTGAAGCCGCGCTCGCGCAGCCGACGCCTGGCCAGCGGTACAGGCAACAACAACGCGGGCTTCAACAGGCCTTCCTGAAAACGATGGCGCAGGTTCAGGCTCAGCAGTTCGGCCATCAGGCGGCCCACCGGCCATTGGCTGTCGTGCTTGAAGCGGCTGACCAGCGTGTCCAGCGGAAACCCGTAGTGCCAGGGCGCGATGACCTGATCGAAGGCGGGCGCGCGGCGGCTGCATTGGCCGCAGGTGAGGCCGGCCATCGGCAAGGGCAGCGCGCAGCGCAGGCAGTATTCATCCAGCCAGGGCAACTCATGCTCGCACGCGCCACAAAGCGGGTAGGGCTGTTCGGCCGGTTCGTTGCAGAGAGAACATGAATGATCAATATTCGTACACTTGTAAACCAGTGACTTTAACCATGGTTGACAGTTCATAGGCCTTCAATGACTATGCGAGCTATCCGTGATGCGCTGGCGGGCACTTGTGCCTCGGCGCCAGCTACAGCCTAAACAAGGAAACGCCGATGAGCGCCAGCACAACTGCAACAACACGTCACGACTGGTCTCTGCCTGAGGTCAAGGCACTGTTCCAGCAACCGTTCAACGACTTGCTGTTCCAGGCGCAGACTGTGCACCGCGCGCACTTCGACCCGAACCGCGTACAGGTTTCGACGCTGCTGTCGATCAAGACCGGCGCCTGCCCTGAAGATTGCAAATATTGTCCGCAGTCCGGCCACTACAACACCGGGCTGGAAAAACAGAAGCTGATGGAAGTACAGAAGGTGCTGGAAGAAGCCGCACGGGCCAAGGCCATCGGCTCGACCCGCTTCTGCATGGGCGCCGCCTGGAAGCACCCGTCCGCCAAGGACATGCCCTACGTGCTGGAGATGGTCAAAGGGGTGAAGGCCATGGGCCTGGAAACCTGCATGACCCTCGGCAAGCTCGATCAGGAGCAGACCGCGGCCCTGGCCCAGGCCGGCCTGGACTACTACAACCACAACCTCGATACCTCGCCGGAGTTCTACGGCAGCATCATCACCACCCGTACCTACAGCGAACGCCTGCAGACCCTGGCCTACGTCCGTGATGCCGGGATGAAGATCTGCTCCGGCGGCATCCTGGGCATGGGCGAATCGCTCGATGACCGCGCCGGCCTGCTGATCCAGCTGGCCAACCTTCCCGAGCACCCGGAATCGGTACCGATCAACATGCTGGTGAAGGTAGCCGGCACGCCGTTGGCCGAGGAAGAAGATGTCGACCCGTTCGATTTCATCCGCATGCTGGCAGTGGCGCGCATCCTCATGCCCAAGTCCCACGTTCGGCTGTCCGCCGGCCGCGAGCAGATGAACGAGCAGATGCAGGCCCTGGCCTTCATGGCCGGTGCCAACTCGATCTTCTATGGCGAAAAACTGCTGACCACCGCCAACCCGCAGGCCGACAAGGACATGCAGTTGTTCGCTCGCCTGGGCATCAAGCCCGAAGCGCGCGAAGAACATGCCGACGAAGTGCACCAGGCCGCCATCGAGCAGGCGCTGGTCGAGCAACGCAGCAGCGAGCTGTTCTACGACGCTGCGTCTGCCTGAGATGGCCTTCGATCTGGCGGCGCGCCTGGCCGAACGGCGCGCCGCAGACCTGTATCGGCAGCGGCCGTTGCTGGAAACCCCGCAGGGGCCGCAAGTGGTGGTCGACGGCCAGCCGTTGCTGGCCTTCTGCAGCAATGACTACCTGGGCCTTGCCAACCATCCCGAGGTCATTGCCGCCTGGCAGGCCGGCGCCGAGCGCTGGGGTGTCGGTGGTGGGGCCTCGCATCTGGTGATCGGCCACAGCACGCCACACCATGCTGTCGAAGAGGCGCTGGCCGAATTGACCGGCCGCCCGCGCGCCCTGCTTTTTTCCACCGGCTACATGGCCAACCTCGGTGCCATCACCGCCTTGGTGGGGCAGGGCGACACCGTGCTGCAGGACCGCCTGAACCACGCGTCCTTGCTCGATGGTGGCCTGCTCAGCGGTGCGCGCTTCAGCCGTTACCTGCACAACGATGCGGCCAGCCTGGCCAGCCGTCTGGACAAAGCTGTCGGCAACACACTGGTGGTGACCGACGGGGTGTTCAGCATGGACGGCGACCTCGCTGACCTGCCGGCACTGGCCAAGGTCGCGCGGTCGCGGGGTGCCTGGCTGATGGTCGACGACGCTCACGGTGTGGGCACCTTGGGCGCTCAGGGTGGCGGTATCGTCGAACACTACGGCCTGGGCATCGATGACGTGCCGGTGCTGATCGGCACCTTGGGCAAGGCGTGCGGCACCTCAGGTGCCTTCGTCGCCGGCAGCGAAGCGTTGATCGAGGCGCTGGTGCAATTCGCCCGGCCCTACATCTACACCACCAGTCAGCCGCCCGCACTGGCCTGCGCAACGCTCAAGAGCCTGGAGCTGCTGCGCCGCGAAACCTGGCGGCGTGAGCACCTGGCTGCGTTGATTCAGCAGTTCCGCGAAGGCGCCGAGCAGATCGGACTGCAACTGCTGGACAGCCCGACGCCGATCCAGCCGATCCTGATTGGCGACAGTGCACAGGCCCTGCGGCTGTCGCGAATGCTGCGCGAGCGCGGCCTTCTGGTGACCGCGATCCGCCCCCCCACCGTACCTGTCGGCAGCGCACGCCTGCGCGTGACCCTGAGCGCTGCGCACAGCGAGGCGCAGGTACAGCTATTGTTGAATGCATTGGCCGAGTGTTATCCACAGCTGGAGGCCGCCGATGCGTAACCGAATGATCCTTCTGCCTGGCTGGGGGCTGGGCACCGCCGCACTGGAGCCGCTGGCCGCCAGCCTGCGGGCGCAGGATGCGCGCCTGCAGGTCGAGCTGATGCCGCTGCCGGAGCTGGCCGACGCCGATGTGCAAGCCTGGGTAGACCACCTTGACCGCAAACTGCCTTCCGATACCTGGCTGGGTGGCTGGTCGTTCGGTGGCATGCTTGCCAGCGAGCTGGCGCGCAAGCGCGGCGACCATTGTTGCGGGTTGCTGACTCTGGCCAGCAACCCCTGTTTCGTGGCGCGCCCGGGCTGGCCTGGCATGGCCGAAGATACCTTCGGCACCTTCCTGGATGGTTGCCGCAGTCATGCGTCGGTGACCCTCAAGCGTTTTCGCAGCTTGTGCAGCGACGGCGCGCAACAACCGCGCACGCTGTTGCGCCAGCTGGGCGTCGGTGTGCCGGATACCGATCCGCTGTACCTGGCTACCGGGCTTGAGGTACTGGCCAAGCTGGATACCCGTGAAGCGTTGCAGGCCTACGGCGGCCCGCAGCTGCACCTGTTCGCCGGCAGCGATGCGCTGGTGCCGGCCGAAGCGGCCAAGGCCCTGAGCGAGCTGCTGCCCGACGTTGAAGTCGGTCTGGTCGAAGACAGTTCCCACGCCTTCCTGCTGGAATATCCTCAGGAGCTGGCGGCGGGCATCAAGAGTTTCCTGCATGAGAGTGGCGATGACTGACCTTTCCCGTCCAACCCTGCCCGGTGCGTTGCCGGACAAGCGCCAGGTGGCCGCCTCGTTTTCCCGTGCGGCGTCCAGCTACGACAGCGTGGCGGCCCTGCAGCGCGCGGTGGGCATGAGTCTGCTGGAGCAACTGCCGGGCGACCTGGCGCCCTCGCGCTGGCTCGACCTGGGCAGTGGCACCGGCCACTTCAGCCGGGTACTGGCCGAGCGCTTCGCGTCTGCCAGCGGAGTGGCGGTGGATATCGCCGAAGGCATGCTGCGCCATGCCCGCGGCGAACAGGCTGGCGCTGCCTATCACGTGGCCGGCGATGCCGAACGCTTGCCGCTGCGCGATGCCAGTGTCGACCTGGTGTTTTCCAGCCTGGCGGTGCAGTGGTGCGGCCAGTTCGCCAGCGTATTGAGCGAGGCGCAACGGGTGTTGCGACCCGGTGGCGTGCTGGCCTTCAGCAGCCTGTGTGTCGGCACGCTCGAAGAGCTGCGCGCCAGTTGGCAGGCGGTGGATGGCATGGTGCACGTGAACCGCTTCCGCCAGTTCGAGGACTATCAGCGCCTGTGCGCGGCCAGTGGTTTCGAGCAGGTCGGCCTGCAGCGACGGGCGCATGTGCTGCATTACCCGGATGTGCGCAGCCTTACCCATGAACTCAAGGCGCTGGGCGCCCACAATCTCAACCCAGGGCGGCCTTCCGGGCTGACCGGGCGCGCCCGCATGCAAGGTTTGCTTCAGGCATACGAGGCGTTTCGTAAGCCCCAAGGGCTGCCAGCCACCTATCAGGTGGTCTATGGTGTGATGCGCAAGCCACGGGCATGAGAGGAGTGACATGAGCCAAGCCTATTTCATCGCAGGGACCGACACGGATGTTGGCAAGACCACCATCGCGGCAGGGCTGCTGCATGCGGCACGGCTGCAGGGCCTGAGCACCCTGGGGGCCAAGCCTGTGGCCTCCGGCTGCACGGTCACCGCCAAAGGCCTGCGCAATGCCGATGCCCAGGCCTTGATCGACGAAAGCACGCTGAAGCTTGAGTATGAGGCGGTCAACCCATTTGCCTTCGAACCCGGCATTGCGCCACACGTGGCCGCGCGCGAGGCCGGTGTGGTGCTGGAAGTGCCGGCCCTGCTGAACGCCATGCGCTATGTACTGGACCAAGGGGCGGATTTCACCCTGGTCGAAGGCGCGGGGGGCTGGCGGGTGCCCTTGTCCAATCACGCCAACCTCTCCGACCTGGCGATTGCCCTGAAGCTGCCGGTGATCCTGGTCGTGGGCGTGCGCCTGGGCTGTATCAACCATGCCTTGCTCAGTGCCGAAGCGATCGCGCGCGATGGGCTGCAACTGGCGGGCTGGGTGGCGAACATCATCGAGCCGCGTACTTCAAGACTCGAAGAGAACCTTGCCAGCCTGGCGGAACGCCTGCCGGCACCCTGCCTTGGGCGTGTGCCCAGGCTCAAGGTGGCCACGGCGGATGCGGTGGCGGAGCACCTGCAGCTGGACTTGCTGGATTAGCAGGCATCACCCTGGTCTATCAGCTAGCACTAGGCCATTAGGGATTTAAACGGGCCTTTTTGGCCTTGGCCTGCTTTAATTCAGTCTGTTTCAATCCAGCGTTACTGGAGTACTGACATGGAAATCACCGGCAACTCCGCCTACTACGCCGGCCTCAGCGCCATCCACACGGGCCAGAACCGAATCGACCAGGCCGCCGGCCAGATCGCCAGCACCACCGTCGAGCGAGCCGCCACCAGCCAGTCCAGCGACTTTCAGGCCGAACGCCTGCGAGCCGTCGATCGCAGCCAGCAGATGGACCTGGCCACCAGCACCGTGCAGCTGGCCTTGGGCAAGACCGAAGCCGAACTCGGCACGAAGGTCGCCAAGGCGTCCGACGAAATGCTCGGTCGCTTCATCGACACCTACGCCTGATTTCGAAAGCACTGCGGACATCCTTTGTGGGAGCAGGCTTGCCCGCGAATGCGCCAGTCCAGACAACTTCATGCTGTCTGGACCGGCGCATTCGCGGGGCAAGCCCGCTCCCACAGTCATTTTGCGCACCTGTTTTTCTGAAATGGCGTGAATGCCATTTTTCGTGGCGTTAATGACACCACTGCCCCTCCTTGACTCCAGTCGTACTAAACGTTAGTTTCAAACAACTGTTTGACCGAAAGCCACCAAGAGCTGGTCGGTATCAGCGGTCTCCCTACCGAACTCATCACAGAGGTTCATCGCAATGCCTGATTACAAAGCCCCCTTGCGTGATATTCGTTTCGTCCGCGACGAGCTGCTCGGCTACGAGGCGCACTATCAGAGCCTGCCGGGTTGCCAGGACGCCACGCCCGACATGGTCGACGCGATCCTCGAAGAAGGCGCGAAGTTCTGTGAGCAGGTGCTGGCCCCGCTGAACCGTGTCGGCGACCTGGAAGGTTGCACCTGGAGCGAATCGGGCGTGAAAACGCCGACCGGCTTCAAGCAAGCCTACGAGCAGTTCGTCGAAGGTGGCTGGCCGAGCCTGGCGCACGACGTCGCCCACGGCGGCCAAGGCCTGCCAGAGTCGCTGGGCCTGGCCCTGAGCGAAATGGTCGGCGGCGCCAACTGGTCGTGGGGCATGTACCCGGGCCTGTCCCATGGCGCGATGAACACCATCTCGGCCCACGGCACCGAAGAGCAGCAGCACACTTACCTGACCAAGCTGGTCAGCGGCGAGTGGACCGGCACCATGTGCCTGACCGAACCACACTGCGGCACCGACCTGGGCATGCTGCGCACCAAGGCCGAGCCGCAAGCCGATGGTTCGTACAAAGTGTCCGGCACCAAGATCTTCATCTCCGCAGGTGAGCACGACATGGCCGATAACATCGTCCATATCGTCCTGGCCCGCCTGCCCGATGCACCTGCTGGCACCAAGGGCATCTCGCTGTTCATCGTGCCGAAGTTCCTGCCCAACGCCGAAGGCGGCGTGGGTGAGCGCAACGGCGTGAGCTGTGGCTCCCTCGAGCACAAGATGGGCATCCACGGCAACGCCACCTGCGTGATGAACTTCGACAGCGCCACCGGCTACCTGATCGGCCCGGCCAACAAGGGCCTGAACTGCATGTTCACCTTCATGAACACCGCGCGCCTGGGCACCGCACTGCAGGGCCTGGCACACGCCGAGGTGGCCTTCCAGGGTGGCTTGAAATACGCCCGTGACCGCCTGCAGATGCGTTCCCTGACCGGCCCGAAAGCGCCAGACAAGGCCGCCGACCCGATCATCGTCCACCCGGACGTGCGTCGCATGCTGCTGACCATGAAGGCCTTCGCCGAGGGCAACCGCGCGATGGTGTACTTCACCGCCAAGCAGGTGGACATCGTCAAGTACAGCCAGGACGAGGAAGAGCGCAAGAAGGCCGACGCCCTGCTGGCCTTCCTGACCCCGATCGCCAAGGCCTTCATGACCGAAGTCGGTTTCGAGGCTGCCAACCATGGCGTGCAGATCTACGGTGGCCACGGCTTTATCGCCGAGTGGGGCATGGAGCAGAACGTGCGCGACAGCCGTATCTCCATGCTGTACGAGGGCACCACGGGTATCCAGGCACTCGACCTGCTCGGCCGTAAAGTGCTGATGACCCAGGGCGAAGCGCTCAAGGGCTTCACCAAGATCGTGCACAAGTTCTGCCAGGCCCAGGAAGGCGTCGATGCACTCAAGGAGTTCGTCGAACCACTGGCCGCGCTGAACAAGGAGTGGGGCGAGTTGACCATGAAGGTCGGCATGGCGGCGATGAAAGACCGCGAAGAAGTGGGCGCCGCTTCGGTGGACTACCTGATGTATTCCGGTTATGCCTGCCTGGCCTACTTCTGGGCCGACATCGCCCGCCTGGCTGCCGAGAAACTGGCCGCCGGCACCAGCGAGGAGGCGTTCTACACCGCCAAGCTGCAGACTGCGCGCTTCTACTTCCAGCGCATCCTGCCACGTACCCGTACGCATGTGGCAACCATGCTGTCGGGTGCCAATAACCTGATGGACATGAAGGAAGAAGACTTCTCGCTGGGTTATTAAGCCTGAGTGAAGTACTCAAAAAACGCCGCTCCTAGTGAGCGGCGTTTTTTTTTGTGATTTCAAAATGGCGTGGGGGAATCCAATAGCCAATGCTGACGCAGTACAACTTGCGCGCACGTGCAGTTATTCATGTTTTTTGAATTACATCTGAGTCAGGGTTCGGGCTGGCTCCAACTATTGATTGCCGATCAGTATGAGTTAGCAATTACATTGCCAAATTCCTGAAGCTTCTTTTTCGGCGCTCGCTCTCCCTCGGTGAGCGCTGGCTACAGGGGTTTCGGGGAATGGCACCCAATAGTGGTGGGGAACTAACACCGGAATTGAGGAAGCGGGGTTGTCAGAATTTATTGACATGATCCTGTGAATGAGTCGGTATAAAAAATACTGAATTTTTTCAGCTGAAATACTTTGTTACAGCTATGTTGGCATTAAGCGCACTGCGTGCGTGAGCGATCGGTTTTGAAAATAACCTGAGCCAAGAGATTACCTTGCCAGCGAGGCCTTGCGCTGCCCAAACAACGTTCAGTTGCAGTGGGTGAAGCTGCAAGCTGCAAGATGGATAGCAGATGAGTTCATCTCGACACAGGCAAAAAACGGAGCTGGCTACTCCGTGCTGAATCGGGAAGTTCATCATGGCTGAATATCTGAGAACGTTGCGAATCCCCCGCCTGGCCTGCGCGATAGCGATGACCCTCGCCGCTGTCGGCTTGCCGTTCATGAGCGTCCGGGCCGCGGACCCGGCCGAGACCGCGGCGCCAGCGCCGGAAGTCCCCAGTCTGAACTCACTGCGCGGCATGATCCCGCCGGATCCATCAGGTACCGAGGATGGCCGAAAGGTCGACCTGATGTCCGACTACGTGACCAATCGTGTGGCAGCAATCACGTTGGGCAAGGCCTTGTTCTGGGACATGGCGATCGGCAGCGACGGCACCACCGCCTGCGCTTCCTGCCACTACCACGCGGGTGTCGATCACCGGATCACCAACCAGATCAACCCCAGCCAGGCCAATACCAATGCGAACGTTGCATCGATCTTCAACAAGCCGTTCACGGCCGCCGATATTCCTGGCGACGTGCCCAGCTACACCACCCGCTCCGGTGGCAAGGGCGGCCCGAACTACACCTTGAAAAAAGGGGACTTCCCGACCCACGTGCTGGCCAATCCTCTGGATCGCAACTCGATGATTGTCTATTCCTCGGATGACGTCATCGGCTCACAAGGCGTGATCGAGGCCAACTTCGTCAAACCCCGGCAATCGCGCTTCGACCAGTGCACACGGCAACCTGACGGGATTTTCCAGGTGGGCGGTATCAACGTGCGGCGCAGCACCGGGCGCAATGCGCCATCGGTCATCAATGCGGCCTTCAACGTCCGCAACTTCTGGGATGGGCGGGCCAATAACGTGTTCAACGGCTTCTCGCCGTTCGGTAATCGCGACCCGGACGCCGCAATCTTCGTGACCAATGATCGCAGTGGCGTGGCAGTCAAGGCGCGACTGGCCCTCAAGGATGCCTCGGCAGCCTCGCAAGCCGTGGGGCCTCCCGGCAGCGCGGTGGAAATGTCCTGTGGCGGGCGTACCTTCGCTGATATCGGTCGGCGCATGCTCGACACCATGATGCTCAGGGGGCAAAAAATCTCGCCCACCGATTCGGTGCTCGGGCCCGTCTCCAGTGCCCGCCGGCCGACCTATCGCGAGCTGATCAAGAACGCATTCCAGCCACGCCTGTGGAATGCCACGCAACAGGTATCGCTGGGCGGCCAGCCCTACAGCCAGATGGAAGCGAACTTCTCGCTGTTCTTCGGGCTGGCGATTCAGATGTACGAGGCCACGTTGATCTCCGACCAGGCGCCTCTGGATGCCTATTTGCAGGGCAACCTCAGCGCCATGAACGCTCAGCAGGTGAAAGGCATGGACCTGTTCCTGGGCAAAGGCAAGTGTGTGGCCTGCCATGGTGGCGCGGAGTTGACCAACGCGGGCAGCCGGCTGCTGTTCGAGCCTCGTGAGCGCATCGAGCGCATGGTCATGGCGGACGGCCTGACCACGCTCTACGACAACGGTTTCTACAACACCGGTGTGCGCCCGACCTCGGAAGACCTGGCGCTGGGCGCTTCGGACGCCTGGGGCAATCCATTGTCGTTCACCCGTCAATACAACACCCTGCTGCAAGGCGGGAATATCCCGGACCCGCTGGATGTCGATGTCTGTACGTTCGAGGCGCCGCTGAGCGCAGCGCTCCCTTGCGACGCGACACTCAAGCCCAGTGTCGGTTTCCGCGACTCGGTCGATGGCGCCTTCAAGACCCCGACGCTGCGTAACATTGCGTTGACCGGGCCGTATTTCCACAATGGCAGCCGGGCAACGCTGCAACAGGTCATGGAGTTCTACAACCGCGGCGGCGACCGCCGTGGCGAAGACGCCAGCAACACCAGCGGTTTCGAACATCCGGCCGTCAATCAGCACAACGGCTCCAACCTTGACCCGGACATGACCCCGCTGAACCTGACCCCGGATGAAGTGGATGCACTGGTCAAGTTCATGGAGGTCGGCTTGCTTGATCCGCGAGTCGCGTGGGAACGGGCACCGTTCGATCACCCCTCACTGATGCTGCCACAGGGTGAGAAGGGCGATGAGAACTCCGTCGCGCAAGGTTCGACGTCCCCCTCTCGGCCAGCGCAGGACGCCATTTTCCAACTCAATGCCGTGGGGGCCGAAGGTCGCTCCGCTCTGCAGGGACCACTGCTGCCATTCAACAACGACTTGTAACAACACATTGCATCACTGGCGTGTGATGAAAACCCGCCTACCCACAGTGGTAGGCGGGTTTTCATGCTTTGGGCCGCAGCGCGAGCCCCGAGGTCCGGTTACAAGAAAAGCTCAAGCCCTCCACCCCTGCTGCCGTTAATCACCTTTGTCCTCATCTATTCATGTGCGCTGCCGATGAAGTGGAGGCACAATGCCATTATTGATCTGCCGGGTTGGAGATTACCCTTGTTTCGTCCAAACGCTGTACGCGCCAGCCACTTTCTGCCTTCGTTGTTTCTGTTGCTGGCAGGGCTTGCGGCGGCTTACGTAAGAGACCTCAACGTCTTCTTCACTTCACTGTTCAACGTGCTGCCCACGTTGGTGCTATTGCTGGGTGGTGCTTATTGCGCCGTATACCGTCGCCAGCGCGAACTGTTTCTGATGGTCACGGTGTACATCGCTTATTTCTTGCTCGATACCCAGACCGATTATTACCGCGACAATGGTCGGGTGCGTGAAGACGCGGCGGTGATCTTCCACCTCGTCTGCCTGCTGTTACCGGCCTTGTTCGGTCTGTTCGGTGCCTGGCAGGAGCGAACCCACCTTGCCCAGGACCTGCTTGCCCGGTTCGCCGTGCTGTTCGCCGTTGGCAGCGTCGCGGTGGCGTTGGAGCAGAGTTTCCCCGACGCCTTGCTGGCCTGGTTGGCGGAGATCCGCTGGCCATCGCTGCATGGCCAGTGGATGAGCTTGATCCAGATGGTCTATCCGCTGTTCATCGGTGTCTTCATCCTGCTCGTGGTGCAGTACCTGCGCGAGCCGAGGCCCTTGCACGCCGCCCAGCTGATCGGCCTGGTGGGTATTTTCTGGATGCTGCCCAAGACATTCATCCTGCCGTTCACCCTGAACATCATGTGCAGCCAGGTGATGCTGATGATCGCCGCCGCGGTATCCCACGAGGCCTACCAGATGGCCTTCCGTGACGAGCTGACCGGGCTGCCGGGGCGCCGCGCCTTGAATGAGCGCATGCAACGTCTGGGGCGCAATTATGTGATCGCCATGACCGACGTCGACCACTTCAAGAAATTCAACGACACCCACGGCCACGACGTGGGCGACCAGGTGCTGCGCCTGGTCGCCAGCCGCTTGTCGAAAATTACCGGAGGCGGCCGTGCCTATCGCTATGGCGGCGAGGAGTTCGCCCTGGTATTCGCGGGCAAGACCGCAGAGGAATGCGTGCCGCATGTGGAAGCGGTGCGCGAGATGATCGCCAACTATGCCATGCAGTTGCGCGACCAGAACAACCGCCCGCAAGACGACTCAGCGGGGCGTCAACGCCGCGCCGGCAGCGGCGGTGGAACAGTGTCGGTGACCATCAGCATTGGCGTGGCGGAGCGTCAGGTCGACCACCGAAACCCGGAGGAAGTGCTCAAGTCCGCCGACCAGGCCCTCTACAGTGCCAAGGGTGCCGGGCGTAATTGCGTCATGGTTCATGGGCAACAATCGCAGCGTGGGGCGGTACGAACTGCGTGACCGAATTTGACTTATTGGTCGATTGATGACCCTATGTCTCCAAAAAGTTGTTCGGTTACACTTGATTTCAACCCCGAGCCGCGGTCCCTTCGGACCGCCCCCGACCCCGACTAGCGAGAGGTTGTCATGGCGGACTACAAAGCACCATTGCGCGACATGCGCTTCGTTCTGAATGAAGTCTTCAACGTGGCCGAGCAGTGGGCACAACTGCCCGAGCTGGCCGAGGCGGTCGATGCCGACACCGCCATGGCCGTGCTGGAAGAGGCCGGCAAGGTCACCAGCAAAAGCATTGCTCCGCTCAGCCGCGCCGGCGACGAAGAAGGCTGCCACTGGGACAATGGCGCCGTGCGCACGCCCGCTGGTTTCATCGAGGCCTACAAGACCTACGCCGAAGGCGGTTGGGTAGGTGTGGGCGGTGACCCGCTGTTCGGCGGCATGGGCATGCCCAAGGCCATCTCCGCGCAGGTCGAGGAAATGGTCAATGCGTCGAGCCTGGCCTTCGGCCTGTACCCGATGCTGACCGCGGGTGCCTGTCTGTCGATCAACGCTCACGCCAGCGAGGCGCTCAAGGAAAAGTACCTGCCGAACATGTATGCCGGCGTGTGGGCCGGTTCCATGTGCCTGACCGAGCCCCATGCCGGTACCGACCTGGGCATCATCCGCACCAAGGCCGAGCCCCAGGCCGATGGCAGCTACAAGGTCAGCGGCACCAAGATCTTCATCACCGGCGGCGAGCACGACCTGACCGAGAACATCATCCACCTGGTGCTGGCCAAGCTGCCGGACGCACCGGCAGGTCCCAAGGGCATTTCGCTGTTCCTGGTGCCGAAGTTCCTGGTCAATGAAGACGGCAGCCTCGGCGCGCGCAACCCGGCCAATTGCGGCTCGATCGAGCACAAGATGGGTATCCAGGCGTCGGCCACCTGTGTGATGAACTTCGATGAGGCCGTGGGCTACATCGTCGGCGAGCCGAACAAGGGCCTGGCCGCGATGTTCACCATGATGAACTACGAGCGTCTGGGTGTTGGCATCCAGGGCCTGGCCACGGCGGAACGTTCCTACCAGAACGCCGTGGAATACGCCCGCGATCGCTTGCAGAGCCGCGCCCCTGTTGGCCCCCAGGCCAAGGACAAGGTCGCCGACCCGATCATCGTGCATCCGGACGTGCGCCGCATGCTGCTCACCATGAAAGCCCAGATCGAGGGTGGCCGCGCCTTCTCCACCTACGTCGCGATGCAGCTGGACAGTGCCAAGTACAGCGAAGACCCGACCACGCGCAAACGCAGCGAAGAGTTGGTAGCGCTGCTGACGCCGGTGGCCAAGGCGTTCCTCACCGACCTGGGGCTGGAGTGCACGGTGCATGGCCAACAGGTATTCGGCGGCCACGGCTACATTCGCGAGTGGGGCCAGGAGCAGTTGGTGCGCGACGTGCGCATCACCCAGATCTACGAAGGCACCAACGGTATCCAGGCCCTGGACCTGATGGGGCGCAAGGTGGTGGCCAGCGGTGGTGCGTACTACCGGCTGTTCTCGGGTGAAATCCGCCAGTTCATTGCCACTGCCGGCAGCGAGCTGGACGAGTTTGCCAAACCGCTGGCGGCCTACCTGGACCAGCTCGACGGGCTGACCGAATGGGTGCTGGAGCAGGCCAAGGGCAACCCGAATGAAATCGGCGCTGCTTCGGTCGACTATCTGAATGCCTTCGGTTATGTCGCCTATGCCTACATGTGGGCATTGATGGCACGGGCAGCCAAGGCGGGCGAGGGCGATGAAGCGTTCTACTCGGCCAAGCTGGGCACTGCGCGGTTCTATTTCGCCCGCTTGTTGCCGCGCGTGACCTCGCTGGTGGCGTCGGTGAAGGCGGGGAGCGAGTCGCTGTACCTGCTGGACGCCGAGCAATTCTGATTGCTGCAGGCCCCATGTAAGCTTTTTCCTACATGACGTGGTGACTTTTCGCCACTGGCCGCAGATTGGATCCACGGTTACTCTTTCTTACATGGACGTTGCGCAGGAAGCGCAAAGGACAGAACAGGGACAACGAAGGATTTCCTGCCAGGGTGGCGGGGCGATAGGGATGTCACAGGGAAACAGTCTGGAAAACCCCGCTTAGGCGGGGTTTTCTTTGTGCGCGTGTTTTAGCCGAGCACATCCAGCGGCGAGGTGCCCAGCGGCCTTGCATCGGCTTCCTCCTCCAGCAGATTGCGCAGCAACTCCACCGAAGCCTGCTGACGCTGGGCGTCACGGAACACCAGGCCAACCTTGAGCGGAACGCGCGGTTCGCTCAGCGGCTTCCACAGCAGCCCTTGGTCATCTTCGGCGGCATCCTTGGCCCGCCCGGGCAGGATCGTGGCCAGCGCGGTATGGGCCAGGCTGTCGAGAATCCCCGCCATATTGTTCATTTCTGCCTGGACCTGAGGCCGGCGGCCCTGGCTGGCCAGCAGCTCCTTCCAGATCTGGCGGATCTGGAATTCCTCGCCCAGCATCAGCATGGGCAACTCAGCGGCCTGACGGATGGATACCTTCTTGAAGTCCTTCAGCGCATGGGTATCCGGGATGACCAGCTGCAGCTCGTCCTCGTACAGCAGCATGCCGTGCAGGCCGGGCTGGCGCGGAGGCAGGTAGCTGATGCCGATGTCCAGGCTGCCATTGAGCAGGCGCCGTTCGATCTCCAGCCCCGACAGTTCATAGATCTGCACCACAAGGTGCGGCTGAGCCTTGCGCACCCGCTCCAGCAACTGCGGCACCAGGCTCGGCCGCACCGTTTGCAGCACGCCGATAGCCAGCGTGCGCAGTGACTGTCCCTTGAAGTTGCGCATCGCCTCGTGTGCCCGTTGCAGCCCGTCGAGCAAGGGCAGGGCATGGTTGTACAAGGTGTGCGCCGCCAGGGTGGGCAGCAGGCGTTTGTTGCTGCGTTCGAACAGGCTCAGGTCGAGGCTGTGTTCAAGCTGGCGAATCTGTTGCGAGAGTGCCGGCTGAGACAGTGACAGGCGTTCGGCAGCGCGGCCGACATGGCCTTCTTCATACACCGCGACGAAATAACGCAGTTGGCGAAAATCCATAACTAACACTTATCGAAAAAGCTGGAAAAACGGAATGGCCGCAAGCGCTGCCGAAGCCTAGTCTATCGCGGCATTGCAACGGGTTACAGCGAGCATTTGCTGGATTGTTACCCCGTTGGAAAAACACTTTTGATAGGCAAGGCAAAATTATCAAGTGCCGGCAGCAAGACCGGACCCTGGCCGCCCTTTACCGTGATTGGTTGGAGCCCCGATGAACCTGTTCAACCTGCGCCGCTCGGCCCCTGCCGCGGTTGCCGAGCCTGTGCGTGCGCCGGTGATCGAAGCAGACGCCCCGGCACCGTCTCGCGAGCGCCTGATGCCGGGCAGCGCGCGTGCCGAGCACGTATTCGTGCGTGGCCAGGGTTCGTGGTTGTGGGATAACGAAGGGCGCGCCTACCTGGATTTCACCCAGGGTTGTGCGGTCAACAGCCTTGGCCATAGCCCCAGCGTGCTGGTCAAGGCGCTGGGCAATCAGGCCCAGGCGTTGATCAACCCGGGCGCCGGTTACCACAACCGCGGCCTGCTGGCTTTGGTCGATCGCTTGTGCGAGAGCACCGGCAGCGACCAGGCATACCTGCTCAACAGCGGCGCCGAAGCCTGTGAAGGGGCGATCAAGCTGGCGCGCAAGTGGGGCCAGCGGCACCGCAACGGGGCCTATCACATCATCACCGCCAGCCAGGGCTGCCACGGCCGCAGCCTGGGCGCGCTTTCGGCATCCGACCCGCTGCCGTGCAACCGTTGCGAACCTGGCCTGCCCGGTTTCAGCAAGGTGCCCTTCAACGACCTGGCGGCGCTGCATGCGCAAGTCGATTCGCGCACGGTGGCGATCATGCTCGAACCGATTCAGGGTGAGGCAGGTGTCATCCCGGCGACCAAGGCGTACCTGCAGGGTGTCGAAACGTTGTGCCGCGAGCTGGGCATCCTGCTGATCCTCGACGAGGTCCAGACCGGCATCGGCCGCTGTGGCGCGTTGCTGGCCGAGGAAACCTATGGTGTGCGCGCCGACATCATCACCTTGGGCAAGGGCTTGGGTGGCGGCGTGCCGCTGGCCGCCCTGCTGGCCCGTGGCAGTGCCTGCTGTGCCGAGCCCGGCGAGCTGGAGGGCAGCCACCACGGCAATGCGCTGATGAGCGCAGCTGGCCTGGCGGTGCTCGACACCGTGCTGGAGCCGGGCTTCTTCGAGCATGTGCAGGACAGTGGCCGCCACCTGCGCGATGGCCTGAGCCGCCTGGCCGGTCGCTATGGACAGGGCGAGGTGCGCGGCCAGGGCCTGCTCTGGGCCCTGCAGTTGCAGGAAAACCTGGCCCATGACCTGGTTCAGGCGGCCTTGCACGAAGGCCTGCTGCTCAATGCGCCGCAAGCGGATGTGGTGCGCTTTTCGCCGGCACTGACCGTGAGCAAGGGCAACATCGAAGAGATGCTGCTGCGCCTGGCCCGGGCCTTTGCCCGCCTGCATGCGCAACAGCATGCCCGCCGCGAAGTATCGGCGTAACACGAATTCAACGAACCGTCTGGCGTTTCTGCGCATCGCCCTTGGCCTGTTTCATTTGGCCAGGGGCGTTTTTTTTTGCCTGTGGAACCTCTGTCTGGCGCGGCTAGTCTCTGTTTAGACCCTTTGAGGAGAGACTCGCATGGACTTCGTACGCATCATCATCGCCATCATCCTCCCGCCGCTGGGCGTGTTCCTGCAGGTGGGGTTCGGCGGGGCGTTCTGGCTGAACATCCTGCTGACCTTGCTGGGGTACATTCCGGGCATCGTGCATGCGGTGTACATCATCGCCAAGCGTTAGCCTGCAGGGCCTCATCGCCGGCAAGCCGGCTCCCACAGGGATCCCACAGTCCTTGAGTGTTGTACGCTTCTGTGGGAGCAGGCTCCCACAGGGATCCCACAGTCCTTGAGTATTGCGCTCTTCTGTGGGAGCCGGCTTGCCGGCGATTGGCCGGTCCAG
>NZ_AKJC01000173.1 GCF_000282535.1 Pseudomonas sp. GM84 | reverse complement strand
CTTGCCGGCGATAGGGCCGGAGCAGGTTGCCGATCAGGTACGGAACCGCCGCACCAGCGAATCCAGCTCGTTGGACAACCCGGCCAGGCTCTCCGAATCCTGCCGCGCCGCCTGGGCCAACTCGGCCACCAGCTGCGCATCGCCATGAATCTGGCTGATATGGCGGTTGATGTCCTCGGCCACCTGGTGCTGTTCCTCCGCCGCCGTGGCGATCTGGGTGTTCATGTCGCGAATGATGTCCACCGACTCGCGGATCTGACCAAAGCTGTCGCGGGCCAGGCCAATGCGGCTGACGGACTGCTGGGACACCTCAAGGCTCGCATGCATCTGCTCGGCCACCTCGGCGGTGCGGCTGGCCAGGTTGCCGAGCAGGCCATCGATTTCGGCGGTCGAGTCGGCGGTGCGCTTGGCCAGGGCCCGCACCTCGTCGGCCACCACGGCAAAGCCGCGACCTTGTTCGCCTGCCCTGGCGGCCTCGATCGCGGCGTTCAATGCCAGCAGGTTGGTCTGCTCGGCAATCGAACGGATGGTGCCGAGGATCGACTGAATGGCGTTGCTGTCACGCTCCAGTTGCTGAATCGACTGCGCCGACTGTTCGATCTCCTGGCTCAGGCGGTCGACACTGTGCACCGCCGCATCGATCTGCTGCTGGCCTTCGCGAGCCTGTTGCTGGCCACTGTCGGCCGATTGCGCGGCCTGGCTGCAGGAGCGCGCGACCTCGTTGGCGGTGGCGACCATCTCGTGGAAGGCGGTGGACACCATGTCCACGGCTTCGCGCTGGCGCCCGGCGGCCTCGGCCATGTCGCTGGACACCCGGGTCGAGCTGCTGGAGGTGCTGAGAATCTTGCTGGCGGCCGAGCCGATGTGCTGGATCAAGCTGCGGATGGCGCCAAGGAACTGGTTGAACCAGCTGGCCAACTGCGCGGTTTCGTCCCGGCCGCGTACATCGAGGTTGCGGGTCAGGTCGCCTTCACCCTGGGCAATGTCTTCCAGGCCGCTGGTGACGCTGTTGATCGGGCGCACGATGAGCTTGGCGAAGGCGGCGCCGACCACGGCGAACAGCGCTGCCAGCACCAGTGCGATGGTGCCGATGAGCCAGGTCAGGCGGGTGGTGGTCTGCATCACTTCGCCTTGCTGGATCAGGCCGATGAAGGTCCAGCCGAGCTTCTCGTCGGGGTAGACGTTGGCCATGTAGCGCACCCCGCCCAGGTCGACTTCGACCAGACCCTTGCCGGCCTTGGCCAGCTCGGCGTAGCCGTCACCGAAGCTCGCCAGTTGCTTGAAGTTGTGGCTGGCGTCGCGCGGGTCGACCATCACGTTGCCGTTGTTTTCCATGAGGATCAGGTAGCCGCTTTCGCCCAGCTTGATCTGCTGAACGATCTCGGTCAGGCCCTTGAGCGACACATCGATGTTGACCACGCCACCGGGGTTGCCGAGCGGGTTGGCCACGGCGCGCACGGTACTGACCAGCACCGCATCATCGCCCGCCCAGTAGTACGGGGCCGTGCGCAGGGTCTTGCCGGGGTTGGCCATGGCCGTCTGGTACCAGGGGCGGGTACGCGGGTCGTAGTTGCTCATGCTCGGGTCACCCGGCCAGAACGCGTAGCCGCCGTCCTTCAGGCCATAGGACACGTAGGCATAGTCCGAGTGGCTGTTGGCCAGGCGGGTGAACAGTTCGAACAGCGCTTTGTCGTGTTCACCGGGGGCGATTTGCGCGGCATCGGCACTGATGTGCTTCTTGATGTCGGCGCCCGCGCCGGTGACCTCTGGCAGGCTGGCCAGGTAGTCGACGTTCTGGGTGATGCCCTGGAAGAACAGGTTCATGGCATTGCTGACCTGGCGGATCTCGCGGCTGCTGCTGTCGAGGAATCCATCGCGGGCTTCGCCGCGCAGGTTGATGACCACCAGGGTGGCCACGAGGACGATGGGCAAGGCGGCGATGACCGCGAATGCCCAGGTCAGTTTCTGTTTGATGTTCATCGACGCTCCCGGAGATTGTTTTTATCGACACGCGATGCTCAGGGCATCGGCAGCGTCCGGGATTTTTTGAGCGCAAATGCCCGTATTTATTGGGCGAAGCCGCATTTGGCGACTATTCGGTCGGGTTCAGGCTAATATGGCATACCAATTACTTGACCGCCTGGCCAGGCAGGTCAATGGCAGCACTCGCCGCCGTTGGCCAGGTCCTTGAGAATCGGGCAGTCGGGCCGGTCGTTGCCCTGGCAGTGGGCGGCCAGTTCGCTCAAGGTATCGCGCAAGCTGACCAACTCCTCGATGCGCCGGTTCAGCTCATCGATGTGCTGCACGGCCAGCGCCTTGACGTCGGCACTGGCGCGCTGGCGGTCCTGCCACAGGGTCAGCAGCTTGCCCACTTCCTCCAGGGAAAAGCCCAGGTCGCGGGAGCGCTTGATGAACGCCAGGCTGTGCAGGTCCTGCGGCTGGTACAGGCGGTAGCC
>NZ_AKJC01000172.1 GCF_000282535.1 Pseudomonas sp. GM84 | reverse complement strand
GAAAAATCGTGTCGTACCCACGAGGCAGGCAACCATGACCTATCAGACATAGGTACGTTGCAACAAATGTAGGAGCGAGCTTGCTCGCGATGCGCCGCGCGGGCGGCGCTCGATCTCAAAAAACCCACAAAATCCAAGGCGAGCCCCGCGAACTTCACGCACTCAACCTCAGAACGCCATCCCCAGCTTCACCCCATACTCATCACGCTTGAGTTCGGTGTTGTCAGCGGCCAGCGACTCATCGTCGAGCTCGTACTTGGTCCTGATGTAGTACAGCCCCGCCTGAATGGGAAAGTCGCCCTGCTGGTTCATCAGCAAGGTGATCTCCGCATAGGGGTTGGCGCGGTCCTTGGTGTCGCTGGTTTCATCGTCAAAACCGTCCACATCGAGCTTCGCCTCGCCACCGAAGGAGTAGCGCACACCACCCTCGAGCCGCAGGGTCGCCGTGTCGAACTGGTGGTTGTAGCCCAGTGCGGCCTTGGCAAACGGTGATTTGTAAGTCAGGTCGGTGTCACGCCTGTGGGACACCAGCTCGAAGCGCTGCCAGGCGTACCCCGCGCCCACGATCACGTCGGCGAAGTTGCGGGCATCCAGCGCCACACGCCAGCCCAGGTCGAGCCCCAGCCGGGCGTCCTTGAACTTGTAGTTGTCCTGCTCGGCGTATTTGCCTTCGCCCCCGAGCTGGTAAATGAGCCCGGACTCGGCTGTCATCTTGTTCCCGTAGTTCGCGAATACACCGCCCTCCCCTACGTATTCGCTTTGCGATTGCCTGCCGCCGTGGAAGGTGAACTCATCGTAAGCACCTATCAAGCCTATAACGAAAAGTGGATCGGTATTGGGCGCGGCATGTGCCGCCAGAGGAGCGCCCATCAGGGCGAGAATGCAGGTGTGACGCAGCAATTTGCGTGTTCGCATGCGGGAAGTCTCCATGACAGGAATCGAGTGACGAACCCTGATTACGAGATTAGTCCTAGCGCAAAAGTTCGGATGGATTTCAACAACCGCACGCAATTCGGTGATAGATCACAAAATCGTGGAAAATTGCAGTTGATGGCATTTTGATGCCCATTCACGGGGATTTCCGCGGAATGTCTAATTTCTTTATAAGAATTTCCTCTTAAAGCCCTTCGTCAAATGTGAATTTGTATTAAGATTCCACGTCCTGATTTTGGATCCTGTTTGTGGGATCCTTCGCCTTTCCTCAGTATTTTGGTATGGAACCCCCCTGCTCGTTTATGGATGACGCGTTATCTCGCCCTCGCTTGCTGGTCCTTTCCAAGGGCGCCCAGCGCATCAGTACCTTGCCCGCCCTGTTGCCCGACTACGCGCTGCTAAACGGTGCCGTGCGCGACGTGCCGGCTGCAGATTGGTTAATGGCCTGGGGCCGCAAACCCAGCGCGCTCAAGGCCATGGCCGAGGCGCGCAAAGCACGCAAGCCGGTACTGACACTGGAGGACGGTTTCGTCCGCTCGGTGGGCCTGGGCGCCGATGAGCCGCCGCTGTCGCTGATCGTCGACGAGGTGGGCGTTTACTACGACGCCAGCCAGCCTTCGCGACTCGAGCAACTGATCGCCACGTCGCTCAGCGCCGAACAAAGCGAACGTGCCCTGGCGCTGCGCAGCTTGTGGCAGCAGCAGCGGGTGTCGAAGTACAACGACGCGCGCATCGAGCACCCGGCACTGCCGGATGACTGCGTGCTGGTGGCGGACCAGACCTGTGCCGACGCCTCCTTGCAAGGCGCCGGGGCGGATGACTTCAAGGCCATGCTCGACGCGGCACTGGCACGCTACCCCCACAGCACCGTGCTGCTCAAGGTGCACCCGGACGTAGTCGCCGGGCACAAGGCCGGGCATTTCGACCTGGCGGCGCTGGCCGACCACCCACGTGTCCAGGTGCTGGCGCGCAACGTGCACCCGGCCGAACTGCTGCCGCGCATGCGCGCGGTGTACGTGATGACTTCGCAGCTTGGCTTCGATGCCTTGATGTGGGGGGTGCCGGTGCACACCTGGGGCATGCCGTTCTATGCCGGCTGGGGGCTGACCGATGACCGTCTGCCAGCTCCGCCGCGGCGCCATCCGGTGCCGCTGGCGCAACTGATTCACGCAAGCCTGGTGGCCTACCCGCGTTATGTGTGCCCCGAGCGCGGCACCCCCTGCACGCCTGAAGTGCTGATCAACTGGCTGGGCCTGCAGCGTCGTCACCGCAGCGTGCTGCCCGATACGGTGCAGATGCTCGGCTTCAGCCGCTGGAAAGAACCGCTGGTCGACCTTTTCTTCAACGGCGCGGCCATCCGTTTCGTCAAGGCCGAGCAACCGCTGACCCGCGACCTGCCCGTGGTGTCGTGGGGCTGCAAGAGTGACGACCACCTCCACGACCACCCTCACCCGATCAACCGCGTCGAAGACGGTTTCCTGCGTTCGGTCGGCCTGGGCGCCGGCAAGACGCGGCCGTTGTCGTGGGTGGTCGATGACCTGGGTATCTACTACGACGCCACTCGCCCGTCGCGGTTGGAGCGCATTCTCGCCAGCGAACCCTTCGACACCGAGCTGCTGGCCCGCGCTGGCGCTTTGCGCCAGGCCATCTGCCGTGCCGGTCTGACCAAGTACAACCTGCCCGGCGCCAGCTGGCAGCGCCCGGACACAGCCGAACGGGTGATCCTGGTCACCGGCCAGGTCGAGGGCGATGCCTCTATCCGCTTCGGCGGCAACAAAGTGCGCAGCAACCTGCAACTGCTGCGCGCCGTGCGTGAGCACAACCCGGGTGCATGGTTGCTGTACAAACCGCACCCGGAAGTACTCGCCGGCACCCGCGCTCGGGGTGATGACGAGGCGCAGACGGTGCACTGGTGTGACGAAGTGATCGGCGACACACCGCTGCAACAGCTGCTTGAAGTGGTCGACGAGGTGCATGTGCTGACCTCGCAGTCGGGTTTCGAGGCCTTGCTGCGCGGCGTTCCGGTGACCACCTGGGGCCAGCCGTTCTACGCCGGCTGGGGGCTAACCCGGGACATGGACCTGCAGGTACCTGTTCAAGCTCGGCGCTCTCGGCAGTTGAGCCTGGATGAGTTGGTGGCCGGAACGCTGCTGCTCTACCCCACCTACGTCAGCCGCATCACCAACCGCTTCACCACCGCAGAACAGACGCTTTACGAACTACAGCATTGGCATGCACTACCGAAGCAATCACCGCAGCAACTACCGCAGCAAGGAGCTCCCTCTCGATGGCAGGACTTGAAACGACGCTTGAGCAGTTGGTTGGGCATGAAGCGCCCAGTCGGCTGACGTCAGCGTCTGCTCGTGGTCCGCTGCTGCGCATCCCGACTCACAACTTCCTGCTCCTGCAAGGCGTCAGTTCGCCTTTCTTCGCACGCCTGGCCAACGCCCTGCGCGGCATCGGCCAGCGTGTGCACAGCGTGCGTTTCAGTGTCGGCGACGCGCTGTATGGCGCCAGCGGCCCGTCCCTGAACTGCCCGTGCCGCGCCGAAGACAGCGAGCCATGGTTCGCCGAGGTGTTCCGCCGCCTGGACATCACTGACCTGGTGCTGTTCGGCGACTGTCGCCCGGTACATCGAGGGGCAGTGGCGCTGGCACGCCGCCATGGCGTGCGCGTGCATGTGTTCGAGGAGGGTTACTTCCGGCCGTACTGGGTCACACTGGAGCGCGACGGGGTAAACAACCATTCACGCCTGCCGCGCGACCCGCAGTGGTACCGCGAGGTGGGCAAGCACATCCCGCGTTACCAGAACGGCAATGCCTTCAAGCTGTCGTTCGCCGCACGCGCCACCCACGATGTGCTGTACCACGCCGGCGGCGCGCTGAACGCGCTGTGCTACCCGCGCTATCGCACCCATGCGCCGTTCAATGCGGCCGTCGAGTATGCCGGCTTCATCCGCCAGGGCCTGCGCCTGCTGCGGGCGCGGGTGCATGACGATGCGCTGGTGGCCGAGGTGGCCCGCGAGCGCCACCCGACCTTCCTGCTGCCGTTGCAACTGGACAGCGACGCGCAGATCCGCGATCACTCGCGCTTCCAGAACATGGAGCAGGTGATCGAGCACGTGATCGACTCGTTCTCGCTCAACGCGCCGTTCGATGCCCGCCTGCTGGTCAAGAACCACCCGCTGACACCGGGACTGATCAACTACCGCAAGGTCACCGCCCGGCTGGCGGCCAAGTACGACGTGGCCGACCGTGTCGACTTCCTGGAAAGCGGTCACATGCCCACGCTGCTCTCGCACATCACCGGGATGATCACCGTCAACAGCACCGCCGGGGCGTCGGCGATTCTTCACCATCGCCCGACCTGCACCCTGGCCGAGCCGATCTACGCCATGCCCGGCCTGACCCACCAGGACGGCCTGGACAGCTTCTGGCAGCAGCCCGAGGCACCCGATAACACGTTGTTCCAACGCTTTCGCAACACGGTCATCCACACCACCCAGATCAACGGCGGGTTCTACACCGGCTGCGGCATCGACATGGCCGTGGCCAATTGCCTGGAAGTGTTGATGGCCAGAACTTCAAGAATCGAAAACTACCTATGAGCCACACAGCTTCGCCCCGCTGCATCCTTATTACCGGCGCCACCGGCGGTATCGGTGGCGCGCTGGCGCCTGCCTATGCCGCGCCGGGCGTGACGTTGATCCTGCAGGGCCGGCGCCAGGACCGCCTGGACGAAATGGCCGCGCAATGCCGAGCGCTGGGCGCCACGGTGCTGCTGGAAGCCCTCGACGTGCGTGACCTGGATGCCCTGCGGGCGATGGTGCGGCGCGTCAGCGAAGCGCATCAGCCCGACCTGGTGCTGGTCGGCGCTGGGTTGAACACGGCGGTGGGTGCCAACGGCGAGGCGGAGTGCTGGGACGAGAGCCGTGCCTTGCTGGAGGTGAACGTGATGGCGGCGCTGGCCACCGTGGAAGCGGCCTTGCCGGTGATGCGCGCCCGCGGCCATGGGCAGATCGCGCTGTTCAGTTCGCTGGCCGGCTGGCGTGGTCTGCCGGTGACCCCGACCTACAGCGCCAGCAAGGCGGCGATCCGCGTGTATGGCGAGGCGATCCGCGACTGGCTGGCGCCGGAAGGGGTCAAGGTCAACGTGATCGTGCCAGGCTATGTGGAGTCGAAGATGTGCTTCGAGATGCCCGGGCCGAAGCCGTTCCTGTGGACGGCGGAAAAGGCAGCCAAACGCATCAAGCGCGGGCTGGCGGCGAACCAGGCGCGTATCAGCTTCCCCTTCCCGCTCAACCTGGGCACCTGGCTGCTGGGGCTGATCCCGCAGTGGCTTTCCTCGATGATTCTGCGTGGGTTGAAATACAGTGATTGATGTTTCCTGGCTGCCGGTTGCCCTGGCCGGCCTGGGCCTGACCGTGCTGGTCGAACGCCTGCTGATGCCACGCCCGCCCCTGCGGCGGCCGGCCAGTAGCTGGCTGCTGCACATGGGGTTGTGGTGCATGGGTTTCGGCCTGCTGTACGGGCTGACGGCGCGGCCATTGTTCAGTGGCGTGAATGTGCTGCTGCTGTGGCTGCTGATCGTGCTGGTGAGCAATTCGAAGTACCACTCGCTGCGCGAACCGTTCGTGTGTGCAGACTTCGAGTACTTCAGCGATGCGGTGAAGTTTCCGCGCTTGTACCTGCCGTTTTTCGGGTTTGCCAAGGCGGCGGTGCTGGCGGTCGGGTTTGTCGTTTACCTGTGGGCCGGGTTGAGCTTTGAAGTGCCCAAGGCGCGGATCGAAGCGGTGCTGCCGTTGGTGTTGGGGCTGGGGTTGCTGCGCCTGGGTCATCGGCTGGTGAAGCCAAGCTTCAATGCCGAGGAGGACGTGCTGAGATGGGGCTTGGCCGCCAGCCTGTGGCGGTACTTCTGGGCGGCACGGGCCAAGGTGGATCGGGCCGGGTTGGGGTCGCCGTTTGCCGCAATGCCTGTGCCGGCCTCTTCGCGGGACAAGCCCGCTCCCACAGGGGCTACCCCGGACTCGATACTGGAGAATCAGCTGTGGGAGCGGTCTCCCACAGGGACTACTCCGGACTCGATACTGGAGAATCACCTGTGGGAGCGGGCTTGCCCCGCGAAAGGGCCGGCACAGGCAACCCCACTACCCGACCTGATCTCGATCCAGAGCGAATCCTTCTTCGACGTCCGCGACCTGTGGCCAGGCGTGCGCCCCGAGGTGCTCGGACAGTTCGACCTGCTGGCCCGCGAATCCCTGGCCCACGGCAAACTGCAGGTCGCCGCCTGGGGCGCCAATACCGTGCGCACCGAGTTTGCCTACCTTACCGGCATCCCGTCCGAACGCCTGGGCGTGCACCGCTTCAACCCTTACCGCGTGCTCGCCCGCCAGGGCCTGCCCAGCATCGCTTCGCGCCTCAAGGCCATGGGCTATCGCACCGTCTGCATCCACCCCTACGACGGCAGCTTCTACGGCCGTGACAAGGTGCTGCCAGCGCTGGGCTTCGACGAATTCATCGATGTGCGCGCCTTCAATGCCTCGGAAAAAGCCGGCCCGTTCATTGGCGACTGCGCCGTCGCCGAAAAAATCCGCGCGCTGTTGCAGGCACCCGGGCGCAAACAGCCGCTGTTCATCCACGCGGTGACCATGGAAAACCACGGCCCGCTGCACCTTGAAACCGTCGATGCACATGAACTGCCCACGTGGTTCGACCGCCCGCTGCAACCGGGCATGAAAGACCTGGCGCCTTACCTGCGGCACATCGGCAATGCCGACCGCATGCTCGGCATGCTGCGCGAAACGCTGCTGGCGAACCCCAACGAGGCCCTGCTGTGCTTCTTCGGCGACCATGTGCCGATTCTGCCCGAGGTGTACCAGGCCATCGGCGCGCCCGACGGTGATACCGATTACCTGCTGTGGTCCAACCGCCGCCAGCCGGGCAGCAACGCGTGTCCGATCCGTGTCGAGGCACTGTCCAGCGCGCTGCTGGCACAGGCCCATGCGCCAGTCGCCGTCGCGCGGGTACGCACGGCGGCTGCCGGGGTCGCCTGACAACGTGCATATCGTCCTGGGATCGGAGCTGGCACCCGAGCGTGCCGCAGACCCTGCACTGGCGCACCTGCTCAGCCAGGGGCGCGGTTCGCTGGCATTTCTGCTTGGCGACAGCACCTGCCGCTTGCGCCTGCTGGGCGCAGGCATCCACTGGGACCGCGTGCTGCTGGCATTCGACGGCGAACGGGCGGTGGGCTTCGCCGCGTTCAAGCATCACCGACGTGGGCCGTTCGGGCTGCACTGGCGGCCATTCGTGCGTGAATTCGGGCTCTTCAATGGCGCCGTGCGGTTCGTCGGCTTTTGCCTGAGCGAGCTGCGCGAGTGGCGCTACGGTTTTTTGTTGTACGGCTTGCGGGTAGACCGCAGCGCGCGCAACCAGGGCATCGGTTCAGCGCTGGTACAAGCCTGTTGCGCGCATGCCGCTGGCCAGGGCTTTACCCGTATAGTGCTGGAGGTGCCGCTGAACAACCCGCGCGCCCGACGCCTTTACCTGCACAACGGATTCACCCTGCGGCGCAAGCGCTGGGTGCCATTCCCACCCGTGCGCGGCATGTGGAGGTCGTTGCCATGAGTTCCCCCAAAGCGCTGGTAGAGGGGCCGGGCTGGATCGGCGTCATGTCCCAGTGGGTGGCCTGGAAGGTGCTGCACCTGCCGCAGTTCCTCGGCCCGGAAGGCCCGCCGTTCTGGCTGTGGCGCCGGGGTTCGGGCAAGCCCAAGGGGCTCAAGGCCATCGCCGGTATCGGCTACAAGCAGTCGTCGGCCCATGCCCGCGTTTTGTGCCAGCGCTGGGGCCTGCCCTATATCGCGCTGGAAGACGGATTCCTGCGCTCTTCGTCCTTGGGTATCGAGGGCGACACGCCCATGTCGATGGTGGTCGACCCCATTGGCATCCACTACCTGGCCGACCGACCGTCGTTGCTGGAGAACATCCTGCAGCAGCCCGAAGCGCTGACCGCCCCTGAACTGGCCTGCGCCCGCGAGCTGATCGCGCTGATGCGCAGCAGCGGCATCGGCAAGTACAACAATGCCCCTGACCTGCCCGCCGACGACCCGCTGGGCCGAGAACGCCCACTGGTGCTGGTGGTGGACCAGACGGCCGGTGACTATTCGATCCCCGGCGGCGGCCTGTGCGAGGCGGACTACGTGCGCATGCTCGACACCGCCCTGGCGGAAAACCCCGATGCCGATGTGCGTGTGCGCATCCACCCCGACTGCCTGGGGGGGCAGAAGCCCAGCTGCCTGCTGGCAGCGGCGAAGGCCCGTGGTGTAACGCTCGAAGCGCGGCCCGTGGCCTGGGCTTCATTGGCCAGGCGCGCACGGCGGGTGTACATCGGCACCAGCCAGGCTGGGCTCGAAGCGTTGATCCAGGGCGTACCGGTGACCTGTTTCGGCCTGCCGTTCTATGCCGGCTGGGGCCTGACCGATGACCGCATGGCCATCCCCCGGCGCCAGGCCCGGCCTGACCTGGTGCAGCTGGTGGCCGCGGCGTACATCCGCTATTGCCGGTATGTCGACCCGCTGACCGGCGCACTCACCGACGCCCTCACCGTAGCCCGGCAACTGGCGCGTAAAAAGGCCCGCGATGCAGAGTTTGCCGGGCATACCACGGTGTTGGGCGTGAAGCGCCACAAGCAGCACAACATTCGGCGTTTCTTCGCCAGCCGTTGGGGGCAGCTGCGCTTTGCCGTGGACAGCCCTGAACTGGTATCACAAGTGGCTGCCGAACAAGGCCGGCTGCTGCTGTGGGCCGCGCGTGAGCCGGCAGACATGGCCGCACGCGCCAAGGCCGCCGGGGTGCCGGTATGGCGTGTGGAAGATGGCTTCCTGCGCTCCACCGGCCTGGGGGTGAACAACAGCCCGGCGTTGTCACTGGTGCTCGACCGTGGCGGTATCCATTACGACGCGGCTTCGACCAGCGACCTGGAACAGCTGCTGCAGCACGGCGAGTTCGACCCGGCCTGCCTGGCCGATGCGGCGCGGCTGCGTGAGCGCATCGTTGCCAGCGGCACCAGCAAATTCAACCTGCGCCAAGGGCCCTTGCCGGCCTTGCGCGGCCAACCTGGCCAGCGCCGGGTACTGGTGGTCGGGCAGGTCGAGGACGATGCCTCGGCGCTGTGCAGCGGTGGCGGTGCCGGCTGCAACCTGCGCCTGCTGCAGCAGGTGCGCGCGGCGCTGCCCCAGGCCTGGGTGCTGTACAAACCGCACCCGGACGTGGAAGCGGGCAAGCGTCAGGGGCAGATAGCCAGCGAACAGCTGGTCGGCCTGGCCGACCAGGTAGTGGCCGGGGCGGACATCGCCGAGCTGTACGGCCAGGTCGATGAGCTGCACACCTTGAGCTCCACTGCCGGTTTCGAGGCACTGCTGCGCGGCCTGCCAGTGGTGACCTACGGCACACCGTTCTATGCCGGCTGGGGTTTGACCCGCGACCACCAGCCATTGCCGCGCCGAACCCGGCGCCTGACCCTGGACCAGTTGGTAGCCGGCGCCCTGCTGCGCTATGCGCGCTATGCCGACGTCCAGCAAGCCCTGCCCTGCGATGCCTGGCACGCCCTCGCCTGCCTGGCCATGCCGCGCCCTGCGCGGCTGGCCGAATACCCGCGAGTGGCACCGTTGCTCAACTACACCCGGACCATGCTCGGCTGCGGCCGAGCGTTGGTCCCAGCAAAGGACTGAACCATGCCTGTTTCGATCCAGGACATCGGCCGCTACGCGGCACTCCCTTGGCATTGCTTGCAACTGGCCACCCACGCGAAATCGTTCGAGAACAACCCCGTACTGGGCAGCGCCCGCCTCAACGCCCTGGGCCTGCACGTGCAACGCCGCCAACTGGCCATGGCCATGGCGACCTGGCGCCGCCAGGCGCTGGCCAAGCGGCTGGATGCCGGCGAACGCGAGCACTTCGAGCAGAACGGATTTTTCATTCGTGAGAACGCCCTTCCCGTCGAGCAGTTCGCCGCCCTGCGCGCAGAGTTGGGCGAGTTGCGCAGCACCGGCTGGGAAATGCGCCAGGGCCGCGCCGTGACCCGACGCGTCAGCCTCGACCAGGACGTGCTGGCGCGAAATCCTGCGAGTGCGGCGTTCGTGGCGGACCGCGGCGTACGCGACCTGATTGCCTATGCGTCATCCAATACCGGTGGCATCACCTATCAATTGCAGTCGATCGTGATCGATGCGGCCAGCGCCGACCAGGATCCGCAAACCCGGCTGCACGCCGACACCTTCCACCCGACGGCCAAGGCGTGGTTGTTCCTGGATGATGTGGAGGAAGACCAGGGGCCGTTCAGCTATGTGCCCGGCTCGCATCGCCTGACCCCGGAGCGCCTGGCCTGGGAGTACCGGCAAAGCCTGGATGCCGCCCGTTCGCCCGAGCAGATGCACCGGGAAGGTTCGTTGCGCATCGACGAGCCAGAGCTCGCCGCCCTCGGCCTGCCACCGCCCCGGCGCTTTGCCGTGCCGGCCAATACGTTGGTGGTCGCCGATACCTCGGGTTTCCATGCCCGCTGCGCCAGCCACAAGGCCAGCCACCGGGTGGAGATCTATGCCAGCTTGCGGCGTAACCCGTTCCTGCCGTGGCGTGGGGCACACCTGTTTGCGTTGCCGTGGATTGCCCACCATCACATGCGCTGGGATGTGCGGTTGAAGCGTTTGATGGGGTTCGACAAGAAGAGCCATTGGCGCTTCATCGAGCAGTTGAATGCCTATGAGGCACCGTATATCTGATTTGGGGTGGGCGCATGTTGTTGGAGCGCTTGTCTTGAGATGTTCGTCGATTTTGAGATCGAGCGCCGCCCGCGCGGCGCATCGCGAGCAAGCTCGCTCCTACATTTGTTGCAACGTACCTATGCCTGATAGGCCATGGTTGTCAGCCT
>NZ_AKJC01000171.1 GCF_000282535.1 Pseudomonas sp. GM84 | reverse complement strand
GCTCCCACAGGAATCGCATCAGCTTTTGCAGGTTGAGCAAGGCAGTGGCTCCCACTGGTCAAGCACAGACCTTGAATACTGTGCTGTACCTGTGGGAGCCGGCTTGCCGGCGATGGGGCCAGAAGGGCTAGATCGACATCACCAACTGCCCACTGTCGATGCGCAATTCCACCCCATTCACCGCCCGCGACTCGTCACTGGCCAGGTACAACACACTGCCCGCCACATCCTCCGGCAGGCACATGCGGTTCATCGGGTCGCTGTCGATGGTCAGCCGCGACGGGTCCAGACCTGCGGGGAAACCGCCGCGGGTCATGTCGGTCAGCACCCCGTCCGGGTGCAGCGAGTTGCAGCGGATACGGTACTTGCGGCGCCTGCAGAACGCCGCCACCGAGCGGGTCAGCGCCGCCACCGCGCCTTTCGAGGCGCTGTACGCCAGGTAATCGTCTCGCCCGGCCAGCGCAGCCACCGAGGAGACGTTGATGATCGACCCGCCGTGGCCCTTCATCAGGGCGATACCGGCGCGGCAACCGAGGAACACACTGGCGGCATTGACCCGCATGATCCGCTCCCAGTCCTGCAACTCGGTGTCTTCGATCGAGCCGGTCTGCAGCATCCCGGCATTGTTGAGCAGGATGTCCAGCCGGCCATGACGCTCGCCGAGGCTGTCCATCACCCGTTGCCAATCGGCCTCGCTAGAGGCGTCGTGGCGGATGAACCGGGCGGCAGCGCCCAGCGCCTGGGCCAGCGCCTCCCCGGCCTGGGTGTCGATATCGCTGATCAGCACCTGCGCCCCTTGCGCCACCAGCAACCGCGCACTCGCCGCGCCGATGCCCCTGGCCCCGCCGGTGACCAGGGCGACCTTACCCTGGACACGTCCATTAGCTTCACTCATGACGCCACCTCGCATTCCACCGCCACGCCTGCACCCTGCGCCACCGCGGCCCCGGCGCGACGCCCGGAGAACACGCAGTCAGCCAGGGACAGGCCGCTGATATACAGATGTGAAGGAATACCCACCGCCGTGCGACCTGCGGCGTACAGCCCGGCAATGGGCTGGCCGTTGGCCGTCAGTACCGCGCCCGTGCGTTCATCCACGCGCACGCCCCCCAGGGTCAACGCACCCAACGGGAAGATCGGGTTGCCCACGGAAATGTCACAGGCATAGAAAGGCCCCTGCTCCAGCACCTGGCGGCCATCCACCGATTTGCCGAACGGCTCCGGCGCCTGCCCGCTGGCCGCAGCGTTGTTCGCCAGTACCGCCTGACGCAGGGTTTCGGCCTGCATGCCAGTGGCCTGGGCAAGCTGCCCAAGGTGCCCGCCCTTGCGCGCGCCAAACAGCATCAACACCAGAGCCGGCAGCGCCTGGAACCACCAGTAGCCGCCAAACAGCGCCTCGCGCAGGGCTTTCTTGCGCAGCGGTGCATCGAGCACGAGCCAGGCCTTGCCGCCCTGCTCTTCCATCAACGGTTGGCCCAGGGTGGCGCCGTACACCTCTTCGTTGCAGAAGCGTGCGCCGTCACGGTTGACCACGATGCCCCGGTGCCAGCTGTACGGTGGGTTGATGAAGCGCCAGGCCGAGACCCGCGCCAACCGGTCGCTCGCCGCACCCACGCTCAGACCCAGGCGCAAGCCGCTGCCATCGCAGCCGGTGGCGCCGACCTTGAAATTGCGCCGGAACGCCGGGGCATGGTCCTTGATCAGCTCGCGGTTGAAGATGAACCCACCGGTGCTGAGCACCACGCCGTTGTTCGCCCGCACCAGGCATGGCCTGGCGTGCGCCTGTTCCAGCGCGCTCACGCGCAGGCGCAGGCGGTCGCAATAGCCGGGGGCGAAGTTCTGCAGGCGTTCGGCGCGTGCCGCCAGCCGTGCATGCGCGCGGGCGACCTTGCTGCCGACCGGCAAGCGCCACAGTTCGGCGCCGAGCACGCGCCCGTCTCCGTCCATGACCAGGCGCCTGGCTGCCGCCTGCAGCAGCGGCCGCACGCCGGCGCGCAAGCAGGCCGCCTGCAGGTGGCTGTACAGCACCGCGCCGCACTGGCCCTTGCCGACCGTGCGGTGGCCACGTGGCGCCGGGGCCTGCTCACCGGCATACGCGGGCACCAGCTCATTGCCTGAGTAATAAAGGAAGGCGCCATCCGGTGGATAGGACGTCTTGCCACCGGCTGGCATCTGGTGGGCGTAGGGCGCGCCGTGGCTTTCCAGCCACTGCAGGTTGGCGACGCTGTCGTTGCAGAAGCGCCGCAGCGTCTCGTCGCTGACCACGCCATGGGTTTCGTGCCTGAGGTAATCGAACATGGCTTCGGGGGTATCGTCGAAGCCGGCCGCGCGCTGCTGCCGGGTGCCGCCGCCGGCGTACACCACCCCGCCGCTCTTGGCGCTGGCGCCGCCTCCGGTAAAGCGATCGGCGATCAGCACATCGGCACCGTCGGCGCGGGCCTGCAGGGCGGCGCAGGCACCGGCGGCGCCCCAGCCGATGACCAGCACATCGCAGTGATCCTGCCATTGCACGGCATCGGCGTCGTCTACCCGCAGGGGCGCGAGGATGGGCGTGACAGGGGTGTTCATCGGGCCTCCTGGCGCTGGGCGGCGAGGTGGTTGGCGGCAATGTAGGCAAAGGTCATCGCCGGACCCAGGGTGCCGCCCGCGCCGGGGTAGCTGGTGCCCATCACCGAGGCGGAGCAGTTGCCGATGGCGTACAGACCGGCGATGGCCGAGCCGTCCTCGCGCAGCACCTGGGCCTGGGCGTTGGTCAGCAGGCCGCCCTTGGTGCCGATGTCGCCGGCGTCCAGGCGCATGGCGTAGTACGGGCCCTTGCGCAGCGGTGCCAGGCACGGGTTGGGCTTGATGTTGCTGTCGCCGTAGTAGCGGTCGAAGACATTGCCGCCTCGTCCGAAGTCCTTGTCGACGCCAGTGCGGGCGTACTCGTTGACCTTGGCCACGGTACTGGCCAGGCCCTGCGGGTCGACGCCGATCTTCGTCGCCAACCCTTCAAGGGTCTCGGCCTTCCAGTACAGGGTGTCGCGCCAGGCTTCGCGCAGGCGGCTGTCGGGCATGACCTGGGCCGGCATCAACGGGCCCATCGCATAGTTGAAGCGGAAATGCCCGTCGAAAATCACCCAGGCCGGCACCGAGCGCCCGCCACTGTGCGCGTTGTCGCGGTGCATGGCATCGACGAATTCCAGGTACGGCGCGGCTTCGTTGACGAAACGCAGGCCCTGGCCATTGACCACGATGGCGCCGGGGAAGGCGCGCTCGGCAAAGATGCCACGGGGCTTTTCTTCGCCCGGCACGGCAATGGTCGGCGCCCACCAGGCCCAGTCCATCAGCGCCGTCGCCGCGCCCTGGGCCAGGCCGGCCTGCAGGGCCGCGCCGGTGTTGTTGCCCGGTGGCGTGGCGCTCCAGGCCATCTGGGTCGGTTTCGGCAGGTACTGTTCGCGCAGGGCCTGGTTCTGTTCGAAGCCACCCGAGGCGAGGATCACCCCATGGCGGGCGCGCAGTTCCAGCTCACGCCCTTCGCGGCAGATGCGCACGCCGCCTACCCGCCCCTGCTCGACCAGCAATTCTCGAAAATCGCTGTTCAGCCACAGCGGCACGTTGCGGTCCATCAGCGAGCGGCGCAGCGAGCACACCAGCGAACTGCCCAGCGCCGCACGACGGTCCACGCGGCTCTTGCGGCGCCATTTGAAGTCGAGCTTGTAGCGCAGCATCAGGCGCAGGATCAGCAGCCGCCAGCCAAAACCACGGGCCATGGCCTTGTGCGCATCACGGGCAGTCCAGGCGATGCGGCCCATGAGCAGGGTCGAGGGAGACGGTTTGCGCAGGTTGTCCAGCTCGGCACCGAGCAGGCTACTGTCGAACAGTTCGGGGTCGAGGGTACGGCCACCCGCCAGGGCGCCGGGCAGGTGCGGGTAATAGTCGGGGTATTTCGCCGCCACCGCGTAACGTACTCGGCTGGTGCGGGTCAGCGCCTCGATCATCTTCGGCGCGTGGTCCAGGTAGGCCTGCAGGCGGGCCGGCTCGACGTGCTCGCCGGCGGCGGCGGTCAGGTAGCGCTGGGCCTGCTCGGGGCTGTCGTTGCCGCCCTGGCGGGCGAAGTAGTGGTTGTTGGGGATCCAGATACCGCCGCCGGAAATCGCCGAAGTGCCGCCGAACTTGTCGCTTTTTTCCAGTACCAGCACGCTGAAACCCTGGTCGGCAAGGAACACCGCCGAGGTCATCGCACCGGCCCCCGAACCGACCACTATCACGTCGTACTGGGTTTGAGACTGATCTTGAGCCGTCATTGTTGTTGTGCCATCCGCTAAGGTCAGGGAGAGACCGCCAACACCGTTGCGGGGCCGTTGGCGGCGTGCATCCCATGATCGGCGCTGGCCGAAACACACTCATCGTCAAAGCGGACTAGGCGCCCGCCCTGCTAAACCACCGCGCGGCGCGCAGCCCAGGGCTGCGCCTGCTCCAGCTGGCTGGCCAGGCGCAACAGCACATCCTCGGCGCCGAGCCGGGCGGTGAACAGCATGCCCACCGGCAGGCCGTTGTCGCTCTGACCCAACGGCAGGGAGATCGCCGGCTGGCCGCTGACGTTGGCCAGCACGGTGAACCCGGCGCTGCCCATGGCCCGCTGGGCATAGGTGTCCCAGTGCTGGTCGAGGGTGAGCTGGCCGAGCGCCGGGGTGAGGTTGGCGGTGACCGGCGAGAGGATCACGTCGAAACGCTCGAACGGTCGCTCCATGGTCGCGCCGATGCGCTCGAAGCTCTGCCGCGCCTGGTACATGCTGACGCCGTTGGTGCCCTTGGCCCGCTCCAGCACCACCTGGGTGATCTGCTCCAGGTCCTGGGCCGTGGCCGCGCGCCCAAGGGCCTGCTCGCGCTCGTGCACCAGGTTGAGCAAGGCGGTGCCGATCACCGTGCCGTGGGCGCCGAACAGCTCGCGCGGGTCGATGGCCAGTTGCAGCTCGTCGAGCTCATGGCCCAGGCCGACCAACTGCTTGATGGTCTGCTCCAGGGTCGCGGCCACGGCGGGATCCAGCGGCGCGCCGGTCAGCGACTGGCGCACCACGGCGATGCGCAGCTTGCCCGGGTCGCGGCGCAGCTCTTCGCTGTACGGGCGCGCCAGCGGCGCGCTCCAGTAGGCGCTGCCGGCCTCGTGGCCCTGGCCTGCATCGAGGAACAGCGCGGTATCGCGCACACTGCGCGACACCACGTTGCCGACGCTGGCACCGAACCAGCCCTCGTAATGCGCCGGCCCGCTGGGGGTGCGATAGCGGCTGGGCTTGAGCCCGACCAGGCCGCAGTAGGACGCCGGGATACGGATCGAACCGCCGCCATCGGTGGCATGCGCCACCGGCACGATGCCGGCCGCCACCGCCGCTGCCGCGCCGCCCGAAGAGCCGCCGGCGCTCATGGCCAGGTTCCAGGGGTTGCGGGTCTGGCCCCAGAGCAGCGACTCGGTGGTGGTGGTCAGGCCGAACTCCGGGCAGGTGGTCTTGCCGAACGGTACGGCGCCGGCCTGTTCATAGCGGCTGATCAGGGTGCTGGTGAAGCTGGCCGGCGGCGCATCGCGGAACAGCCGGCAGCCGTTGCTGGTGGACGTGCCCTGCAGGTAGGTGTTGAGGTCCTTGAGCAGGATCGGCACCCCGGCCAGTGCGCCCTGGGCGCCGGTGCCAGCGCTGCGGCGGCGGCCGAGCAAGGCCCGCGCATAGTCCTCGTGCAGCATGTTCACCGCTGCAACCTTGGGGTTGACCAGAGCACAGCGGGCCAAGGCCGCGGCCAGCAGTTCCTCGCCACTGAGGCTGCCGGCGCGCACCGCCTCGGCCATGGCCCAGGCGTCCAGGTTTTGATAGTCGGCCGCCGACAGGCCGCTGTCGGCGGCGGTGGCGAAGCGTCCCAGCAGGCCTGCGCCGACGGCAACCGCGCCGGCCTTGAGGACGCTGCGTCGTGGCCAGGCGGCCGGGGCATCGTATGAAGTGGCTTGAGGATCGATCGGCATGAGGGTCTTGGCGTCCTGTTCGTTGTTGTTCTTGAGGTTCATCAGTCGGAGGTGACCTGGGCCAGCATGGCGGCGAGGTAGTGCTCGCCATAGGGCGGCAACAGGCCCCACTCGCGGCGCGGGTCATGGGCTGGGGCCTGGCACACCGTGCGCAGGTGGCTGAATTCGAGGAAGCCCTCGCGCCCGTGATAATGCCCCATGCCCGAGGCGCCGACACCCCCGAACGGCGCATCGTGCAGCGCAGCATGCAGCATCACCTCATTGAGCGTCACGCCCCCCGACAAGGTGTGGTCGAGCACCTGTTGCTGCTCCTGGCTGTCATCGCCGAAGTAGTACAGCGCCAGCGGTCGTGGGCGCGCGTTGATCTGCGTGATGACCTGCTCCACGGCGTCATAGGTGAGCACCACCACGGCGGGGCCGAAGATTTCGTCCTGCAGGATCTGCGCGTGCGCGGGCGGGTCGATCACCACCCGCAGCGGCCGGCGCCGGTCTTCGCCCTCGCTCGCCTCGGGCAGCGACTCGATGCGGGCGCCCTGCTCCATTGCGTCCTGCACCAGGGCTTCGACCCGCGCCAGGTGCTGCGCGTTGACCACCGCCACCACGTCCGGGTTGCCGCTGACCGTCGGGTTGAGCGCGCAGTAGGCCGAGCGCAAGGCATCGAGGAAGGTTTCCAGCGAGGCCCGGGGCACATAGACCAGGTCGGGGTTGATGCAGATCTGCCCGCCATTGGTGGCCTTGGCCACGGCAATGCTGAACGCTGCCTTGTCCAGATCAGCGCTGCGCGACAGCACGACCGGTGATTTGCCGCCCAGCTCCAGGGTCACCGGCACCAGGTTGCTGGCGGCATTGCGCATCACCGAGCGGCCGATGGCCGTGCCGCCGGTGAACACCAGGTGATCGAACGGCTGGGCGGTGAAGGCTTCGGCCAGGTCGGCACCACCGGTGACCACCGCCACCTCCAGCGGGTCGAGGTGCTCGGCGCACAGCGCGGCGATCAGCGCGGCCGTGCGCGGCAGCACTTCGGACGGTTTGAGGATGGCCCGGTTGCCGGCGGCCAGGGCCGACGCCAGCGGGCTGAACAGGGTGTACAGCGGTGCATTCCAGGTGCCGATGATGCCGACCGAACCCTTGGGCTGGTAACGGATCCAGGCTTTGGCGCCCAACTGGTCGTAAGGGGCGAAGACCGGCCGCGGCTCATCCGCCATCCACCCCTGCAGGTGGTCCCTGGCGTGCTTGAGGCTGGCCAGCGCGCCGAGGATGTCGTTCATCAGGGTAAAGCCGGCGGGTCGGCCGCCAAAGTCCTGGTCGATGGCCTCGGTCAGGCTTTCGTGATGGCGCACCAGCAGATCGATCACCTGCTGGAGACGCTGGCGGCGGCGTTCTGCGCTAACGGCACCTGCCTTGTTGAAGGCGCCCTGCTGGCGTGACAACAGGTCGCCGAGCGCCTGGATCGATGACGGAGCGGGTTGCATGCGTGTCTCCTCTGGCTGTTGGCTGCGCTCGCGGCGCTAGGCCCCACACTAGCCATGGCAACAGGGCCGGCGCCTCGTCCGATCGGACCAGAATCGAGCAAAAGCGTTAGTCCGTTGAGACGATGCCTGGGCAGGCGGGCCATCCAATACTGGCGCCAGGCAATCCAACCCATGAGGCCAGCCATGGCAACACAACATATCGGTTTCGACCCCCAGGCCTTCCGTGCGGCGCTCGGCACCTTCACCACCGGCGTCACCATCATCACCTCGCAAGCCGAAGACGGCTCGCCGGTCGGCATTACCGCCAACAGCTTCAACTCGGTGTCGCTCAACCCGCCGCTGGTGTTGTGGAGCCTGTCCAAGCAGGCGCGCAGCTTGCCGGCGTTCAGCAGCGGCAAGCACTGGAACGTGCACGTGCTGTCGATCGAGCAGGAGAAGCTGTCCGGGCGCTTCGCCACCCAGGGCGAGGACAAGTTCGCCGAGATCGCCCTGGACAACGGCATCAGCGATGCGCCGTTGCTGCAGGACTGCACGGCCCGTTTCCAGTGCCGCACGGCGTTCCAGTACGAAGGTGGCGACCATGTGATCTTCGTCGGTGAAGTGCTCGCCTTCGACCACAGCGACCGCGCGCCGCTGGCGTTCCAGAGCGGCCAGTACGCCCTGGCCACGCGCAAGCCGCGCAGCGAGCTGCGCCTGGCCACCACCCCGCCGCCACCGGAATGCAGCTACACCGAGGACCTGCTCGGCTACCTGCTTGGCCGTGGCCACTACCAGGTGCTCAACCTGCTGCGCCACCTGCTGTGCAACCAGCAGCTGGACGAACAGGCGTTCTTCGTGCTGGCGGTGCTGTCGATCCGCGACAACCTGAGCCTGCAAGAGATCAACACCTTCGTCAATTACACCGGCCACGTGGTGACCCTGGCAGGCATGCGTTTCCTTGAACGGCAGGACCTGGTGGCCATCGAGGGCGAGGCCGCGCACCTGCGCTTCGTGCTCACCGCCAAAGGGCGGGAAATCTCGTTGCAACAGGTGGCCCTGGCCAAGGTGGTGGAAGAAGAACTCACCGCCAAGCTCGGCGAGGCCGATGCCCAGGCGCTCAAGGTGCTGCTCAAGCGCCTGATCGTGGTCAGCGACCCCGGCTTGCCGGACCTCTGGGCGCCACGGTGAGCAGCGCCGTGCCCACCTTGCCGCCGGCAGCGGTCGGCTGGCGCGGCCATGGCCTGCTGATGCTGCTGGCGGCGGTGTTCGCCGACAACTTCGTCGGGCGGCAGATCCTGGCGGTGATGATCGAGCCGATCAAGGCCGAGTTCGGCGTGGGCGATACGGCGCTCGGGCTGATCTCGGGCCTGGCCTTCGCGGTGGTCTACGCCGTGCTCGGCCTGCCCGCCGGCAGGCTGGTGGACCGCCTGCCGCGCACCCGTGTGCTGGCCGTGGCCTGCCTGCTGTGGGCCCTGGCGACCATGGCTTGCGGGCTGGCCGGCAGTTTCCTGGTGTTGGCCCTGGCGCGCATGCTGGTGGCGGTGAGCGAGTCGCCGACCACCTCGGCGTCGCTGTCGCTGATCGCCGACCTCTATCCGCCGCAACGGCGTTCGTTCGCCATCAGTTGCTTCACGGCTGCGCCGACCTTTTCCTCGATCATCGGCCTGAGTATCGGCGCCTGGGTGGTCGAGCAGTACGGCTGGCGCACCGGCTTCATCGCCCTGGGCCTGCCGGCATTGGTCTTCGCCGCGATCCTGGCGCTGCTGGTGCGCGAGCCGCCGCGCGGGCGCTGGGACCTGGCACCCCACCCGGCCCCTGCAGCACGCCTCGGCCTTGGCGCCGAGGCTCGCCAGTTGTGGGCCTTCGTGCCCTATCGGCAGCTGATCCTGGCCGGCGGCCTGACAACGCTGGGTTCCTATGCCGTGGCGATGTGGAACACCAGCTTCCTGGTGCGCTCCCACGGCCTGTCGTTGCAGGAGGCAGGGATGCTGGCGGGCGTGGTGTGCGGCACCTGCGCCGGGGTCGGCGGGCTGTTCAGCGGCTGGTTGAGCGACCGTCTGGCGCGCAGGGCAGCCCACTGGCAGCTGTCGCTGCCGATCTTCGGACACCTGGCGGCGATGTCGGCGCTGGCCACTTACCTGTTGTGGCCCAGCGACCTGCTGATGCACCTGGGGGCGCTGCCGGTGCCGGTGGCGATGCTCTGGTGCGCGCTGTACAGCTTCTTCGCGGTGTGGTGGGTGGCGCCCTCGTACAACCTGGTCACGCAACTGGTGGCCTCGCAACGGCGCGGCACCGCGATGGCCCTGCAGACCATCGTCAGTACCTTGCTCGGGGTGGGCGTGGGGCCGCTGCTGACCGGTGTGCTCAGCGACCTGCTGCAGCCCTGGTACGGCCAACAGTCGCTGCGTTATGCGCTATTGCTGGTCAGCCTGCCGGTGCTGGGCGCCGTGCTGTTGCTGCTGCGCACCTCGCTGTACAACCGCAGGCACCGCCACCTCCAAGCCCTGCCTGCGGAGTGAAACGGGGTTAGCGCGGGCCGCCGCTCTCACGCAGGAACGCCAGCATGCTTTGCGCGTCGCTCACTTCGAGCTTGCCGGGCGCATCCACGACGATGCGCTTGACCAGCAGGTCGTCGGCGAACAGGGCGTAACGTTGGGAGCGTTTGCCCATGCCGCGGGCCGAGGCGTCCTGGGCCAGCCCCAGGGCGTCGGTCAGTTCGGCGTTACCGTCCGATATCATGCTGAGCGCACCTTGCTCGGCGAAGGTCTTGCCCCAGGCGTGCATGACGAAGGCATCGTTCACCGCCACGCAGATGATTTCATCGACACCGGCACCCGACAGCGCCTGCGCCGTTGCCAGATAGCCCGGCACATGGTGCTCCGAGCAGGTCGGGGTGAATGCCCCGGGCAGGCCGAAGATCACCACCTTTTTACCTGCACAACGCTCGCGCAGTGCAAACGCCTGCGGGCCCAGCGGGCAACTGCCTTGGCCGTCGCTGTATTCATAGAGGGTTACGTCGGGCAGCTGGTCGCCGGTGTTGATCATTGCGGTCTCCTTGAAGTCGAGTCTGTTTGTTCGCTCGCGGGATAGTACAACGTCTCTGGTGTTACGCACGTTACGTTGCGTATCGATGTCTGATGGTATGCCGCATACCATTGGTAACAGATGCTATTCCTGTGGGAGCGGGCTTGTCCCGCGAAAAAGGCAGCGCGGTGGTTGGCACCGGCTACGCCGGTGTTCGCGGGACAAGCCCGCTCCCACAGGAATAGCGTCGACTTTTGGAAGTTGAGCAAGACAGTTGCTCCCAGCTTTTAGAGGTTGAGTAACTTGGTTGGCCTGGTTATTGCTGCTGCATGGCAAAACCCCACGAGCATGCGCGCATGTCCATTCACCTTCCTGGCTCCCCCCACGCCTACCCATCGCCCCAGCGCGATGCGGCGGCGTGCGCCATGAAAGGCTATCTGCGCCGTGCCACCGCCCCCGCCCAGATCGAACTCAAACGGCTGCGCGCCTGCGTCGCCGCCAAGCAGAATGGTTTCTGGCAGATAGTCAGGTAATTCCTCCCTCGAGCATTCGTCTCGCGTGTGGCAGCGGCCGCTTGCCGGTCGTTGCCTTGTCTTTTTGCACAGCCCTCGCTGCGCCCGCCTGGCGCTGGCAGGGCCGCTGCACCTGGAAGAAACCTGATGGTCAACGAAACCGCACTCCTCATCATCGACCTGCAAAAGGAAGATGGCTTCAGCCTTGAACGCTTCGGCCCCGTCGTCGACAACACGGCCGCGTTGGTCGACGCGGCCCGCAGCCTGGAAATCCCGCTGTTCTACACCCGCCACATCAACGACGCGCGCGGTCGCGACCTGCTGCACGGCGAGCCCGTGAACGCCCAGGGCCAGCCGGCCACCTACTGCGCGGGCACTGGCGCCGTGGACATTCTCGATGCGCTGGCGCCCCAGGCGGGCGATGAGGTGATCGACAAGCATCGCTACAGCGCCTTCCACGGCACGCGGCTGACGCAGATGCTGCACCGCCGGGGCATCAAGCACCTGATCGTCATGGGGGTGCTGACCGACGTCTGCGTCATGACCAGCCTGTTCGACGCCTACCAGCACGACTTCCAGCTGACCCTGGTGGCCGACGCCTGCACGGCGACCACCCAGGCCGCCCACTACTCCGCGCTGTTCATTCTTTCCAACTGGATCTACGGGCTCGACATCATCAGCACCGAGCAGTTGCTCCGGCGCTTGCACAACCAGCCCGCCACTTCGCTGCCCAGCGCCGCGCCCGACCACCTCGCCTTCCAACCCGAAGCGTTCGTCGAGGCCATCGCACGCCTCGAAAGCCGCCTCGTCGCTGAACGCTGATTGGAGACCACCGGCATGAAAGTTGAAAACAGAAGCATCGACTACATCCCCGAAAACGAACGCTACGGCGAACCGCGCTCGCTGTTCTTCGTCTGGTTCGGCGCCAATGCCAACATCACCACGGTAGCGGCGGGTGTGCTGCCGATCAGCCTGGGGCTCAACCTGTTCTGGAGCGTGCTGTCGATCTTGCTGGGCTCGATGATCGGCGCGATCTTCATGGCCTCGCACTCGGCCCAGGGCCCGCGCCTGGGCATCCCGCAGATGATCCAGAGCCGCGCGCAGTTCGGCGTGTACGGGGCCATCGTGCCGCTGCTGTTCGTGATGCTCATCTACCTGGGCTTCTTCGTCAGCAATACCTTGCTGGCCGCCCAGGCCGTCGCCGCCGCCAGCCCGTTCGGCAATGGCGTGAACATCATCCTGCTGGGTCTGGCGTGCTTCCTGGTGGCGTTGTTCGGCTACTCGTTGATCCACCGCTTCCAGAAGGTCCTGTCGCTGGCCTCGATCATGGTGTTCGGTATCGCCACGGTCATGGCACTGGCGCTGCCCGTGGCGCCCGGGCAGTGGTCGGCGCAGGGGTTCGATGCGGTGGGGTTCCTGGCTTCGGTGAGTATCGCAGTGACCTGGCAGCTGTCCTACGCCCCCTACGTGGCGGACTACTCGCGTTACCTGCCGACCCGCACGTCGACCCGGCAGGTGTTCTGGTACAGCTACCTGGGGACCGTGATCGGCGGCAGCTGGATGATGGTGCTCGGGGCGCTGCTGGCCAAGGGCATGGGCGGTTTCACCGAGAACGTGGGCCTGAACCTGGTCACCTTCCTCGGTGGCAGCGCGCTGCTGACCTTCGCCTTCGTGCTCTACGGCCAGATCGCCATCAACGTGTTCAACCTGTATGGCGCGTTCATGTCGACCGTGACCGTCATCGAGCCGTATGCGGCGCTCAAGGTCACCCCGCGCGTGCGGGCCGGCTTCATGCTGGTGATCTGCGCCGCGGCCACTGGCCTGTGCACCCTGGCCCAGGACGACTTCTTGCAGTTCTTCCTCAACTTCATCTTCTTCATGAGCTACTTCCTGATCCCCTGGACGGCGATCAACCTGGTCGACTACTACGCCTTGCGCAAAGGCGAATACCGGATTGCCGACATCTTCGAGCCAAGCGGTATCTATGGGCGGGTCAATGGCATTGCGGTCGGGGTGTTCCTGGCCACGATCGTGCTGGAGATCCCGTTCATGAGCACCTCGTTGTATGTCGGGCCGGTCGCCAGAAGCCTGCAGGGCATCGACCTGGCGTGGGCGGTGGGCCTGGTGTTCCCGGCGCTGGCCTATTACGGCCTGATGAGCCGGCGCAAGCGCCTGGCAGCCGCACCGGCCAAGGGCTGAAGGCATTGTCCAGGCCCACGCTCGCCGCGCCCTGCGAGCGTGGGCCTCAGGTGACGAAGACCAACGCGCCAGCTAGACTCGGAAGCTGAACATGACTTAACTACTTCGTTTGCCTGAAATGTTCGGCGGTCAACTTAGGCAACCGGTCTTTGGGAAACCGGCAGGAACCTATGACTGTGCAACCTCAGGTCAACTTGACCAACTGTGACCGCGAACCCATCCAGATTCCCGGCAGCATCCAGCCGCATGGCTGCCTGCTGGCCTGCAACGCATCCGCCAGTGTCGTCCTGCGCCACTCGTTGAACGCCCCGGCCATGCTCGGCGTTACCGCCGAGCTCAACGGGCAGCGGCTCGAAGCGATCCTCGGCGCCGAAGCTGCGCATACCTTGCGCAACGCCTTGGCACGGGTCAAAGAGGCGTCGCGCCCGGCACTGTCGTTCGGCGTGGTGATCGCCTCGGGGCAGGCGTTCGATGTGTCCGCGCACCTGTTCAAGGGCACGGTCATCCTCGAATTCGAACCTTCCGGCGCCAGCATCGCCGAGCCTGTGGAGCTGGTGCGCACGGTGATCGCGCAACTGCGCGACATCGAGCGCTCCGACAAGCTGATCCTCGACACCGCCCGGCGCGTGCGCGCGCTGCTCGGCTACGACCGGGTGATGATCTACCAGCTCGGTGCCGACGGCGCCGGCAAGGTGGTGGCCGAGGCCAAGCGCGGCGGCCTTGAGAGCTTCCTCGGGCAATACTTCCCGGCCTCGGACATCCCGCAGCAGGCCCGTGCGCTGTACCTGCGCAACCCGGTGCGGATCATTTCCGATGCCAACTTCAAGAGCGTGCCCATCGAGCCGGTGCTGGATTTGTCTGGCGAGCCGCTGGACCTGTCGTACGCGCACCTGCGCAGCGTGTCGCCGATTCACTGCGAGTACCTGAGCAACATGGGCGTCGGTGCTTCCATGTCCATTTCGGTGATCGTCGACGGCGCCCTGTGGGGCCTGGTTGCCTGCCATCATTACGCACCGCGCACCTTGGCCATGGGCCAACGGGTGGCGGCGGAAATGTTCGGCGAGTTCTTTTCCCTGCACCTGCAGACCCTGCGCGCCAAGCACACCCTGGAAGCTGCCGAACAGGCGCGACAGGTGCTGGACAACCTGCTGCTCGACGCACACCGCACCGCTGACCTTGAAGCGCTGCTGCGTTCGCGTCTGTCGGTGTTCAAGGCCCTGATCCCTTGCGATGGCATCGGCATGGCGCAGCAGGGTCGCTGGTCCGCAGATGGCCTGACGCCGCCCAAGGCGGCGATTCCCGGCCTGCTGAGCTTCGCCGAGGGGGTCGCCGAGGGCCGCACCTGGGCGTCGAACTGCCTGTCGATGGCCCACCCGCCGGCCGCGGACTATGCCGTCGACGTCTCCGGCGTACTGATCGTGCCGATGTCGCAGCACCCCAGGGACTACCTGATGCTGTTTCGCAAGGAGGTGGTGGAAACCCTGGATTGGGCAGGCGACCCCAACAAGACTTACGAAAGCGGCCCGCTGGGCGAGCGCCTCACCCCGCGCAAGAGCTTCGCGGTGTGGAAGCAGACCGTTCACCAGCACGCCTTGCCGTGGAGCGAGCAGGACCGCCAGTTTGGCGAAGCGATCCGCGCCGCGATCGTCGAAGTCGCCCTGCACAACAGCGAACTGCTGGCCGACGAACGCTCCAAGGCCGACGTGCGCCAGCGCATGCTCAACGAAGAACTCAACCACCGGGTGAAGAACATTCTGTCGCTGATCGGTGCGCTGGTGGCCCACCCCACCTCGGAAAACCAGACCCTCAACGACTACGTGGCCACCCTCAAAGGCCGTATCCAGGCACTGTCTCTGGCCCATGACCAGGTCGTGCGCGGTGACGGTGGCGGGCGTTTCGCCGCGCTGCTGGAAGCCGAGCTGTCGCCCTACCGGACCACGGCCGATGCCCTCGAACTGCGCGGCCCCGGCCTGCTCCTCGATGCCCGCGCCTTTTCGGTGCTGGCCCTGGTGCTGCACGAGCTGGCCACCAATGCGGCCAAGTACGGCGCGCTGTCGCGGGCCGGTGGCACGCTGTCGGTAACCTGGGCCGTGGATGCCGGCGGCGCCTGCGAGATCATCTGGTGCGAACGCGGCGGCCCCACCGTGCGCCCGCCGACCCGCACGGGGTTCGGCTCGGTGCTGATCGAGCGCAGCATTCCGTTCGACCTTGGCGGCAGCAGCAACCTTGAATACCGGCCAGAAGGCCTGTATGGCGTGTTCAGGATCCCGGCCAAGCACCTGACTCTGGTCGAAGACTCAAGCCACGACAGCCCATCGGCCCCAGCGCCTGTGGTGCTGCCAGACTGCGCAGCCCTGGTCGATGCCTGCGTGCTGATCCTCGAGGACCAACTGGTGATTGCCGTCGGTCTCGAGCAGATCCTTGCCGATGCGCAGGTCGAGGACGTCATCACCGCCAGCTCCGAAGCCGAGGCGCTCAAGCTCCTGGCCACGCAGAGGCCGGATGTAGCGGTACTGGACATCAACCTCGGCAGCGGTACCTCCATTGCCGTCGCCGAAGCGCTCACCCGTCTTGGCATTCCGTTCCTGTTCGCCACCGGCTACGGCGACAGCGTCAGCATTCCCGGCCACTTGAAGCAGGCGCCCGTGGTGCGCAAGCCCTACGATGCGGCGTCGATTCTGTCGAACCTGGAGATCCTGCTGGGCTAGGCAGTCCCTGTGGGAGCGGGCTTGCCCCGCGACACAGGCAGCGCGGAGCATCGCACCGGCTTCGCCGGTGTTC
>NZ_AKJC01000170.1 GCF_000282535.1 Pseudomonas sp. GM84 | reverse complement strand
AGTACCTGCGGGTGCGGCTTGCCGGCGATTGGGCTGCAAGGCAGCCCCAGGATCCAATGGCAGGTACATTAATAAAGTTCCGGCTCGGTAATAGTTTATGAGCGGAGAACTAACCCCGTCCAATCATAATAAATGACCGGTTGATCGGTGTGCTCTATCACGACCCCATGATAGAAATTACCGATCAACTGGTCATTTCTTTTGATTTGACGATAGTGCCCCGCAAAAATAGCCTGCACGGGTCAACAGTGTCGAAGTTGGTTATTCATGCCATATAAAACTTCGCACTGATTATTCCGCCTGTCGCGATCAAGGGTGACCCGTGATGAACGAAGAAGACCATATTAAAAGTTACAACGGACCGGCCGCTGGTTGGGGCGCGCTCATGGGCGTGACCAAGGCCTGGCTGGGCAGCGAGAACGCCGTCAAGAACGTGCGCATGATGCTCAAGACCAACCAGAACAACGGTTTCGACTGCCCGGGCTGCGCCTGGGGCGAGTCGCCCGAAAACGGCATGGTCAAGTTCTGCGAGAACGGCGCCAAGGCCGTGAACTGGGAGGCCACCGGCCGCTCGGTCGATCCGGACTTCTTCGCCCGCTACAGCGTCAGCGCCTTGCTCGATCAGAGCGACTACTGGCTCGAATACCAAGGCCGCCTGACCCACCCCATGCGTTACGACGCCACCACCGACCACTACGTCGAGATCAGCTGGGACGAAGCCTTCGCCCTGATCGCCCGGCACCTGAACAGCCTCGAATCGCCCGACCAGGCCGACTTCTACACCTCGGGCCGGGCCAGCAACGAGGCCGCGTTCCTCTATCAGCTGTTCGTGCGCAGCTTCGGCACCAACAACTTCCCCGATTGCTCGAACATGTGCCACGAGGCCAGCGGCCTGGGCATGGGCGAAACCCTGGGGGTGGGCAAGGGCACCGTGGTCTTCCATGACCTGGAGCAGGCCGACGCGATCTTCGTCATCGGCCAGAACCCCGGCACCAACCACCCGCGCATGCTCGAACCGCTGCGTGAGGCAGTGGAGCGCGGCGCCCAGGTGGTGTGCTTCAACCCGCTCAAAGAGCGTGGCCTGGAGCGCTTCCAGCACCCACAGCACCCGTTCGAGATGCTCAGCAACGGGTCCGAGCCGACCAACACCGCCTACTTCCGCCCGGCCCTGGGCGGCGACATGGCGGCCTTTCGCGGCATGGCCAAGTTCCTCCTGCAGTGGGAGCGCGAAGCCCAGGCCAACGGTGAGCCTGCGGTGTTCGACCATGCCTTCATCAAGGCCCATACCGACGGCATGGACGCCTACCTGGCGCAGGTCGATGCCACCTCCTGGGGGCACATCGTCGAGCAGTCCGGCCTGAGCAAGGCCGACATCGAACTGGCCGCACGTATGTACCGCAAGGCCGAGCGAGTGATCATGTGCTGGGCCATGGGCGTGACCCAGCACCGCCACTCGGTGCCGACCGTGCAGGAGATCGTCAACCTGCAACTGCTGCGCGGCAACGTCGGCCGCCCGGGCGCCGGTTTGTCGCCAGTGCGCGGCCACAGCAACGTGCAGGGCGACCGCACCATGGGCATCGACGAAAAGCCGCCGACCTGGCTGCTCGACAACCTGCAGCGGCGCTTCGGCATCGACGTGCCACGCGGCCACGGGCACAACGCCGTGCTGGCGATCCAGGCCATGGAAGAACAGCGCACCAAGGTGTTCATCGCCCTGGGCGGCAACTTCGCCCAGGCCACGCCGGACACCCCGCGTACCCATGCGGCGCTGCGCAACTGCGAACTGACCGTGCACATCTCCACCAAGCTCAACCGCTCGCACCTGGTCACCGGCCGCGACGCGCTGATCCTGCCGTGCCTGGGCCGCACCGAGATCGATGTGCAGGCCGAAGGCCCGCAGGGTGTCACCGTGGAAGACACGTTCAGCATGGTGCACATCTCCCACGGCCAGTTGAAACCGCGTTCGCCGTTGCTGCGTTCGGAACCTGCGATCATCGCCGGCATGGCCAAGGCCACCCTGGGCGACCAGCCGATCGACTGGGAATGGGTGGTGGCCGATTACGCACGCATCCGTGACCTGATCGCCGACACCATCCCCGGCTTCACCGAGTTCAATGCACGTCTGCAGCACCCCGGTGGTTTCTACCTGGGTAACGCCGCCGCCGAGCGCGAGTGGAACACGGCCAGCGGCAAGGCTCAGTTCAGCGCCACCGCATTGCCAGAGGAACTGGTCAACCAAGCGGTGCTGGCCCGTGGCGACAAACCCGACCTGATCTTGCAGACCCTGCGCTCGCACGACCAGTACAACACCACCCTGTACGGCCTGGACGACCGCTACCGCGGTGTGTTCGGCCTGCGCGAAGTGGTCTTTGCCAACGAGGCCGACATCCTGCGCCTGGGCTTCGCGCCCGGTGACAAGGTGGACATGGTGTCGTTGTGGGAAGACGGTCTTGAGCGGCGGGTCAGTGGTTTCACCCTGGTGGCCTACGACATTCCTGCTGGCCAGGCGGCCGCCTACTACCCGGAGACCAACCCGCTGGTGCCCCTGGAAAGCTACGGCGACCAGACCTTCACACCGACCTCGAAGTTCGTCGCCATACGCCTTGAGCGCGCGCAGCCGGATGCCCTGATCCACGCTGTCGCCGAATAACCCTCACTTTCCTTCATTCATCGACTGCAGGCCCTCGGGCGTGCGGCGCCTGTTTGGCCGCCGCCCGGGCGAGACCTGCCTGTCCACAAGGATATTGTCATGTCGAATCTGAGTGCACTGGACCTGGCGCGGCTGCAGTTCGCCTTCACGGTCTCGTTCCACATCATTTTCCCGGCCATCACCATTGGCCTGGCCAGCTTCCTGGCCGTGCTCGAAGGCTGCTGGCTGAAAACCGGTAACGGGGTCTACAAGGACCTCTACAAGTTCTGGTCGAAGATCTTCGCCGTCAACTTCGGCATGGGCGTGGTCTCGGGCCTGGTGATGGCTTACGAGTTCGGCACCAACTGGGCGCGCTTCTCCGATTTCGCCGGCAGCGTGACCGGCCCGTTGCTCACCTACGAGGTGCTGACCGCGTTCTTCCTCGAGGCGGGCTTCCTCGGTGTGATGCTGTTCGGCTGGGACCGGGTAGGGCGCAAGCTGCACTTCTTCGCCACGGTCATGGTGGCCATCGGCACGCTGATCTCGATGTTCTGGATTCTCTCCTCGAACAGCTGGATGCAGACGCCGCAGGGCATCGAGATCATCGATGGCCGGGTGATGCCGCTGGACTGGTTCAAGATCGTCTTCAACCCATCGTTCCCCTATCGCCTGGCGCACATGGCACTGGCTGCGTTCCTGTCCACCGCGTTCTTCGTCGCAGCGTCCGCCGCCTGGCACCTGCTGCGTGGCCGCAACACCCCGCAGGTGCGCAAGATGCTGTCGATGGCCATGTGGATGGTGCTCATCGCCACACCCGTGCAGGTGGTGGTCGGTGACGCCCACGGCCTGAACACCCTGGAGCACCAGCCGGCGAAGATCGCCGCCATCGAAGGGCACTGGGAGAACAAGCCGGGCGAGGCGTCGCCACTGGTGCTGTTCGGCCTGCCGGACATGGACGCGGAAACCACCCGCTACAACATCGAGGTGCCGTACCTGGGCAGCCTGATCCTGACCCACAGCCTGGACAAGCAGATCCCGGCCTTGAAGAGCTTCGCCAAGGAAGACCGCCCCAACTCGACGATCATCTTCTGGAGCTTCCGGGTCATGGCCGGGCTGGGCATGCTGATGCTGGCCTGCGCGTTGCTGGCCCTGGCGCTGCGCCGCAACGGCGCGCTGTACCGCACCCGCGCCTTCCTCTGGTTCGCCCTGTTGATGGGCCCATCGGGGCTGATCGCCCTGCTGGCCGGTTGGTTCACCACGGAAGTGGGCCGTCAGCCCTGGGTGGTCTACGGGATGCTGCGCACCACCGATGCTGCATCTGGCCACAGCGCGCTGCAGATGAGCCTGACCCTGGCAGCGTTCGTGGTCATCTACTTCTCGGTGTTCACCGTGGGGATCGGCTACATGATGCGCCTGGTGCGCAAGGGGCCGGCGGCCCACGACGATCACCCGACCCCGACCCCGACCCCGGCACAACCGGTTTCGCTGGCCACGGCGCGTCGCCCACTGGCCGTGGCTGACTGAGAAGGAGCATGACAATGGCAATTCAAGGTATCGACCTGTCGGTCATCTGGGGCGTGATCATCGCCTTCGGGCTGATGATGTACGTGATCATGGACGGCTTCGACCTGGGGCTGGGGATCCTCTTCCCGTTCATCAGCGACTCCCGTGATCGTGATGTGATGATGAACACCGTGGCGCCCGTGTGGGACGGCAACGAGACCTGGGCAGTACTCGGGGCGGCGGCGTTGTACGGCGCCTTCCCGCTGGCCTACTCGGTGATTCTCGAGGCGCTGTACCTGCCGCTGGTGCTGGTGCTGGCCGGGTTGATCTTCCGTGGCGTGGCCTTCGAGTTCCGCTTCAAGGCCGAAGCGAGCAAGCGTCATCTGTGGGACAAGGCGTTCATCGGCGGCTCATTGCTGGCGACCTTCTTCCAGGGCGTGGCGATCGGCACCTACATTTCCGGTATCCCGGTAGTAGACCGCCAGTTCGCAGGCTCGGGCTGGGACTGGCTGGCGCCGTTCCCTCTGTTCTGCGGTGTCGGCCTGGTGCTGACCTATGCGCTGCTGGGCAGCACCTGGCTGCTGATCAAGACCGACGGCATGCTCGAATCGCGCATGCGCCACTACAGCCGGCCGCTGACCTACCTGCTGGCTGCGGTGATCGTGGTGATCTGCGCCTGGACGGCCTGGCTGCATGACGACATCGCCCAGCGCTGGTTCGGCGCCAGCCATTGGCTGCGTTCGGCACTGATCGCGCTGCTGGCCGTGGTGGCGGTGGAGGTGATCCAGAAGACCTTGCGCAAGCGCCATTCGCACTTGCCGTTCATTGCCGTGGTGGGACTGGTGTTCCTGGGTTACCTGGGGCTGGCGATCAGCATCTGGCCGAACATCGTGCCGCCAGGGGTGACGTTGTGGCAGGCCGCCGCGCCGCTGACCAGCCAGTTGTTTGCCTTGATCGGGGCGCTGTTCATCATCCCGATCATCCTGGTGTACACGTTCTGGAGCTACCACGTGTTCCGCGGCAAGGTGCAGCCGGGAGATGCTTATCACTGAGGGCCTTTCAGGCCCGCTTCCCTGGCAAACCACAGTTCCAGAACACTGTGGGGCACCTGTGGGAGCGGGCTTGTCCCGCGAAACAGGCACCGCGGAGGATGGCACCGGCTTCGCCGGTGTTCGCGGGACAAGCCCGCTCCCACAAGATACGCGTCAGCTTTTAGAAATTGAGCAAGGCAGTTGCTCACATACACATACACACACGTGGCGCTTATCCACGCGCGCTGTGTTCCTCTGCCGGAGCACCATACGACGCGTAATACGCCAAGCCCACGAAAATCGCGCCACCCACGGCATTACCGAGGAACACCGCCAGCAGGTTATCCAGCAACTGCCACCAGCTCAGGTACCCGGCAAAGATCGCCGCCGGAATCAGGAACATGTTGGCCACCACGTGCTGAAAGCCGATCGCGACAAAGGCCATGATCGGGAACCAGATACCCAGGATCTTCCCGCTCATTTCCCGGCTGGCATACGACAGCCACACCGCCAGGCACACCAGCCAGTTGCAGCCGATACCCGACACGAAGGCATGCAGGAAGTCGGCATCGACCTTGCTGGTGGCGCCCGCCAGGGTCTTGCTCAGGTACGGCCCTTCGGTCAGCCCGAGCAGATGGCCGAAAAAGTAGGCGACGAACAAGGCACCGAGCAGGTTGGCCAAGGTCACCCATGCCCAGTTGCGCACCACCGCCCAGAGGCGGATACGCCCGGCGAACATCGCCAGCGGCAGGCTCATCATGTTGCCCGTGAGCAGCTCGCCACCGGCCAGGATCACCAGGATCAGGCCGATGGGAAACACCGCGGCGGCGAGCAGGTTGCCGAACGAGGCCCAGGGCGCCGGGATCATCGTGCTGACGTGTATCGCCAGCAGAAAGCCCAGCGAAATGAACGCTCCGGCCAGAAAGCCCAGGATCAAGGTGGCGCGGATTGGCAGGTGAGCTTTTCGAGTGCCGGCTTCGATGGCCAGCTCGGTGATCCGGGAGGGGGTATTGACAGACATTTCAACAACTCGAACGCAAGGACGACGGTAACGCCGTTGGGAGGGTTAACAAAAGCAGGGAGCGGGACAGGCTGCGGTTCAATTCATGGGAGGGGAATAACCAACTTCGAAGAGCGCGGCACGGTATATGAGGCAATTTGACGCAGTCAAATCGATAGGGCGAATGGGTTGATAGATGCCATCGATGAGCAGGTAAAAGCTAACTGAAGCTGAGGGTGAATCATGAACGGTAGGGTAGATATTCAAGCCGGTGAAACGGCAAGACCCGTTTTCAGGGGTGTTGCACAGTTTGGGCTGATGCTCGTAGTGGGCGCAGGAGGACTGCTGTTGGCTGCACTGCTGATGATGCAGGTGGCCTATGGGTGAGGGTATGGAATGTCGCAGCAGTGGTGGCGCGTCTCGGTTTCAGCGCGTGGCGTGGTTGATCGCTATCTGGGTCGCCAGCGTCATTGCGCTGGGCGTTGTCGCGGGTGCTTTCCGTCTCATGATGGCATGGGCGGGCATGACCCCTCATTGAGAAGCGAAAAGCACGCTCCGCTAGATGGCCTCGAGTTAGCAGCCCTCGAGGCCATCATGACCATCAGTTGGAGGTTTGGCCGCGGTGGTGTTCCATTTTCGGGAAGCTGAAGTAGCCACGCTGGCGCATCAGTTCGCGACGCAGGCCAGGGTGAGCGACGAAACGGTCACGGCCATGCAGCCAGAACAGGTTGTTGATCAGCAGGAACGAGCCGACCGCCACCGGAATCGAGACCTTGCTCGCGCTGTTTTCCAGCGACTCGCCCAGCTGGAACAGCCAGGTGCCTTCCTCGAAGTTGTCCGGCTGCACGAACTGGTCGATGTAGCGCATGGTCGGGCGGCCCACCGAGTCGGTGTCGAACACGGCGTGGAACACGTCCTCGCGGGTGTTCTTGCTCGGCGGGGCGGTCCAGCGCATCACGCGGCGGGCCAGCGGGTGCTTGTAGAAGGTGTCCAGGTCGGCCCAGTCGTCCAGGTGCTGCAGCAGCGAATTGCCGCCTTCCATGTTCTGCTCGTCGATCTTCATCATCAGCACGTAGTCGGTGATCTGGTTCACGAAGGTGCCGTCGTTGTGCAGTTCCATCACCCGGTGTGGCTGGCGCAGGTAGCTGTCGGAGTTGTCGACGTTCTCGACCACGAAGCGCGCATAGAACTGGCCACTCATGGCATCGAAGTTCGAACGGCCAAGCAGGTGGGCCACAGCGGTGGAGAGTTTCACCATGTCGTCAGCCTGGGCGACGGTGTCCAGCCCCTCGGGCACTACCAGCAGGCCGCCGGTGCTGCGGTCGAGCAGGGTATTGACGATGACCGGGCGCAGGGTGCCCTGGCAGATGTCATCAAGGATCTTGCCCACCTGGAAACGCAGGAACGACTTGTACTCCAGCGCCTGCACCGGCCACTCGGCGACTGCGGCAACGAAGGCCTCCACGGTTTCCTTGCTGAAGCGCAGCTCCAGCAGGCGGTCGGACTGCGGCGTCGATTGCAGGGTGAAGCCTTGCAGCAGGGCAGGCTGCTCAAGGACGGGCATATCGAATTGGGTGATGGCGTTCATGGCGACTCCTGGAATCAACTGGTCAAGTGATGGCGCCAAAATATCGCTGAAATCTAAAAATGTCTACATTTTATGAAAACGTAACCATTAAATCTTTTTGTTAACGTTCTGCGTTGCCGGGTGGAGTTCGGTATGATTGGTCCGCCTTGCAAGAGAACCCGCTGGATGGACCTGACAGATCTCGCTGAAACCACATCCGATGCCGCCTATTCGCGCTTGAAGACCGACATTCTCCGCGGCCTGTACCGGCCCGGTGAAAAGCTGCTGATGAGCGCCTTGAAAGACCGCTACGCCGTCGGTGTGGGGCCGATGCGCGAGGTTCTGGCGCGTCTTGTGGGCGAGCGGCTGGTCAGCGCCATCAACCAGAAGGGCTACCGGGTGGCGACCATGTCGCTGGACGAGATGGTCGATGTCTATAAAGCCAGGGCGCATCTTGAGGCGTTGATCGTGGGGCTGGCGGTAGAGAAGGGCGATGAAGCCTGGGAGGCGTCCATCGTGGCGTCGTCGCATACGCTGTCGAAGGTGGTCGAGCTGCACACCCCGCAGGAAATGGTCGATGTCTGGGATGCCCGGCACAAGGCGTTCCATAACGCCATCGCCAGTGGTTGCGGCTCCAAGAGCCTGCTGCAGGCGCGTGCTTTTCTCCAGGACCAGGCTGAGCGCTACCGCCAGATCTGGCTCAAGCGCACGGTACTGTCCGAGGAAGCGTTGCGGCTCAAGCGCGAAGAGCATGCCGAACTGGTCACCACCATCCTGGGGCGAGATGCCGTCAAGGCCAGCAAGATGATGCTGGAGCACTTGATGACACCGGTCCCCATCATCACCCGCATCATCGAGCGCGAAGCGGACATTCTCTAGCGTTGCCTTCCCTTTCTGGCGTGAGCCTTCACGCCGGACCTTTCGTTCGAACCAAACCTCATGAACGTGGCGAGCGCCGGATCTCATCCCGCGCTCGCCACGGCGTATTCGCATGCCTCGCTTGACTCGTGAAATTTTTCATGTATTTTTTCATGAAAAATAAGTCCAATATTTTCACGGTGGTGCTGAGCGATGACGATGCACGAAGAGGTTGAAGCGCTGGCGATCCTTATTCACGACCTGCGCAAATTCAAGAACCTGACCCTGGGCGAACTGGCAGAACGCATCGACCGTTCGGTTGGATTCCTGTCCCAGGTTGAGCGGGGTGTTTCGCGCCCCACCGTGGCAGACCTGACCGCCATCAGCGAAACACTCGGTGTTTCCACGGCGTACTTCTACAACCTGAGCAAGCCGCGCGAAGTCAATTGGGTGACTCGCCCCCATGAGCGGCGCACGTTGTACCTGGGCTCGGGCATTACCGATGTGCTGGCCTCGCCCACCATCGCGGGCGCCTTCTCGATGCTCGACAGCCGTCTTGAGCCCGGTGCGACCAGTGGCGAACAGTACCTGAGCGACCGCTCGGAGCAGGGCTGTTTCGTGCTCGAGGGCGAACTGACGGTCTGGCTCGACGAAGGCGACGCCGTGACCCTCAAGGCCAACGACAGCTTCCAGCTGCAACCCCACGCGCATTTCCGTTACGCCAACCTGACGGAAAAGCTCACCCGCGTGCTCTGGGTTTTCAATTGAATTCGTTCACATAACAAGGATAAGAAGATGAGTGTCATCTTTCCGGATCTGTTGACTGAAGTACGCGCTTTCCGCGCGGAACATCCAGAAGTGCGCTATGTCGACCTGATTGCACTGGATATTCCCGGGCATTTCTATGGGAAGCGCTACCCCATGGACATGCTGGAGAAAGTCGCAGCGGGCACCCCGCTGAAGTTGCCCCAGAACTGCGTATTGCTGGGCACCCAGGGTGGCCTCTACCCGATTGGCGACTATTGCTTTGCCGACGGTGACCCGGATGCACCTCGGCGCCTGGTGCCGGGTACGTTGAAACCGGTGCGTTGGGAAAAGGAAGTGATCGCGCAGATGCTGATCACCTCGGACGGCACCGCGAAACCTATCGAATTCGAACCCCGCGAAGTGCTGGCGCGTGTCGTTGAACGCCTCGCCCGGCGTGGCATTCGCCCGGTGGTGGCCTTCGAGCTGGAGTTCTACCTGTTCGATCGCAAGCTCAAGGACGGCCTGCCGCAGTTCCCCCGCGACACCGCGACCGAGGATGAAGACGACCAGCCGAACATGCACATCGAACGGCTGTCGCGGTTCTCGTCCGTGCTGCACGAGATGGTCGATGTCGCCAATGAGCAGGGTGTACCGGCGAACGTCATTACCGCCGAACTTGGCCCTGGCCAGTTCGAAATCAACTTCTCCCACAGTGACGACCCGCTGAGCGCGGCGGACTGGTCGGCGCTGTTCTGCCGCAGTACCCGCGGTGTCGCGATGAAACATGGCCACCGCGCCAGCTTCATGAGCAAGCCCTACCTGGACGCGCCGGGCAGCGGGATGCATGTGCACGTGAGCCTGTACGACGAAGCCGGCAACAACATCCTGGCCGGCCATGAGCAGCGCAACCTGCGCCATGCGGTGGCGGGTTGCCTGGAGCTGCTGCCCCATTGCATGCCGATCTTCGCCCCCAACCACAATGCCTATCGCCGCTACGGCGCCATGGTCAACGCGGCGAGCCGTGCCAGCTGGGGCATCGAAGACCGTGATGCGTGCATTCGCATTCCCGAGTCCGACCCACGCAACCTGCGGATCGAACATCGCCTCGCCGGCGCCGATGCCAACCCGTACCTGGTCCTGGCGGCGATCCTGACCGGGATGGAGTTTGGCCTGGACCGTGGCGTCGAACCGATCGCCCCGTTGAACGACGACCGCCAGAGCGGCATCGATTTCCCCAAGGACGCCTTGAGTGCAGTGGCTGCCATGCGCCAGCACCCGATGGTCAACGAGGGGCTGGGCAGTGAGTTCGTGATGGTCTATTGCGAAAACAAACGCCAGGAGCAACTGGATTTCCTGAATGAAATCAATGCGCGCGAATATCGCTGGTTCTTGTAAGTAGCGAGCGTCAAGTCGTTGCGCTGCACCCTCTACCCATAAGTTTGATTCTTACTCGCAATAGTGATTTGCCGGAGGATGAGAGATATGCCACGTGTGCCAGTTATCGGCATCACCGCATGCACCAGCATGATTGAAGAGCATGCGACCCAGAAAATCAGTGAGAAGTACGCACGCGCTGCGGCCAATGCGGCGTGTGGATTGCCTATCGTGATTCCCAGTCTCGCTGAACTGATGGATACCGCCGACATAATTGACACGGTGGATGGGCTGATCTTCACCGGCTCGCCGTCCAATATCGAACCGTTCCACTACAACGGCCCGGCCAGTGCACCCGGCACCCATCACGACCCGCTGCGTGATGCCACCACCTTGCCGCTGATGCGTGCTGCGATTGCCGCGGGTGTTCCGGTGCTCGGCATTTGCCGTGGCTTCCAGGAGATGAATGTGGCCCTGGGTGGCACCTTGCACCAGAGCGTGCATGAAACCGGCTCGTTCATGGACCACCGAGAAGGCAAGGATGAGCCCGTATCCAGGCAATACGGCCCGCGCCACAAGATGCATATCCAGCGCGGCGGCCTGATGGACCGCATGGGCATTCCGTCGGTCATCGACGTCAATTCCATACATGGCCAGGGCATCGATGTGCTGGCGCCGGGGCTCAGGGTGGAAGCCATTGCACCTGATGGTCTGGTGGAAGCGATCTCGGTTCAAGGCAGCAAGGGTTTTGCCCTGGCCGTTCAATGGCACCCGGAGTTCGAGGTCATGGACAACCCCCATTACCTGACGATCTTCCAGTCCTTTGGTAAAGCGTGCCGACAACGCTCGGTACTGCGCCAGTTGATGTTGAAATCGGCCTGAATCACAGCCGACCACGAATCTAGAAGTTTCCCCGCAGTTCGACTGCGTTATTTGATGGAGAGAAGTCAATGAGTGAAAAGAATTCGCAGACCCTGGCCTGGCAAGCGATGAGCCGTGACCATCACCTGGCACCGTTCAGCGACGTCAAGCAACTGGCCGAAAAAGGCCCCCGCATCATCACCTCGGCCAAGGGTGTGTACCTGTGGGACAGCGAAGGCAACAAGATCCTCGATGGCATGGCTGGCCTGTGGTGCGTGGCCGTCGGCTACGGCCGTGACGAGTTGGCCGAAGTGGCCAGCAAGCAGATGAAGGAACTGCCGTACTACAACCTGTTCTTCCAGACCGCCCACCCGCCAGCGCTGGAGCTGGCCAAGGCGATTTCCGACGTGGCGCCTGAAGGCATGAACCATGTGTTCTTCACCGGCTCCGGCTCCGAAGGCAACGACACCGTGCTGCGCATGGTTCGCCATTACTGGGCGATCAAGGGCAAGAAGGACAAGAAGGTCATCATTGGCCGCATCAACGGCTACCACGGTTCCACCGTGGCCGGTGCGGGCCTGGGCGGCATGAGCGGCATGCACGAGCAGGGCGGCCAGCTCCCGGACATCGTGCACATTCCGCAGCCGTACTGGTTCGGCGAAGGCGGCGACATGACCGAGGCCGAGTTTGGCGTGTGGGCAGCTCAGCAGCTGGAAGAGAAGATCCTGCAGGTCGGCGTGGACAATGTCGCCGCCTTCATCGCCGAACCGATCCAGGGCGCCGGCGGCGTGATCATTCCACCGCAGACCTACTGGCCGAAGATCAAGGAAATCCTGGCCAAGTACGACATCCTCTTCGTGGCTGACGAAGTGATCTGCGGCTTCGGCCGTACCGGCGAGTGGTTCGGTACCGACTACTACGACCTCAAGCCCGATCTGATGACCATCGCCAAGGGCCTCACCTCCGGCTACATCCCCATGGGCGGTGTGATCGTGCGTGACACCGTTGCCAAGGTGATCAGCGAAGGCGGTGACTTCAACCACGGCTTCACCTACTCCGGTCACCCGGTGGCGGCGGCGGTGGGCCTGGAGAACCTGCGTATCCTGCGCGAGGAGAAGATCATCGAGCAGGTTCGCGATAAAACCGCGCCCTATCTGCAACAGCGCCTGCGCGAGCTGGCCGACCACCCGCTGGTGGGCGAAGTACGCGGCCTGGGCATGCTGGGCGCGATCGAACTGGTGAAGGACAAGGCCACCCGCGCACGTTACCAAGGCAAGGGCGTCGGCATGATCTGCCGCCAGCACTGCTTCGACAACGGCCTGATCATGCGCGCCGTGGGTGACACCATGATCATCGCGCCGCCACTGGTCATCAGCATCGAAGAGATCGACGAACTGGTGGAAAAGGCCCGCAAGTGCCTGGACCTGACCTACCAGGCTATCCAATAAGGCCATGGCACTCCGGCAGGGGCGCAGCGCCCTGCCGGAGTGCTCGTTTCACCGCCAGGCGCAAGTCCTGGCGCCCATCGCGTCACGCGCTTGATTTGTGAATTTATTCAGGTATTTTCCATGCCAATAATTCATTTATTACTGGCCACGCTTGATCATGGTTCACACGTTAGTGCACGAAGAAATTGAAGAGCTGGCCACACTGATTCGCGACCTGCGCAAGTTCAAAGGCCTGACCCTGGGCGAGTTGGCGCAACGCATCGGTCGTTCGGTGGGCTTTCTCTCCCAGGTTGAACGCGGCGTTTCGCGCCCGACCGTGGCGGACTTGACGGCCATCAGCGAAGCACTCGGTGTATCGACGGCGTATTTCTACAACCTGGACAAGCCCCGTGGCCTGAGTTGGGTAACGCGTCCGCATGAGCGCCGTATGTTGCATTTCGACGGGGGTATCAAGGATGTGCTGGTATCTCCCACCATCACCGGTGGGTTTTCCATGCTCGATAGCCACCTTGAACCCGGGGCCACCAGCGGTGAGGAATTCCTCAATGACAGCTCGGAGCAGGGCTGCTTCGTGCTCGAAGGCGAGCTGACCGTCTGGCTGGACGAGGGCGAGCCGGTAACGCTGCATGCCAATGACAGTTTTCAGCTGCAATCCCATGCAAAGTTTCGTTATGCCAATTTGACGGACAAGCCCACCCGCGTGCTTTGGGTATTCAACTGACGGCACCAGGGCCTTTGCCGACCTCAGCGGTCGGCCTCGCACAAATAGCCATGCAGTGCCTCGCCCAGCACATCGAACACCCGGGCGATCCGTTTGATCTTGCGCAGATCACCGTGCATCGCAATCCACACCTCGACGTCGAAGCCGAAACTGCCTGGCAGCACTTCGAGCAGTTCGTAATCCTTGGCAATCCGCGTCGGACAGAGACCGAAACCCAGCCCTGCTTTCAGCGCGGCCAGTTGTGCAAGGTAATTATCGGAGGCGATCGCGAAATGTTGGTCCGCTTCGCATAGCCCGGCTTCGACGATCCGACGCAGATCGGCCGAGCGCCGGTCCGGCCCGATCAGCGGCCGGGGTGCTGGAAGGCGCGGAGCAGTTCGTACCGGTTGCGCACATCTGGACGCGGCGCAAGCAGCCGTGGCTGGCGCTGCCGGAAGGCGTTGCGCAATGGGAAGAAAGCCCGACGCCCGAGGCGTTTGCCAATGCGCTGGGTTGACTCGAGCCTCTGCTTCAACGTCAGTCGCAAGGCCGGTTACAAGGGGAGGGGCAAGGGGTATAACTACCAGAACAACAGGCGGGGCACCCGGAACAGACCGGCAAAAGGCAGGCTCCGGGCCTGATCGGCGGCGCGCAGCGATATGATGAGTTCCCAGGCATGGCGATGGGCTCGCAAGAGCCTCCTTGGCGGCATCGGGCTGGCCGTGCTGATCGCGCCCTTGTGCGCCAGCGCCATGTTCAAGTGCCAGGCCAGTGACGGAACCATCAGCTACACAAGCCAAGCCATCACCAGCGCCCGCTGCACCCGCGAGAATGGCACGGCGGGCGCCGCTGTTGGCGTCAAGGCAAAGGCCCAGCCACGGATTGTGCATTTCGACGACCCTGGCGCGGTGCGGGTTCGGGTGTACACCTTCATGCACCGGGGCGTTCGGCAATATGTGAGCCGGCGTCCTGTCGGGATCTCGGCACGGGTCGATGTCCTTGATCTCTATTACATCAAGGGCTGCTATCTGTGCATGGCACCGAAGGATTTCAATGTCGCTTCACTGCGCCTGGACACTCAATCCTATCGGCGCGAAATCGAAGCCGCTGCGGCTCTATATGGTGTAGACAGAGCGTTGGTCCGCGCTGTGATACATGCCGAATCGGCGTTTCGCGCCAACGCCATCTCCATAGCCGGCGCCCAGGGGCTGATGCAGTTGATGCCCGCCACCGCCGAGCGCTTCGCCGTGGACGATCCGTTCGACGCACGGCAGAACATTCGTGGCGGCGTGCGCTACCTGGCCTGGCTGCTCAAGCGCTTCAACGGCAACCAGAAGCTGGCGTTGGCAGGTTACAACGCCGGCGAAGCGTCGGTGATCGAGTACAACGGGGTGCCTCCCTACGCCGAGACGCAAACCTACGTCACCCGCGTGCAGTCCTTGACCGAGCGCTATCGCAATCATCGCTAGTACCCTAAGGCGCATGCAAAAGCTGCCCCCGATGAGTCATTCCGAACAATGACCCTGCGCCGAATCGGACCCTGCGGGATGATCAATCCCATTGATAGCCGATGCCCACCGAAACGCCGATTTCACCTTGCGTATCGCTGCTGCCCTGCAGCTTGGTGACCCACTTGCCATCCTTGGACAAGGTCGAGACGCCGATGGCCACCGACGATTCACCGCGGAAGTTGCCGGCACCGATCGAGGTCATGCTGGCGCTCGGTGAATGGGGTTGTGGCAAGGCGGCCATGGCCATGGCGCCGGCGATCCCGGCACTCAACTCGTCGTCGAGTTGATGGATGTCCTTGCGCAGGCTGCTGTAGGCGGCATCGGTGTAGGCCTTGGCGCCGCTCAGGCCAGCGTTCAGTTGGCCGAGATTGACCGCATCGCTGACCTCGGTAGCGGCCGCCACGTGGGTGATTTGCCGAGCAGCCCCGGCGCTGCCCACTGAAACGCTGTCGCGACGGTCGGCGACCGAGTTGGCGCCCAGCGCTACCGAGTTGCTCGCTTTCGCCTGGGCAGAAGCGCCCACTGCCACGGCATTGTCACCACTGGCCTGGGCTTTGCTGCCCAGCGCGCTGCTCTGGGTACCGGAAGCCACGGCACCGGCACCCCCGGCCATGGCGTTCTTGCCGCTGGCCTTGGGTTTGGGCGATTGCGCGCTGTTGTTGGTCTGGAACATGCCGTCGGTACCTGCTTGCAGGTTGCTGACAGTGCTGCTGACCTGGGTGACCCGAACATCCACGGCATCGACCTTGTGTTCGACCTGCGAAACCGCCGCGGCAGACCCTGTGGCCGCATCGCGCAATTGCGCGACGTTGACCGCGTCAGTATCGGCCGTGCCAGCAGCGACATGGGTGATCTGCCGTTCGCTGCCCGTGCTGCCGACTGATACGCTGTTGTCCCGGTCGCTTTTCGAACCGGCGCCCAGGGCTACCGAGTTGGCGTGGGTCGCACTTGCGTTGGCACCGATGGCGCTGCTCTGTCTACCGGTGGCTTGAGCGCTATCGCCCATCGCCAGCGACGACGCCCCGCTGGCACTGGCAGCCGGACCTGCGGCCACCGAATCGCTGCCGCTCGCCGCCGCGTCGGGCTTGCTCGAGTTGGCCTTGAAGTAGCTGGACAGTCCGCTGTTGCTCATTCCACTTTCCAGCGCACCCACCCGCTCATTGGTCTGGTGCAATTGCGCACCGACCACTACCTCTGCGGAGTTGGCGTTGATGTCGCCCGCCGCCACGCCGCTGATCTTGCTCGCGATCCCGCTGCGCTTGGCATTGTAAGCGCCCAGGCTGGCATCCCAGGCCAGGGCGTTGTCGGTCAGGTCGGCCACGGACTGGTTGGTTTGCTTGAGCTGGAGCAGGTTGACCGCGTCAGTGTCCTGGGTACCGGCGGCCACATGGGTGATTTGCCGCTTGAGTGTCGCGTGACCCACCGACACGCTGTCCGCCCGGTCAGTGGTGCTGTTTGCGCCCAGCGCCACGCTGTTGCTTCTGGACACCGATGCGTTGAAGCCCAGGGCTACGCCGTTGGCGGCCGTTGCACTGGTTCTCGCCAGGGCGCCGAGCGCAGTGCCATAGTCGCCGGTGGCGCTGGCAGCATGACCCACCGCCGTGCCACGGGCGCCGCTTGCCGCAGCGCTTGCGCCTAAAGCGGTGCTGCGCGAGCCTAGGGCCTTTGCATTGACGCCCGCAGCGAGGCTGTCGATGCTGGTAGCCGAGGCCGCTTGGCCAATGGCGATAGCGTCGACACCAGTGGCACTGGCCTGGCTACCGCTGGAATTGGCTTTGAAGTACCGCGTACCGGTACTGTCAATGTCGTCGACAGTGCCAGCCAGGTCATCGAGCTGACCTTTGTTGACGGCATCGGTTGCCGCCGTGCCGGCAGCCACGCCGGTAAGCTTGCTGGGTACGCCTGCGCGCGAGGCTTTATAGGTACCGCTACCGGCATCCCACAGTAAGGCATTGCCGGCGAGTGTGGTCATGCTGCCGTTCAACGTACTGACGGTGCCCGTCAGGTTGGTCACGCTTTGGTTGGTTTGATTGAGCTGGCCCAGGTTGACCGCATCATTGATCTGGGTGCCTGCACTCACGTTGGTGATCTGCCGGCCACCCACCGCGACGCTGTTGTTTCGGTCTGTGCGACTGTTGGCGCCCAGGGCGACACTGTTGACATGACTGGCAGTTGCCCGTTGGCCGAGCGCCATTGCGTAGGTGGCGTTGCTGTCCACCGTGGCGTAGGAGCCGAGGGTGACAGCGAAGTCGGCGTTGTCCGACACCTGTGCACCGTAGCCGATCGCGACACTGTCCCAGGAATTCATGCCGACCCGGCTGCGGTCGCCGAATGCGATACTGCTACTGGACTGATGCCCCATGCCAGTGGGGGCGGAATCAACCACGGCGTCATAGCCGATCGCGATGCTCCTGTAGCTGTTGCCGATGACCCGGGCGTTGTTGCCGATGGCAACGGCGTCGTTGGCGCCGGCATCGACCCTTGCACTCGGACCGATCGCCACGCTGGAGGCGCCACTCGCGGTGCCGCCACCGGCCTCATAAGCCGCATATCCTGCGGCGAGCAAGCCCGGCTGGACGCTGTAGCTGGTCACCGGGCTGCGCACCTGCGTGATCCACGTGAGGCTCTTGTCTTCTTCCTCTTCCAGCGCGGCGGCAACCGCTGCGGCCGGATCTCCGAAGATTGCCAGGCCCAGACCCAGCGAAGTGCCCAAGGCACGTGCCATGCGTCCGGGCTTGCCAATGCTGCGGGCAAATTCGCAGGCGACGACCCAGCTACCGCGGGTCTTGCTCCAGATCACACGAAAATACTTGTTCATGGTGAAACCCCTCGGGCCCTGTGGCCCGGCGCCGCTCTGCGGCATGGCGAGGATGAGTGACCCTGGGTAAGGTCGGATGGCTCATGTTCGCCCTTGGGGAGGGTGAGGAAGAATCGTTGGATCACGTAAGTCGTGTAGTTAAAACACTACAAATACAGGGTGACTGTGGCTGACTAGGCAAAGGACTGATCAAGCCGCAGCTTCAGCAGCGCGAGCATGTGCGGCTGACTGCTCAGCTCGAACCGGCCACCCATCAGACGCGCCAACCGCTGGCATAGCGTGTCCTCCGGCCCTGATGGCAGGGCATCGCCCGGCAGCTTTTCAGTCGTATGAAGACTCACGGTCCAATCGAGCTGGCCCTGGGGGAGGATTTGCAGCTGGGCACTGAGCGTCATGCGCGTAGCACCGCACCGGGACGCATGCCTCAACATCACCCACAGCAATTGCCGGTAACGCCCGGCATCGATCCAGGCTTCGGTGTCGAGGTCGCCGGTTTCCACTTGCAAGTCACCGATTCCCGCTTCGGTGACCAATGCCTGGCAAATTTGCAAGGTGAGGTGCGCAAGCTTGACAGGCTGGGCTGATAGTAGACGTTCGCCATTCTCCAGGCGGGCCAGATCAAGCAAGGCTCGAAGCTGGTCATGCAACTGCGCATGGGTGCGCTGGGCGGTGCTCAGCGCCGGATTGTCGGGCGAAAGCAGCATGGCTTGCTGCAGGTCGCGGCTCAGCGAATCATAGGCTGCAAGGCTGCGCTGGCCGACCTCGAACAGAAACTGCCGGTGCTGATGCTGCAAGGCTTCGAGCTTGTGTTTGGCTTGCTTGAGCTCCAGCATTTGTTGCTCGTTCCGAGTGATATCCACTCCGGTACAGATCATGCCCAGTCGCGCGCCGGACTGATCATGGTAGGGGGCCCCCCAATGCAGGATCGACCGCGGACGTGGGCCACTGAGTACGATGTGGCTGAAGTAGGGCTTAGCGTCCATGTAGGCCTGGCGATACATCTGATGCAGTTGCAACGCCTGTTCCGGCTTCAGGCTCTCGCTGTCGGTGAAACGCCGGCCCAACTGCTCAGCTTCGTTGACTTCGTAGAACTCGAAGAACGCGCGGTTGGCGGCCAGCAACTCGCCATCCTCGTTGCGCAGGCTGATTGCCAATTGCAGGTCGTCGAACTTGGCGTGGAATTGCTCGGTCAGGGGGACCTCGACGTCATTGCTAAGCTGCGGCAGGGCCATGGGGACCTGATCAAGCAACTGGTTGCGCCAGGCGAGGTCCAGCAATTCGGCCAGTGAGCTTACGTTGAGCTTCTCCAACAGGCGCGTCTTGTACGTGCTGACAGTGCTCACGCTGATCGCCAGTTCATGGGCAATGCGCTTGTTACTGCTGCCGCTGGCCAGGTAGCGCAGCACGGTCATTTCCCGGTGCGACAGGCTTTTCAACTGCATCGACTCATCGCCTGCGCCAGTTCTGAAAAGATTGCTCAACGCCTGGCTGGGGAAATAGCTGCGGCCGCTCAGCACGCAGGCAACGGCCGTGAGCAATTCACTCATCGACTCGTGCTTGCCAACGAAACCCGATGCTCCCGCCTGCAGGCTTAACCCGGCAAAGTGCTCGGTGTTCTGTGCCGTCAGTACCAGCGTACGTGCCGTGCTGTCGGCCTGTTGCAAGCGTCGGAGCACTTCCAGGCCACCCAGGCGCGGCAGGGCCAGCTCCAGAATCAGCAAGTCAGGGCGCAGCTCAAGGGTGTGTTGCAGCGCCGCAGGACCCTCAGCGCACTCGGCTATCACCTGATGGTGGGCCGCTTCCAGAATCGTCCGGATCGAATGTCGGATCAGTGGCTGCTCGTCGGCGATGATTATGCGTTTCATGCACCCGGCTCTTTGCCGTCGACTGTGTAACCAGTGTAGGGAACAATCGGGAGAACAGAGAAGTGGGGGGCTGAGAGGGTGATTGTCAGCTGTAAGGCGTGCGCGGGCGGTGGGATATGCCTGTGCCGTTCAACGTTTCAAATCGAGTTTTTATGCTCTGCGGCTGCTCCACTGAAGATGACTCGATGCACGCGGTTGGTGCAGAAAGCGTGCATTTTCGACGACCAGCGTTGCATGGCCGTCCAGCAGTCGCGCCAAGGGCCTGGAATATACCCCTCAGGCGCGCTCCCCCCGCAGCCAGCGCTCGTGATAATGGATCAGTCGGGTCAGTCCATAGACGGCGCCGTCGTGCATGACTTGCGCTCGCTCTCCAGAAAATCGCTGGGTACGGGTAAACACGGCAATCGGCTCGCCGGCAAATGCCCACGCAAAGCACAGCGTGCCGGGTAAAACCCCGGATGCCGGGCTTGGCCCGGCTACACCGGTCGTTGCAATCACGACGTTGGCATCGCTGTCCTTCAATGCCCCTAGGGCCATCTCCCAGGCGACTGGCTCGCTGGTCAGCCCGTACCGTTCGATGGTTTCCGGGCTTACCCCTAGCAGACGTTTCTTGGCGGAGGGCGAATACACGACATAGCCGCTTTCCAGTACCTCGCCCGTACCCGGGAAGGCCGCCAGCAAAGCGACCATGCAGCCTGCTGTACAGGACTCGGCAGTCGTGAGTACCAGGTGGTGGTCTTTGAGATAGCCGAGCACGGCCAGTACCGGATCACTTGCCATCTTGGTGTCGACTCGTTGTCCTTTTGCGGTGGACGTATCGGCGATGTAAATGGTTCACCGGTTTAGCGCAGGTTCGCTTTGTGTTTGCCCTGAACTTTATTACCCGCGTTGATATCACTGTAGGGAATGGAGCTGGGCTCCCCATTTGCATTGAATTCTCGAGGGTTGGTCAGCTCTACCGCTGACCGCGTCTCGCGCTTTCTGTGTAAGGCTCGACATTCAACTGGAGCGTCCAAGTGCCGCGAATCATCACACCCACCACCCCCGAACATGAGATCGATCAGCAGAACGCGAGGATGTTCGGTACCCCAAAAGAGCGCCTGGATTTCTATCGACGCGAAATACAGTACGAGACCACCATCCTGGCCAACCGAACCGATGCCTATCTCGCGGCTCAGTCATTCCTGGTGATCGCGTTCGTGTCGTCGATGGGCAACCTGAACCAGGGCTGGGGCGAGATGTTCACGTTGATGGTGCCGGCGTTTCTCGCACTGCTCGGCGTGCTGAGTTCGCTGAACGCCTGGCCAGGTATCCGCGCGGCCTTTCGGATCATCGAGCATTGGCAGCTCAAGCAAAGCCACTTGCTGCGCGGTGAGCCCATGATGGGATTGGCGTATGACGAATCGCCGTTGTTCTGCGAAGCGGAAACCTCTCGGGCGGGGCACCGCAAATCGCTGCTGTTTTCCCTGCGCACGCCTTGGATTTTTCTCGGCTTCTGGGTCTTGCTAGGCACCTACTCGGTTTATATCCAGCTGGCGTGACCCGCGCCCTCGGGACGCCCTGAAGCACGACCGGAGGGCGCGACGCAGAAGCGCTGAGCTCAGCCTGCCAGCGCCTTGATCAACTGCTCGTTGAAGGCCGGAATATCGTCCGGCTGGCGGCTGGTGATCAGGTTGCCGTCCACCACCACCTGCTCATCCACCCACAGGCCACCCGCATTGCGAATGTCGTCCTGCAATGTCTTGTAGCTGGTCATCCGCTTGCCTTTGACCAAGCCACTCGACACCAGCAACCAGGCACCGTGGCAGATGACGGCCAGCGGCTTGCCAGCCGCGTCATGGCTCTTTACCAGCTTTTGCGCACCGGTGTTCAAGCGGATCGTGTCGGAGTTCTGCACGCCGCCGGGCAGCACCAGGGCGTCGTAAAGGTCGAGGTGGGCATCCTCGAACGACGCATCCACTTCGAACTCGTCGGCGGGTTTGTCATGGTTCCAGCCGCGTACCTTGCCTTCTTTCTCGCCCAGGATATCGACCACCGCGCCACTGTTTTCCAGCGCTTCACGCGGGCCGGTCAGCTCCACCTGCTCGAAGCCATCGGTGACCAGAAAGGCCACGCGTTTGCCGTTCAGTTGTGCACTCATTGTTTATCTCCTTTTACCGATAGACCTCAACTAGGGGCCGGCACCGGCAGGCAAAGTTCCTGCGCGATGCTCAGCGGTTCGCCTCCATCTCCGAGTGCCGAATCGGGGAGATAGCGCGACCGACGGCAGCAACTCCAGTTGAACGAGGATTCCAGCGGATCATCCAAAAAGGTGCGGTATCACGCATTTCTTCCGAGGTATGCAGCCATGAGCACCGATCCGAGAAAGCAAGGTGGCTTGAATCCCGATGACCCCACACCGTCCGACCCTGTGGAAAACGATCCGCTCATGGATGACGATCTGGAAGACGATGAGGATGGCAAGAAGCAAGAAAACGTTGATGAAGGGATGGGCACCCCAAGAGAGTGATGTTCTTGATTGGCCAGGTGTTGATCTGGGCTGCGCCCAACGTCGTCATGTCACCCAATCGACATAAGCGATTTCGATCCGTCGAGAGGGGGCTCGGAACCGAGCTTCAATCCGTCAGGTCATCAATGGTATGGAAGGTCACATCAGCTTTCAGGATGTCGCGCGTTCTTGAGGTGCGATTTGTCATGAGCGTAGCCAAGCATCGCCCAGTCAGAGCCAAGGCCACCATTATCTGCACCCAGAACGACAAGGTTCTGCTTGTGCGCAGAAAGGGCGGCAAATGGAAGTTTCCAAGTGGGGCACTAGCAGCAGGTGAAGCGCCAATCGTTGCAGCCGCGCGAGAGCTCTGGAGCGAGTTGTCACTGCATTGTTCCAGTCTGCACATTGCTGGCACTGTCCAGGTGGGGAAAATCCTCCACCATCTTTTTTCCACTGATATCCCTGATGGCTGCCGGGTGGTTCCTGGAAAGCGAATCGAGGCCTGCAGGTGGGTAGCGTGGGGGCAGCTGAGCCCGACCATGCTCAAGCCCACGGCAGCTGCGTTACTTTCGAGGGATCTCTCGTCGCTTGTCCGCTTCGATCAGCAACTCGTCCAGTAGCCAGCATGACCAGGTATTCACACAGCAGCCCATCCTCACAGGAACAGATTGTTGGCCTTGTGGTCAGGTTTGGTAGTCTCGTAAATCTTGAGGTGAGCATGGCAACTTTCAACATTGAATATCGCTTGGCTGAAGAACCGAAAAGTTACCGGCTGGCGTTGGAGCAAGACCAACTCGGTCGTCACGAGGCTGCAATGCACCTGCTCGTGTTGCACTTTGGGGATAGTGAAAACGGCCTTGTTCTTCCTGCCGCTGATGCATCGCCGAGCGAAATCATGGCTCAAGCCGATTTGCTTGGACTGTCCGAGATAGAGGTTTACACCGCGTAATGTTGGCCGGTCACGTCAGATACACCGGTCTGCCGGCTGGAACCTGGCAGCAGCCTGCGGGTTCGAAAGTGAACCGATGACTGATCAGGATGCGCATCATGACGCTCATGAACACAGCGGATGCCAGCGTGCAGGCTTTGTATTTCGAAGACGACGGCGCGACGCCGAACAGCCGTTTTCCCGTACTGCTCTACCGGCTGAAGCTTGATCCGTCAGGGGATGATGCCAGCGCCTTCGAAGCCTTGTTTGCGGCTCACCAATGGACCCCGCTCTGGCGTGACGGAATCTTCGATTATCACCACTTTCACCCGAACGCCCATGAGGCGCTGGGCATTGCTTGCGGGCGGGCCCGATTGACGCTTGGCGGGGAGGCCGGGCAGAGCATGAGCGTGAAACGGGGCGATGTCCTGGTGCTGCCGGCGGGCACGGGCCATCGCTGCATCGAGTGCAGCGATGACTTCCTGGTGGTTGGTGCCTATCCTCAAGGGCAGGAAGACTACGACATTCAGCGGCCCGACAGCACCGCGCACCCGTGCGCCCTGGCGCGCATCGCCAAGGTGCCGTGCCCTGCGCAAGACCCGGTCTGCGGCACCCGAGGCGCGTTGATGACGCATTGGCGTTGAGTGCACCCCCGCTTCTGCAGGGCCAGCCATTTCTGCTAGCTGCCGGAACCTGCGCCTGATCCACTACCGGCTGAGCCACTGCTACCACTGCCCGAGCCTGTGCCGCTACCACCAGCGCCATTACTGCCGGTTCCCGAGCCACTGTTGGTACCGTCACCTCCGGTGTTGTCCGTCCCATTGTCATCAGTACCGCCATCACCCGTACCCATGCCATCGCCGGGTGTTCCTGAGCCAGTCGCATCGCCTTGGCCGTTCATTTGTCCATTGACGGGCGGTTGCATGCCTGGGGCGCGCTGATCGTTCAGGTCTGTGGCGGCCAATGCAAGGGGGGCAGCGAAGCCCAGGCACAGTGCGAGCAGTAACGTAGAGGGTTTTGCTGGTGTCATGGTGGAACTCCTTTTTAGGTTGTTCACCCTCTGTTCGGCCTGCCGCCCGCGAGAGGGTGCCCGCTGAGCGACGGAAGGCCCTGCAGCAGGACGACCGCGCCGATAGGAGATCCCAGGTTTTGCCTCTACATGTTTTCATCGCTGCCGAAGAACATCTGTATCCGCGACCGCAACCACCGCTCCGCCGGGTCATTGTCCTGCGCCCCCCGCCAAGCCATGTGCAGCTCGAAACTGCGCACCTCGATCGGCAGGTCCTCGGCGCGCAACCCTCCAGCGGCAGTCAGCGCATCCGCCGTGTAGTCCGGCACCGTGGCGACAATGTCTGTCCCCGCCAGCAGACTCCCCAGGCCATTGAACTGCGGCACGGCCAGCACCACGTGGCGCTTGCGGCCGATTTCCTCCAGCGCTTCGTCGATGAACCCGGACAGGTCGCCGGCGAACGACACCAGTGCATGCGGCCTGGCGCAGAAATCGTCCAGGCTGATGCTGCCCGGCACGCTGTCGGCGCGCAGCAGCTTGGGCATGCTGCGGCGCAGTACCTTGCGCTTGGCGTTGGCCGGCAGTTCGTTGGTGTAGCTCACACCCACGGAGATTTCGCCCGAGGCCAGCAAGGTCGGCATCAGCAGGTAGTTGACCCGGCGTACCACCAGCACGATGCCCGGCGCCTCGGCGCGAATGCGCTTGAGCAGTTGCGGCAGCAGGGCGAATTCGGCGTCGTCCGACAGGCCGATACGGAACACGGCGTTGCTGGTGGCCGGGTCGAACTCGGCGGCGCGACTGACGGCGGTGGAAATCGAGTCCAGCGCCGGGGAGAGCAGGGCGAAGATCTCGTTGGCGCGCGCCGAGGGCTCCATGCTGCGGCCGGTGCGCACGAACAACGGGTCGTCGAACAGGTTGCGCAGGCGCGACAGGGCCGCGCTGATCGCCGGCTGGCCGAGGAACAGCTTCTCGGCGGCACGGGTCACGCTACGCTCATGCATCAGGGTTTCGAACACGATCAGCAAGTTGAGGTCTACGCGACGCAGGTCGTTTCGATTCATCGGTGCGCTTCGCCATAAATGGGGCAGGGGTGAATCTTAAGGCCAAAGGCTGTTACCCTGCACCGATTTCCGGGTGCCAATGCACAGGAAAGCCAGGTGCCCAATCGATGACAGGCATGTCGACTATTAACCGCCACTGATGGTCTAACGGCTAAAGCCCGGATAAAGTTCGTGGTAATACGAGGTTCACACAGGCGAGGTATGCGATGTCCCGCATGATCCGTTTCCACAAGTTCGGCGCTGCCGATGTGCTCCGTTGCGAGGAGCAGGCCGAACCATCACCTGCCGTTGGCGAGGTGCAGATCCGCGTCGAGGCGATTGGCGTGAGCTGGTACGACGTGCTCTGGCGGCAGAACCTGGCACCGTCCCAGGCCCGCCTGCCGGCCGGGATCGGCAGTGAGATGGCGGGCGTGGTGACGGCGGTCGGCGAGGGTGTCGACGATATCGCGGTCGGTGACCGGGTGGCCAGCTTCCCGGCCGCCAGTGCCAACGAGCATCCGGTGTATGGCGATGTCATCGTGCTGCCGCGCACCGCCATTACCCGTTACCCGGACGTGCTCACGCCGATCGAAGCCAGCGTGCACTACACGCCCTTGCTGATCGCCTACTTCGCCTACGTCGACCTGGCCCGGGCCAAGGCCGGGCAGACCGCCCTGGTGACCGACGCCAGCCATTGCGCGGGCCCTGCATTCGTGCAACTGGGCAAGGCGCTTGGGCTCACGGTCTTCGCCGCCACCAAGGAACCCGAGCAGCGCGAATACCTGCTGGGGCTGGGGGCCGACAAGGTGATCGTCACCGAAGAGCAGGACCTGCTGATGCAGGTCGGCAAGTACACCAACGGGCGTGGCGTGGACATGGTCCTCGATGGCATGGGCGGGCCACAGATGTCGCTGCTCGGCGATGTGCTGGCGCCGCGTGGCAGCCTGGTGCTGTATGGCCTGCAAGGGGGCAACCAGACACCGTTCCCGGCCTGTGCGGCGTTCCAGAAGAACATCCAGTTCCACGTGCACTGCATCGGCAACTTCACCGGCAAGCCGGAGCTGGGGATCAGCCAGGATCAGGTGGCCTTGCAGCGAGCCCTGCGCGATATCAACCAGTTCACCGCCGACCAACTGCTGACACCGCAGATCATCAAGGTGTTTCCGTTCAGTCAGGTGGTCGAGGCCCATCAGTGCATGGATGAATGTCCGTGTGGTGGGCGGGTGGTGCTGGACATGGGACAGCCCTGAGAGGGCTATGGCAACGAAATGGACCCGGGCTAAGCCCGGGTTTTTTCTGCCTGAATAATAAGAAGTTTCCTACAAAAAAACTTCAATTTTCCTGTGTGCTTTCCGCGTTAAATATGTGTGTCGCTGCCACTTTCCTGAAATCGCTTTCTGTTTTCTCGATGAGTAATTGATCGCCGGGGTATTTGTCTTCTGACTGCATGGTTTTTTTACCGGCATCTGTATCTTTTATTCGTTCAGCAACGCTTGATAATGGCGCAGTGATACTTAACGCAAGGAGCGTGCGATGGAGAAGGGGTGGCCCCACGCCGGGCTAGGGCGCCAGGCAGCTGGTGCGCGAAGGGGATCTTTTTTCTCGATGGCTTGGCGACAGTGTTTCGCTACTTCAGTTTTTCCTAAATATAAATAGGAATTTTCTCCTATTGATTTCGTCGCGCAGTTATTGATTCAAAACATCTCCTGTGCGACGCGTGACTGAAGCGGTGAGGTGACCCGTGAGCCATATTCACGATCAGGCTATGCACTATATCTACCAACAAGTTCTAGAAAGTTTGTTGGGCCATATGACCCAACCCCAGCGTGCCTCATTGCAGTTGCTTATCCAGCGTTTGCTGGTGACGTCCGGAGGGCCGGAATACATCGGCGATTTCAAACTGCTCGTGGTGCAGGGCGCCGATAACCGCAGCGCCCGTCTGCTGGCCATCTTGCGTGCCGCGCAGTTGAGCATCGCCCTGCGCGCACCGTTGACCTTCCAGCTGGAGGTGCGGGTGGTAGGCCTGCCGGCGACCGGACGCGCGCTGCTGGAGCAGCATCAACGTTGTTTCGACACCCTGTTCTTGCATGACGACCCGCGCGTTCACTTGCAGATGGTCGCGGCGGGGAGGGTGGTGCCCTTCGACCGCCAGCCCAGGGCCTGTGAGCCTTGGGCATTGGCACGCGATGCGATGTTGCTGTTCGGCCATCTGATCGACTCGCGGCCCGAAGCGCTGCTGGGTAGCCGCATGCACCTTGAACTGGCTGCTGCCGTGGGGCTGACCGGCGAAGACCAGCCTTGTGCAGATGCGCTGGTGACCGCCATGCCTGTGGGCAAGCGGCGGCGTTACCTGGCCTGGGCGCGCAGGGGCTTGCGCCTTGCGGGGGACACCGGCCAGCTCACCGCGACCCCCTGCCTGGCGAGCCTGGCCGAGCGACTGCGTCAGTTGCATGGGCTTGCCGGGCTACCGGTAGGCGAGCCGGAAATGCCAAGCCATGAGCCGCTTGCACAAGCGCCGATGCGGCTGCTGGCCATTGATGATCTGTTGCCCCAGCTGCTGTCTGAGGGGGCGCTCGATCGCATGATGGATCAGCCTTTCGCGCCGTCGCAGGACGCCATGCCGCTGGCGGCCTACCTCGACCCACTGGCAGTGGCGCAGCTGCAGGAACTGCGCGCGCGCTGCCTGGCGCCGGCCCGGCCACGGGAGCCGTTGCGGCTGGTTGGCCAGCGGGCCTCGGGCAGTGCGCAAAGGCCACAGCCCGCGCGCCTCACCCAGGTTCATGGCGTCGACCAGGCCCAGCTCATCTGCATGCTGTATGGCCCTTTCGCCGAACAGGGGCGGGGGTTGGAGCACTTTCTGCAGTGTCGCCACCCCGACATGCTGGTGGCCTTGCCTTATCTGCACCGTGCCTTGCAAGGCAAATCCTGCCCTGACGCGGTCAAGAACTGGCTGGTCAATACCAGCGGTCTTTCGCTTCGGCATTTGCGGGTTGTCTATGCCGGGCACCTGCAGCACGTTACTCGGCGTCTGTTGGCGGCGCTGGCGCGGCGCGATGTGCACCTGCGCTTGCTGCCCCGCCCGGTGGATCGCGAGGCGTCATCCTGATGGGGCGAGAGTTCGCCTATCACAAGGTCTATCGCTATCTGCAAGCGTTGATCGACCAGGCCGAGCGGAGTGGGGAGCAGCGCCTGCCCTCGTTGCGTGCCTTGGCCCGGCATCTGCGGGTGTCGCTGGCTACCGTGCAGGCGGCCTATGGCCTGCTGGAAAATGAAGGGCGTGTGCGTTCGGTGGCGAAATCCGGCTACTTCGTGCAGCCCCGCGTCAATGGGGGCGCAAATCGCTTGCGCCGCTGCCCCGAGCCGGTGCAGCCGAGCCTCGAAGGTTCGCTGTTCGCCCACGAGCGGCGTTTGGCGCGCCAGCGAGCGTAAGCGCACGCCGTGTCGCCGTGCAGTGCTGGCGCGCGCCTGCGGGAGGCGTTGGCTGCCCGCTATACCCGCACGGGCAGCCGACCCTGGAAGCCGGAGCATGTGCACCTGGGACCCGACGTACAGGCATTGCTGGAAACCCTGCTGGGAGCCTTGGCGCTGCAGGGGAGCACGGTCCTGGTGGCGTCACCCTGTTGCTGGCGTTTGCTGCAGGTCTTGCAGCGCTTTGGCTTGCAGGTGCTGGAAGTGCCGCTGGATCATCATGGCGGCTTCGACCTGGGCAGCCTGGCACGGCTGCTCGGGCAAGGCACGGTGCGGATGTTGATCATGCCGTCATGCCTGGGGCTTCCCGGCGGGCGAATGATGTCGCCGCACGATCAGCAACAGCTCGCCCAACTGCTGGCACGGCATCCGGTGTGGTTGCTTGAGAATGATCTGGATAGCGAACGCCGGTTCACCCCGTCACCCGGCACGCATCTGCGTGACTGGGTCGATCAACGCTGGCTGCTGGTGCTGGGCTCCCTGGAAGCGACGGTCGGGGCCGAGGCACCCTACGCCTATGTGCTTGGCCGGCATCCGGCCATGGGCGAAGCGTTTGCCCGGCGTGCGTATCAGTTGCCGCCGCTGCGCCAACAGGCCCTGGCGCAGATGTTCGCCAAGGGGGAGATAGACGAACACCTGAACCGCCAGCGTGCGGTCCTGGCCCGGCGCATGCGACAGCTCTGTCATCAACTGCAGGCGCACCTGGGCGGGCAACTGGAGTTTGCCGTGCCCGAGGGTGGGCATGCCGTGTGGGTGCGTCTGCTGGACCCGGTATCGGTGGATCGCGTGGCGACGGCGATGGCTGGCACCGTCTTGCCAGCACTGGCGGGCGCTCAGTTCAGCGCGCAGGGGCGCTATCAACACCACCTGCTGCTGACCTGGACGGGGGAGGGGGCCGACGCGCTGCGCGAGGCGGTCTGCAAGTTGGGCGAAACGCTGGCGCAGCCCGGCGGTCGGCAGGCGGATGACGACGTGTGAGCGAGCGCCATTCGTCGGCAGGGTGCCGGGCCTCAGGCAAGGCGATCCATGGTGCTTGCCAGTGCGTGTTATCTGTATGTATAAACAGTGTCCATGCCTGCTGACCGACCGTGCCTTGTGATTGCCCATTCCGTCGATGACCCGCTGTACTACCTGCATAACTTTCGCCAGGTGTTGCAGTGGGTCGAACACCGCTATGCCGACCTGCTCGACGCCCAGGAGCTGGCGTTCCTTCAGGCCTTCACGGCCCTGGAGCAACCGGCCCAGGCGCTGATGGTGCGCATGGTGATGCGCAAGGGCGAGCTGTTTCGCAGCGACCGGCTCGACTATGCCGAGATCGGCGATACCGTGCGCGCCCTGCAGCCACTGCAGGCGTTGGGCTGGGTACGCGAGCCCGAGCAGTTGAGCCTTGAGCAGTTGTTCGCGTTGCTGCGCAAGGACGAGCTGGCCCAGTGTTTCGCCCAGCAACTGAGCCGGCCTCGCGCCGCCAAGCGCGACCTGTTCGACCAGCTGCAAGCCCTGGCACTGGCGCCCAGGCCGCTGTCGCAATGGTATGCCGATGCGCCGGTGTGCATTCTTCAGTGGTGCCTGCAGCCGCTGTGCGACCGCATGCGCTTGCTGTTCTTTGGCAACCTGTATCAGGACTGGTCGGACTTCGTGCTCACCGACCTGGGCCTGCTGCGCTTCGAGCAAGTGCCGTTCAGCCCCGGCTCACGCGCCCTGCAGCAACGCAGTGAGGTCGACCTGGCGATGGCTTTGCACCACTGTGCCGAGCGCCTGGAACAAGGTGAGGCACCTGCGACGATCCTCGATGACCTGGCTCCGTGGCGCAGCGACAACCCGTGGCTGGCCCGGCGCCACGGGCGCCTGTTGTTTGCCCTGGGCCAGCAGTGCGAGCGGCTGGGCGACTGGGACCAGGCGCTGTCGGTGTATGCCCGTAGCAGCCATGCACAAGCGCGCATTCGCCAGGTGCGAGTGCTCGAACGCAGCGAGCGCTGGCCAGAAGCCCATGAATTGGCCCTGCAACTGGCCGCTGCACCCGCCAACGCGCTGGAAGTGCAGGCGCTGGAGCGCATGTTGCCGCGGCTGGCGCGCAAGCTCGGCGGGCCAGCGCAACCGCGCCGCCGCACCCTGGCACCGCAGCTGATCGAGCTGGATCTGCCGCGCGAGCTCGCTGCGCTGGGTGTCGAGGAGGCGGTGCGGCAAAACCTGACGCAGGCCGGCGGGCAGGTGCACTACGTGGAAAACACGCTGCTCAACAGCCTGTTCGGCCTGTTGTGTTGGGACGCGATTTTCGCGCCGGTCCCTGGCGCATTCTTCAATCCGTTCCAGGCCGCGCCCCAGGACTTGCACGACAGCGATTTCCAGCTGCGCCGTGCAGCGCTGTTCGATGCCTGCCTGGGGCGGCTCGACGATGGCACGCATCGCCAGGCCATTCTCGATTGCTTTGCCGCCAAGTACGGCCTGCAATCGCCGTTCGTGTTCTGGCAGATGCTCGACCAGGCCTTGCTCGAACAGGCGTTGGCCTGCCTGCCGCCCGCACACCTCAAGCAGTGTTTCCTGCGCCTGCTGCAGGACATCCGCAACAACCGCGCCGGCATGCCCGACCTGATCCAGTTCTGGCCCGAGCAGGGCGAGTACCGCATGGTCGAGGTCAAGGGCCCGGGTGATCGCCTGCAGGATAACCAGTTGCGCTGGCTGGCGTTCTGCGCCGAACACGGCTTGCCGGTGGCGGTTTGTCATGTGCGCTGGAGTGAGCCGGCGTGAGCTACAGGGTGGCAGTGCGCGCCCTGTGCGAGTTCAGTGCCAAGGTGGGTGACCTGGACCTGCGCTTCACCCCATCGCCCACGGCTCAGGAGGGTATCGAAGGCCACCGTCGGGTGGTGGCCAGGCGTGCTGCCGGCTATGAGGCGGAAGTCCCCCTCGAAGGCCATTATCAAGGCTTGCAGGTGCGCGGCCGTGCCGACGGCTACGACCCTGTCGCCAACCGCCTGGAGGAGATCAAGACCTACCGCGGCGACCTGACGCGCCAGCCGGCCAACCATCGCCAGTTGCACTGGGCCCAGGCCAAGGTCTATGCCTGGCTCTTGTGCCAGGCGCGGCAGTTGACCGCCATCGAGGTGGCGCTGGTGTACCTGGACGTCGACAACGACGGCCAGACGCTGATCGGCGAACACTACAGTGCCGATACCTTGCGCACCTTCTTCGAAACCCAGTGCCAGCGCTTCCTGGCCTGGGCCCAAGGCCAGGAGCGCCGCCTGGCCGAGCGTGACCAGGGGCTCCAGGCGCTGGCGTTTCCCTACCCGCAGTTCCGCCAGGGCCAGCGCCAGCTGGCCGAGACCCTGTACAAGGCGGTGAGCACCGGGCGCTGCCTGATGGCCCAGGCCAGCACGGGCATCGGCAAGACCCTGGGCACGCTGTTTCCGCTGCTCAAGGCCATGGTCCCGCAACAGCTCGACAAGCTGTTTTTCCTGACGGCCAAGACCCCGGGCCGGGCGCTGGCGCTGGATGCCCTTCGGCAGATGACCGAGGCTGCCCCGCAACCCGCCTTGCGCACCCTGGAACTGATCGCCCGGGACAAAGCCTGCGAGCACCCCGACAAGGCCTGCCACGGCGAGTCCTGCCCATTGGCCCAGGGGTTCTACGACCGCCTGCCGGCCGCACGCGAGGCGGCGGCGCAGCGCCCCTTGCTGGACCGCGACAACCTGCGTGAGGTGGCTCTTGCGCACCAGGTCTGCCCGTACTACCTCGGCCAGGAGATGGCCCGCTGGGTAGATGTGCTGGTGGCCGACTACAACTACTACTTCGACGCCCACGCCTTGCTCTTCAGCCTGGCCCAGGCCAACCAGTGGCGCGTCGCGGCGCTGGTGGACGAGGCGCACAACCTGGTCGAGCGCGGCCGTGGCATGTACAGCGCCAGCCTTGACCAGGGCCAGTTGCTCGCGTTGCGCCAGAGCAAGCCGCAAGGTCTGACCAGCGCGCTGGACCGGCTGAACCGGCAGTGGAATGCCCTGTACAAGGCGCAGCGGGCGCCTTATCAGGCCAGCGAGCGATTGCCCGATGATTTTCTGCGCGCGTTGCAGCAGTGCATCGGGCTGATCCAGGAACGCCTGAACCAGCAGCCCGCCGAGCTGGACCCACAAGTGCTGCAGTTCTTCTACCAGGCCCTGCAGTTCAGCCGGGTCGCCGAGCTGTTCGATGAGCATTTCCTGTTCGACATCACCCTGCGCGAGGGCCCGCGCAAGCGCAAGCTCGCCAGCCTCTGCCTGCGCAACGTCAACCCGGCTCGCCTGCTTGGCCCGCGCATGCAGGCCGCGCGCAGCGTGACGCTGTTTTCCGCCACCCTCAGCCCACGGCATTTCTATACCGACCTCTTGGGCATGCCGGCCGATACCGCCTGGCTGGAAGTGGCCGCGCCGTTTCGTGCCGAGCAGCTCGAAGTGCGCATCGCCAGCCAGGTGTCGACCCGCTACGGCGAACGCCAGGCATCGCTGGCGCCGATCGTGGCGCTGATTGCCGAACAGTACCAGCGCCAGCCGGGCAACTACCTGGCGTTCTTCAGCAGCTTCGAATACCTGCAGCAGGTGGCCAGCCTGCTGGCCGAACAGCACCCCGCGATCCCGTTGTGGGCCCAGGCACCTGGCATGGATGAAGCGGCACGCCAGGGGTTTCTCGATCGCTTCGTGGCCGATGGACAGGGGGTTGGTTTTGCCGTGCTCGGTGGCGCCTTCGGCGAAGGCGTGGACCTGCCCGGCACGCGCTTGATCGGGGCCTTCGTCGCCACCCTCGGGCTCCCCCAGGTCAACCCGGTCAACGAGCAGTTCAAGCAACGCCTGGGCCGCCAGTTTGGCGCGGGGTTCGACTATGCCTACCTGTACCCGGGCGTGCGCAAGGTCATCCAGGCGGCAGGCCGCGTCATACGGGGCGACCAGGACCGTGGCGTGCTGGTGCTGATCGATCAGCGCTTCGCCGAAACGCGGGTGCAGCAGATGTTTCCCAGCTGGTGGCGAACGGCCAGCGAATAATCCCGACGGGCCGTCGCGCGGCATTGCAACTCCCAGTACACTGCGTGTTCCAACCCCAACATCCGTTGAACTCGAGGTTTCTGCATGACGCTCAGTCCTTTGGCAGGCAAGCCGGCTCCGGCCAGCGTGCTGGTCGATATCCCCCGCCTGCTCACCGCTTACTACACCGGCCGCCCTGACGCCGCCGTGGCGGCCCAGCGCGTGGCCTTCGGCACCTCGGGACACCGGGGCAGTTCGTTTGATCTGAGCTTCAACGAAAGCCACGTGCTGGCGATCACCCAGGCGATCTGCCTGTACCGTCAGGAAAAAGGCATCGACGGCCCGCTGTTCATCGGTGCCGATACCCACGCCTTGTCCGCGCCGGCCGCCGCCAGCGCGCTGGAAGTGCTGGCCGCCAATGGCGTGCAGGTGATGCTGTCGAAAGACGACGAGTACACCCCGACGCCTGCGGTGTCGCATGCCATCCTTTGCTACAACCGTGGTCGTGCGCAGGGCCTGGCCGATGGCATCGTCATCACCCCCTCGCACAACCCGCCGCAAAGCGGTGGTTTCAAGTACAACCCGCCCAATGGCGGCCCGGCCGACAGCGATGTGACCAAATGGATCGAGGCCAAGGCCAACGAACTGCTGGCCGCGGACCTCGCCGGGGTCAAGCGCATGGACTATGCCCAGGCGCTGCAGGCGCCGACCACCCAGCGCCATGACTACATCGAACACTACGTGGCCGACCTGGAAAACGTCATCGACTTCGATGTGATTCGCGCCGCCAACCTGCGCCTGGGCGTCGACCCGCTGGGCGGGGCAGGGGTGCGCTACTGGTCGGCGATCGCCGAGCGCTACCAACTGAACCTGGAAGTGGTCAACACCGAGGTCGACCCGACCTTCCGCTTCATGACCGTCGACTGGGACGGCCAGATCCGCATGGACCCGTCCTCGCCCTACGCCATGCAAGGCCTGATCGGCTTGCGCGAGCGCTTCGACGTGGCCTTCGCCTGCGACCCGGACCACGACCGCCACGGCATCGTCACCGCCGATGGGCTGCTGCAGCCGAACAACTACCTGGCCGTGGCCATCGACTACCTGTACCGCCACCGCCCGCAATGGCGCAGCGATGCCGCGGTGGGCAAGACCGTGGTGTCCAGCGGCATGATCGACCGGGTGACCGAGCGTCTGGGGCGTGAGCTGTATGAGGTGCCGGTGGGCTTCAAGTTCTTTGCCCAGGGCCTGTTCGACGGCTCGTTGGGCTTTGGCGGCGAGGAGAGCGCCGGCGCTTCGTTCCTGCGCAAGGACGGTTCGGTGTGGGCCACCGACAAGGACGGCCTGATCCCGGCGTTGCTGGCGGCCGAGATGACCGCGCGCACCGGTCGCAACCCGAGCCAGGCCTATGACGACCTCACGCAAGCGCTAGGCAAGCCGTTCGCAACCCGTGTCGAGGCCAAGGCCGATGCGCGGCAGAAGGCATTGTTGAGCAAGCTGGCGCCAGAGCAGGTCAAGTCGACCGAGCTTGCGGGTGAGCCGATTGTGCAGATCCTCAGCCATGCGCCGGGCAACGGCCAGGCGATTGGGGGGTTGAAGGTGATGACGGCCAACGGCTGGTTCGCCGCGCGGCCTTCGGGTACCGAGGATATCTACAAGATCTATGCCGAGAGTTTTGTCGACGAGGCGCACCTGCAGCGCTTGGTGGCGGAAGCGCAGGTGCTGGTGGATGCGGCGATTGCCTGATTGATTGGTGAAGGGGGCTGCTTTGCAGCCCATCGCCGGCA
>NZ_AKJC01000169.1 GCF_000282535.1 Pseudomonas sp. GM84 | reverse complement strand
TGCCGGCGATAGGGCCCGCACTGCCCACATCACTCCCCCAGGTCCGCCACCGCCCGCAACTTGCCCACCCGCCGATACGACTGCCGGGCAAAACACACGAACAGCCCGGCCATGATCGCCAGCGCCATCGGCAACCCGTGCGGCGCCACATCCATCGCCGCCCCACTGACCAACGGCCCGACCAGGCTGCCGACGCCCCACAGCAAGCCGACGCTGGCATTGGCCGTCACCAGGTCCTGGCCCTTGAAACGTTGCCCGATCAACACCAGCGCCAGGGTGTAGATCCCCCCCGCCACCGCGCCAAGCACGACCAACAGAGGCCACAGCAGCCAGTTCATGTGCAGCAGCCATGGCAAGGCGATCCCGATCGCCATCGCCACCAGCCCGCACACCAGGTGCAGCCCCGTCCGTTCGACGCGGTCGGCCAGCCAGCCCAGCGGCATCTGGAAGACCATGTCACCGGCGAACACCACCGTCACCATCAACGCCGCCACGCCAACGGCAATCCCATGGCTGGTGGCATACACCGGCAGCAGCGACAGCACCACCGCATCGAAGAACGAGAAGAACAGCACCGCCACGCACAGCGCCGGCGCGACCCGGAAGAAACCGGCCAGGCCAAAGCTCTTCTCGCCTTCCTCGCCATGTTCGACATGGTCGTTGGGCACGGTCAGCAGGATGCACAGCAAGGCCAGGCCATAGCAGACCGTCACCACACCGGTGATCCACGGGCTGTTGGCACCGAGCAGCGCCAACAGCGCCGGGCCGAGCACCTGGAAGCCGGTGAAACTGGTCGCATACAGCGCCATGATCTTGCCGCGGTTATGGTCCGGGCACAGTTCGTTGACCCAGGACTCGCCGAGAATGATGGCGATGCCCATGCCGATGCCCAGGCCCAGGCGCAGCACGGCCAGCAGCCAGAGGGAATCGAACGCCGATTCGAGCAACGCGATGCTGACGGTGCACAGGCTGAAGCACAGCAGGTAGATGGTGCGCCGGGTCAGCAGGCGGCAGCAGGCGTCGACCATGAAGGCCGAAAGCATCATGCCTGCGGCGGGAATGGCCGAGATGATGCCGATTTCCAGGGTCCCGGCGCCGGCTTCATGCAAGCGCAACGACACCAGTGGCAGGCTGGCTCCCAAACTGAAGCCGACGACCGAAACGGCGAACAGAAGGCCCACCAGCAAACGCATGTTCATGTACCACTCCAAGCAAAACTGAAAAGACGCGCAGATACAGGCGCCCACGCGCACGCCGCAAGGGCGGACGACGCAGAGGCGCGGGGTCAGTTCAGGGCAAGGTGTGGCGAGAAGGTGAAGGCGAACAGCACGCTGCGTCGACGCTTGAGCACCGTGTCGCTCGGCCACGCGCGACGCATCGCCTGGAGGACAGGCTGACGGGCGTGGGGGAGGCTCTGGGTACGGCGCATTGCTTTGAGACTACGCAGGTGTGGAAAAAGAGGCGGCACTCTAGGCCAGCCGGGTTGAGTCGTCAATTGCTGGGGGCCGCTGTGCGGCCCATTCGCGGGACGAGCCCGCTCCCACAAGAGCCCTGCTCAATTGAGGTTCAGCACTGCATCTGTGGGAGCGGGCTCGTCCCGCGAATGGGCCGCGCAGCGGACCCGACAATCTCAACGCTTGCTGGTATTGGGCAGAAACACCGCCAACAACCCGAACAATGGCAGGAACGAGCACAGCCCATACACGTACTCGATCCCCCGCAAGTCCGCCAGGTAACCCAGCAACGCCGCGCCAATCCCACCAAAGCCGAACATCAGCCCGAAGAAGATCCCGGCAATCATCCCCACGCTACCCGGCACCAGCTCCTGCGCATACACCACGATCGCCGAGAACGCCGACGCCAGGATGAAGCCGATCACCACGCTGAGCACGGTGGTCCAGAACAGGTCGGCATAGGGCAATGCCAGGGTGAATGGCGCCACGCCAAGGATCGAGAACCAGATCACCGCCTTGCGCCCGATGCGGTCACCGATGGGCCCACCGAAGAACGTGCCTGCGGCCACCGCGCCAAGGAACAGGAACAGGTGCAGCTGCGAGCTGGCCACCGACAGGTCGAACTTCTCGATCAGGTAGAAGGTGAAGTAGCTGGTGAAGCTGGCCATGTAGAAGTACTTGGAGAACACCAGCAGACCCAGCACGATCAACGCCGCGATCACCCGCTGGCGCGAAATGCCATGGGTGGCCTGCACGGCCTTGCGCGCCTTGGCCTGGTTGAGGTGTTCCTTGTACCAGCGGCGCAGCATCAGGGTGACGGCGAAGAACAGCAGCCCGGCAACGCCGAACCAGGCCACGTGGGTCTGGCCGAACGGGATGACGATGGCGGCCGCCAGCAAGGGGCCGAACGCGGAACCGGCGTTGCCACCCACCTGGAAGGTCGACTGCGCCAGACCAAAGCGCCCGCCCGAGGCCAGGCGTGCAATGCGCGAAGTCTCCGGGTGGAAGGTCGACGAACCAATGCCCACCAGTGCCGAAGCCAACAGGATCATCGGGAAGCTGCCGACGAAGGCCAGCATGACGATGCCCACCAGGGTACACAGGGTGCCGAGCGGCAGAAGATTCGGCGCCGGCCGACGGTCGGTGAAAAAGCCGACCCAGGGCTGCAGCAGCGAAGCGGTGATCTGGAAGGTCAGGGTGATCAGGCCGATCTGGGCAAAGCTCAAGTTGTAGTTGGCCTTGAGCATCGGGTAGATCGCCGGCAGCACCGACTGGATAAGGTCGTTGATCAGGTGCGCCAGGGCGCAGAAGGTGATGATGCGCATCACCAGCGGGTTGGCTTGGCTCGCCGAACCGGTGCTGGCGGTGGAGGTGCTGCTGATGGCCATGAGCTTGAGTTCCGTCCGCAGGTTTGGGATCCGATTATCAGGAAACAAATAGATACATAGCTACCTTTTTTATCCCTCGGCCGCTGCGTACTTGTAAATGGTTCTCAATACAATTAGCATCTTTGCACCACTTCCCCCCGTAATCGTTGGGCGAAACCGCCCTCACGCGAGCACACCGACCGATGAGCCCGATGCCCGTCACGCAGATTCAGGCCGATCCCCAGCAGGAAGCTCTGGAATGGTTCTCACGCTTGCGCCAACCTGGCTGCGATGAACGCGAACGTCAGGCGTTCGGCCGCTGGTGCCAGGACCCGCGCAATGCCCACGCCTATGCCGAACTCGAGGCCTGCTGGCAGCAACTGCAGCCTTCCCCCGCGCGACCACGACCGCAGCAGCCCAATATAAAACGCAGCCGCCGAGGCCTGGGTCTGGCCTTGCTGTTCCTGCTGCTGTTGGGTGCCCTAGCCTATCTTTACTGGCCGCTCATGCAGCGCCTGGGCAGCGAACTGTATACCGACGCCGGCGAACGTCGCAGCGTGCGCCTGGCCGACGGCTCGACCTTGCACCTGGACAGCGCCAGCGCGATGAATGTCGACCTGCGCGCGCGTACCAGGGTGCTGCAGCTGGTGCAGGGCCAGGTGTACCTGGAGGTGAAGCTCGATGGCCGCGCCCTGGAGGTGCAGGTAGACGATGCGCGCATCCAGGTGTTCGGCACACGGCTGATGGTGGCACGCCATGCCGGGCATGACGAACTGGTGGTGTTCAACGGTAAAGCGATGATCGTTCAGGGCGCTGACCAGCGCCTGGTGGCGGCCGGTGAACGCGTGACGTTCAATGAGGCGCGGATCGAACCGGTGCACAAGGCCGATGTAAAAGCAGCGGACGCCTGGCGCATGGGCCAGCTGCGCGCCAGGGACATGCCCTTGGGCGAGGTCATCGAGCGCTTGGCCAGTTACCAGGGGCGGCGTGTGTGGATGATGGACGAACAAACCGCTTATCGGCGCGTGAGCGGCGATTTCAACCTCGACCGCCCCGGCGAAACCCTCCAGGCGCTGGCTGCCGGGCAGCAACTGCAGCTATACGACGTGCTCGGCCAGTGGCTGATCGTGCCCTAAACCGCGCTTGGCGGCTAAGTTTTTGAAAGCGTGCAAATTTTTTTTGAAATGAGTGTTGACACAGGGGCATCACAAGGGAATAATGCGCGCCATTGGCTACATAGCTCAGTTGGTTAGAGCATAGCATTCATAATGCTGGGGTCCGGGGTTCAAGTCCCTGTGTAGCCACCAAACTTGAAAAGGGCTTACCGCAAGGTAAGCCCTTTTCTTTTGCCTGCATAAAAGCTCAGCGCCCTCCCCTCAACGTACGCCCGCCACCACTACAGCCAGACCCAGCCCGATCAGCGCCACACCGATCACGCGGTCGACTACCTGCTGTCGCTCGATCATCGCCTTGCGCAGCCCCGCACTCGAAAAGAACACCGCTACCAGACTGAACCAGGCCCAGTGGGCGAACGACATGAATGCACCGTAGGCAAAATCCAGCGCCAGCGGACTGCCCGGCTGTACCACCTGGGTATAGGCGCTGATCACGAAGAGCATGGTCTTGGGGTTGAGGGCGTTGGTCAGGAAGCCCGTGCGCAACACGGCCAGCAGGCTCGAACCTGACGGCTTGCCCTCCAGGTTGATGCGAGCCGTGTTGGTCAGCGATTGGTAACCCAGGTAGATCAGGTAGCCGGCCCCGAGCACCTTCATGCCCAGGAACAGCGCTGGGCTCTGGCTGATGATCAGCGCAATGCCCAGCACCGTGTACAGCACATGCACCTGTACGCCCAGGGCAATCCCCACCGCAGCCGCCAGGCCGGCCTTGCGGCCCTGTGCATAACTGCTGCGGGTGACCATGGCGAAATCGGCGCCGGGGCTGATGACGGCCAGGAGGGTGAACAGGGCAACGGCGAGCAGTTCGGTCACGGGGGATCCTCGATAGGCGATGAAAATGCACAGAGGCGCTTATTATCGAGGGCGTACATTCCAGGGAAAATCGATTTATAGTGAGGCAGATTCGCTAGGTTTTCTCACAGAAATGCGTTGTTGGTGCTGACCCTATCGCTGGCAAGCCAGCTCCCACAGGTACCCCACCGAGCCCTGTGGGAGCCGGCTTGCCGGCGATGAGGCCAGCACTGACGAAACAGGACCCCATGAAACTGCCCCCACTCACCGCCTTCCGCTACTTCGACATCGCCGCCGAAACCGAAAGCTTCGTGCGCGCCGCCGAGCGCCTGCATGTCACCCACGGCGCCGTCAGCCGCCAGGTGCGCCAGCTGGAGGAAAGCCTGGGCATCGAACTGTTCGAAAGGCGCAACCGCGCCATCTACCTCACCGCCGCCGGCCGCGCCCTGCACGGCACCACCCAGGCGATCTTCGAACAGCTCGAAGGCGCCGTGCAGCGCCTGCAACAGCAGGAGCGCGATAACGTACTGGTACTGTCCTGCGAGCCGACCATCGCCATGCGCTGGCTGATCCCGCGCCTGCCGCGCTTCCATGCCGCTCACCCGGACCTGCAACTGCACCTGGTGGCCGCTGGCGGGCCCGTGGATTTCGCGCGCAGTGGCGTCGACCTGGCGCTAAGACGCGATGACTTCCACTGGCCGCCGGCGCTGCACAGCCTGAAGATCTGTGATGAATGGATCGGCCCGGTCGGTAGCGATGCCCGTACATCGCTCGATGGCCAGCGCCTGCTGCACAGCAGTACGCGACCAAGCGCATGGCCCACGTGGCAGCGCCTGAGCGGCCAGCCCGCGCGGCACAGCGAGCGCAGCGACTATGAGCATTTCTACCTGTCGCTCCAGGCCGCCAGCGCTGGGCTGGGCCTGGCCATCGCCTCGGCACTGATGGTGTGCGACGAACTCGACAACGGGCAGTTGCAGGCACCGTTCGACTTCCTGCGTGACGGTTCTGCGTACCACCTACTCAGTCCGCAGCCCCTCAGCGACGGCGGCAAGCGCCAACGCTTCGCCGAGTGGGTGATAAGCGAAAGCCAGGCCTGCCTCGCTCACCTAGGCTTGCTGCAGAACGACGACCCGGGACTGCCATCACCCCCCCAGGTCCGATAGCCCGCTGTGTCGATATGGATGCGCCCGCTCGGGTAGCGCCCCAGGCCCATGTTCCAGTCCTGCCCGTATTGCTGCCAGAAGCGGCACAACGGATTGGGGTCGGCCCAGCCCGGCAGCAGGATATCGACTGCAAAGGCGCGGGTGTGGGCGCTGGCCACGGCACCACCGGCGCAGCGGTTGAGGCTTGGGTCGCGGTAGGCCGACACCACTTCGAACTGGCGCAGGATGCCTTGCGTGTCGAGGGTCTTGATCAGCGCCAGCGTGGACCGTACTGCAGGCCAGTTGGTGGAAGGCGGCACGGCGAACGGCGAGGCCCGACACAGCTTCCAGTCGGACGCCGAGCGCAGCAACTGGTGAATGGGCACCACGCCATACAGCCGAGCATCTACCAGCATCTCGCGAAAAGGCCGAGTCTGATGGTCCCCGGCCCATTGGGCGAACATCCACAGGTCCCGCTCATCGGCCTGTGCCGCCCCCGTGAGCAACGCCACTGCTATCAGCCATCCTCTTGCACTTCTCATTCCTGCTCCCCCTGCTCCACCATGAGCGCGGCCGCCAACCCTGGCGCCTGCTGACAAGAAGTTAAGCATGAACAAGAAGACTGCCTGTGCGGGCCCTTTCGCGGGGCAAGCCCGCTCCCACAGGAAATTAGCGCTCTATCTGGTGGGAGCGGGCTTGCCCCGCGAAAGGGCCCGCACAGTCAACCCAAGGTCAGTCTTCGAGCAACGTACACGCCATCACCAGCGCATCCTCGCGCCCGCCCGCAACAGGATAGTAGTCACGCCGCCGTCCGATCTCATTGAAACCATAGCGCTCATACAACCGATACGCCGACTGGTTACTGGCCCGCACTTCCAGGAAGCACTCCCGCCCATTGAGCTGATAAGCACGCGCCATCAGGTGTTCGAGCAAGCGCAGCCCCAGGCCACACCCCTGGTTCTCGGGCTTGACGGTGATATTGAGCAAGTGCGCCTCGTCGATGATCACATTGATCACGCCATGCCCAACCTGCTGCTGGCCATCGAACATCAGCCACACTTCGTAGGACTTGAGCGCATCCTGGAAGATGCCGCGGGTCCAGGGATGGCTGAACGCGGCATATTCGATCTTAAGCACGGCATCCAGATCCGCCTCGGTCATCGGGCGGAAACTGATCGATTCACTCATTCAACGCTCTTCCAGCGCGCCATCAGCTGGCGCATCGCTTTCCAGACGTCCGCCTTGCGCTGCGGCTCGTCCATCAACAGTTCAAGGCCCGGCAAGGCCCAGGCGTCGCCCAGGCCGTCGAGCTTCAGTACTTGGTAATAGGCTTCGTCCTCGACACCGGCGGCGAAGCGCAGGGCCGGCAGGCCGATCAGCCACAGGCAGCTGCAGGGTGCTTCCTCCAGGCGCGCCTGGATAAAGCCCTGGACGAAATCACGCGCGGCGCCGGGGCCCTGGTCCATGTTGCCGCGCACCAGCAGCGGCCAGCGCACCGGCTCGCCGATGATCTGCGGTGCGTCGGGCAGGCCGGCGGCGCGCAGCATGTCCTTGAGCAGCAGGTAGGACGGGTCGCGGCTCTGGAACGGCTGCGCGGTGGCCAGCTCCACCAGCAACAGGCAACTGCCGGCACGCAGCAGCTGCAACGAGAAGCGTGGGGGCGGCACCGGTGCTGGCCGTGGCGCGGGGGCCTCTTGCTCAGCCTCGACCGGCTTGGCAACCGGCTTGGGCGTGCTGCCTGGGCGCGGAATTTCGATTTTCGGGCGTTCGCCGGAGCGGGCCTGGGGTGCAGCCGGTGCCTCGTTGGCAGCCGGAGCGGAGGGCCTGACCTCGAATTCGGCTTCCTCGACCGGAACCTGCGGCAACAGCAGCTCGGGGCGCGACGGTGCGGCGAACGGCAGTTCGGCGCGCGGCAGCCAATGCACCACTTGCATGGCGGATAGGTAGGCGCGGCGGCGGGACTCGGTCAGCAAGGCACGGGTATCCGGGGGGCTAAATCAATCGGGCATTCTAACGCTGTTGGCCAGCGAGCGCCGCAACTGGTCGGCAGAAAGTTGTTGTCTTCACTGGCGTCATCGCCGGCAAGCCGGCTCCCACAGGGCTCGGTGGTGTACCTGTGGGAG
>NZ_AKJC01000168.1 GCF_000282535.1 Pseudomonas sp. GM84 | reverse complement strand
GCCGGCGATGGGCCGCAAAGCGGCCCCCAATTCGGCGCCGGAACCGCGTAACCCAGGCGACAACGCCAGTTCCTTTTCCAACTACCCTTGTAGACCGTCAACGCTACCCCCATATTGGGGCGACTGACGCGTGAAGGAATCCATCTTGAGCGACCTCCTCAACCGCCGCCTGAGCCTGCTCGGCGCCAATCTTCCCCTGCTCAAGCAGTGCCTGCACGGTATTGAGCGCGAATGCCTGCGCGTAACCGACGAAGGTCGCCTGGCTCAGACTCCACACCCGGTAGCGCTGGGTTCGGCGCTGACCAACGAGCAGATCACCACCGATTATTCCGAGTCGCTGCTGGAGTTCATCACTCCGGCCCTGGCCGACCCGGCCAAGGTGCTCGAAAGCCTCGAACAGACCCACCGCTTCGTCTACAGCAAGCTGGGCGACGAATACCTGTGGAGCCCGTCGATGCCGTGCACGCTGCCGGCCGAGGAGGACATCCCGATCGGCGAGTACGGTACGTCCAATATCGGCAAGCTCAAGCACGTCTACCGCAAGGGCCTGGCCCTGCGTTACGGCCGCACCATGCAGTGCATCGCCGGTATCCATTACAACTTCTCGCTGCCCGAAGCGCTGTGGCCACTGCTGCGCGACGCCGAAGGCAGCAGCGAAGGCGACCGCGACTACCAGTCCTCGGCCTATATCGCGCTGATCCGCAACTTCCGCCGCTACAGCTGGCTGCTGATGTACCTGTTCGGCGCTTCGCCGGCACTGGACAAAGGCTTCCTGCGCGGCCGCCCGCACCAGCTCGAAGAGCTGGATGCCGAAACCCTGTTCCTGCCCTACGCCACCAGCTTGCGCATGAGCGACCTGGGCTACCAGAGCAACGCCCAGGCGGGCCTCACGCCCTGCTACAACAACCTGGACAGCTACACCGACAGCCTGCGCAAGGCCGTCGGTACGCCCTACCCGCCCTATGTCGAGATCGGCACCCATGTCGATGGCGAGTGGGTGCAACTGAACACCAACATCCTGCAGATCGAGAACGAGTACTACTCGAACATCCGCCCCAAGCGCGTCACCTACACCGGTGAGCGGCCGATCCAGGCCCTGACCTCGCGCGGCGTGCAGTATGTGGAAGTGCGCTGCCTGGACATCAACCCGTTCCTGCCGGTCGGCATCGACCTGGCCGAGGCCCGCTTCCTCGATGCGTTCCTGCTGTTCTGCGCGCTGGAAGAAAGCCCGCAACTGGACAACGGCGAATGCGGCCAGTGCACCAGCAACTTCCTCACCGTGGTCAAGGAAGGCCGTCGCCCGGGCCTGGAACTGCACCGCGATGGCCAGCCGATCACACTGAAAGCCTGGGCCACCGAACTGATCGGACGCATTGGCCAGCTGGCCGAGTTGCTCGACCAGGCCCACGGCAGCGATGAACATGCCAAGGCCCTGGAGGCGCAACAGGCCAAGGTCGACGACACCTCGCTGACCCCATCGGCCCAGGTACTGGCCCGCATGACCGAGCATGACGAAAGCTTCGTGCAGTTCTCGCTGCGCCAGAGCCGCATTCATGCCCAGACCTTCCGCGAGCAACCGCTGCCCGCCGAGCGTCAGCAGGCCTACGAGACCCTGGCGCGCGACTCGCTGGCCGAGCAATCGCGCCTGGAGCAGCAAGAGGTCGGCGACTTCGACTTGTTCGTGGGTGCCTACCAGGCCAGCATCCTGGCGATCAGCAACTGATGACCCGCAGCGCCACCCCGCGCAAGCCGCGCGCCAGCAGCCAGGCCAGGATCGAAGCGATCCTGGCCGCGGCACGCGAGCTGCTGGCGGGGCAAGGGGTGGCCGCGTTGTCGATCTACAGCGTGGCCGAGCGGGCGCAGATTCCGCCGTCTTCGGTGTATCACTTCTTCGCCAGCGTGCCGGCCTTGCTCGAAGCGCTGACCGCAGACGTACACCGGGCGTTCCGCGAAGCACTGAGCGCGCCCATCGACAGTAGCGCGTTGAATACCTGGCATGAGCTGTCACGCCTGATCGAGCAGCGCATGCTGGCCATCTACAACGAGGATGCCGCCGCTCGGCAGCTGATCCTGGCCCAGCATGGCCTGAGCGAAGTGGTGCAGGCCGACCGGCAGCACGACATGGAGCTGGGCGACTTGATGCACAAGCTGTTCGACCAGCATTTTCACTTGCCGGTGATGCCTGCCGATGTCGATGTGTTTGCCTTGGCCATGGAGCTGAGCGACCGGGTGTATGCGCGCTCGGTGCAGTTGCACGAGGCGATCACCCCGCGCATGGCCGAGGAAGGCAAGCGGGTGTTCGAGGCGTATCTGGGGTTGTATCTGCCGCCGTTTCTGGCGAAGCGCTAGGCCAGAAATCGTTGGGGCCGCTTTGCGGCCCTTCGCGGGACAAGCCCGCTCCCACAGATACCGCGCAAGGTTTGAAGCCAGCGGTGTACCTGTGGGAGCGGGCTTGTCCCGCGAAGGGCTGCAGAGCAGCCCCCTTCAACGCCAGAATCACAGCTTGGCGATAGAAACTTCGGTCGACTTCACAAAGGCAATCACCTCGCTGCCCACCTGCAGCTCCAGCTCCTTCACCGAACGCGTGGTAATCACCGACGTGACGATGCCCGAGGCCGTCTGCACGTCGATTTCCGACAGCACCGGGCCTTCGAGGATTTCTTTCACGGTGCCTTTGAACTGGTTACGTACGTTGATCGCTTTGATAGTCATGGCTTGATTCCTTCTCTTTGGCTTCAGTCTGGTTTCAGTGCGCCCAACGCAGTTGCGTGGGCAAAGGGGCTACAGGGTCCGGCTCGGGCGGTGTACCCGGGGCCGACAGAACACGGTTGAGCACTTCGCTTTCCAGCGCGGCCAGGCGGTGCGAACCCCGCGCCCTTGGCCTTGCCAGCTCGACATTGAGATCCAGGCCGACTTCGCCGTCCTCGATCAGGATCACCCGGTCGGCCACCGCAACGGCCTCATTGACGTCATGGGTGACCAGCAGCACGGTGAAGCCGTGCTGACGCCACAGGCGTTCGATCAGTTGCTGCATTTCGATCCGGGTCAGCGCATCCAGCGCCCCCAGCGGCTCATCCAGCAGCAGCAGGCGCGGCTGGTGGATCAGTGCGCGGGCCAGGGCCACACGCTGCTTCTGGCCACCCGACAGCGCCGCCGGCCACTCATTGGCGCGGTCAGCCAGGCCCACCGCCTCCAAGGCATCCAGCGCACGCTGGCGCCAGTCGCCACGCAGGCCCAGGCCCACGTTGTCGATCACCTTCTTCCAGGGCAGCAGACGCGCGTCCTGGAACATCAGGCGGGTGTCCTCACGGGCATCGGCCAGCGGCGCGGCGCCGGCCAGCAGTTCACCGGCGCTCGGCTGGTCGAGCCCGGCCAGCAGGCGCAGCAAGGTGCTCTTGCCGCAGCCGCTGCGGCCGACGATGGCGACGAACTGGCCGGCCGGAATGTGCAGGTCGATTCCGCGCAGCACTTCGCGCTGACCGAAGGTCTTGCGCAGGCCGTTGCACGCCAGCGGGATGCCCCGCAACAGGCGCGGCGGTTGTTCCTTGAGCACGGTCATGCGCCCTCCTTCTTCGCCACTTGGTAGGCGGGGTGCCAGCGCAGCCACACACGTTCCAGGCCGCGGGCGGCGAGGTCGGCGAGCTTGCCGAGCACGGCGTACAACACGATCGCCAGGACCACGACGTCGGTTTGCAGGAATTCACGGGCATTCATCGCCAGGTAACCGATGCCGGCATTGGCCGAAATGGTTTCGGCGACGATCAGGGTCAACCACATGAAGCCCAGGGCGAAGCGCACCCCGACCAGGATCGACGGCAGCGCACCTGGCAGGATCACCTGGCGAAACAGGCCGAAGCCCGACAGGCCGTAGCTGCGCGCCATCTCCACCAGCGCCGGGTCAACGTTGCGGATGCCGTGGTAGGTGTTCAGGTAGATCGGGAACAACGTGCCAAGCGCGACCAGGAAGATCTTCGCCGACTCGTCGATACCGAACCACAGGATCACCAGCGGGATCAGCGCCAGGTGCGGCACGTTGCGGATCATCTGCACCGAGCTGTCGAGCAGGCGCTCGCCCCAGTTCGACAGGCCGGTGATGAAGCCCAGCACCAGGCCGATGCTGCCACCGATCAGGAAGCCCAGGCCGGCACGCCAGCCACTGATGGCCAGGTGTGACCAGATCTCGCCACTGCGCACCAGCTCGACACCTGCGCTGACCACCGCACTCGGCGCCGGCAGGATGCGCGTCGACAGCCAGCCTGCGCTGACCGCCAGCTGCCAGACCGCCAGCAGCGCCAGCGGCAGTGCCCACGGCGCCAGGCGCTGGGTCAGGGTGGAGGACGTTGCACGACTCATGGTCCTGTCCTCAGCTCTGCGACACGGACTTGGGCAGGATGTCGTTGGCCACCATCTCGCCGAACGGGCTCACGTAGCCGCCGGTTTTCGGCTGCTCCGGGCGCTGCACGTCGAGGTGCGGGAACAGCAGTTCGGCGACGCGGTAGGACTCTTCCAGGTGTGGATAACCCGAGAAGATGAAGGTATCGATGCCCAGTTCGGCGTATTCCTTGACCCGCGCCGCAACGGTCGGGCCATCGCCTACCAGTGCGGTACCGGCGCCACCCCGTACCAGGCCTACACCGGCCCACAGGTTGGGGCTGACTTCCAGGTTGTCGCGGTTGCCACCGTGCAAGGCGGCCATGCGCTGCTGGCCCACCGAGTCGAAGCGCGCCAGCGAGGCCTGGGCACGGGAGATGGTGTCATCGTCCAGGTGCGAGATCAGGCGGTCGGCAGCGGCCCAGGCTTCTTCATTGGTTTCGCGCACGATCACGTGCAGGCGGATACCGAAGCGCACTTCGCGGCCCTGGGCGGCGGCTTTTTCACGCACCTGGGCGATTTTTTCGGCCACCGCGGCGGGCGGCTCGCCCCAGGTCAGGTACAGCTCGACCTGCTCGGCAGCCAGGTCCTGGGCAGCTTCGGACGAGCCACCGAAGTACAGCGGCGGACGCGGCTGTTGAACCGGTGGATAGAGCAGCTTGGCCCCCTTCACCTGGATGTGCTTGCCGTCGTAGTCGACGTTTTCGCCTTCCAGCACCTTGCGCCAGATACGGGTGAATTCGACCGACGCTTCGTAGCGCTCTTGGTGGTTCAGGTGCAGGCCGTCACCGGCCAGTTCGTCCGGGTCGCCACCGGTTACCAGGTTGAACAGCGCACGGCCGTTGGACAGGCGATCGAGGGTGGCCGCCTGGCGCGCGGCCACGGTCGGCGAAATGATGCCCGGGCGCAGGGCGACCAGGAATTTCAGGCGTTGGGTCACCGGAATCAGCGACGCCGCCACCAGCCAGGAATCCTCGCAGGAGCGCCCGGTAGGGATCAGCACCCCACCGAAGCCAAGGCGGTCGGCGGCCTGGGCAATCTGCTGCAGGTAACCATGATCGACCGCGCGGGCGCCGTCGGAAGTGCCCAGGTACTTGCCATCACCGTGGGTAGGGAGGAACCAGAAAATATCAAGGCTCATTGGAGTTGTCTCCTCAAGGGGGCTCAAACCGGGGCGGCGCCCCGGCGCAGGCGAATCAATCAAGGCGCGCTGGCGACCTTGGCCGGGGGTGTCCAGATCACGTCCTTGATGCTCAGCGGCTTGGGAATCAGCTTGAGCGCCTGGAAGGTGTCGGCGATTTTCTGTTGTGCAGCCACCACCTCAGGGGTCAGTGGGGCGGCACCGTAGCCTTGGCGCTTGACCGAGGTCAGGGTGATGTCGGCGGGCAGGCCGAGCAGCGGCGAAACCTGGTCGGTCACCTGCTGCGGGTTGGCCTGGGACCACTCACCCACGGCGCGTACCTCTTCGATCAGGGTGTTGATCACGGCCGGGTGCTGGGTCGCGTAGTTGCGGGTGGCCAGGTAGAACTGGTGGTTATCGACCAGGCCCTTGCCGTCACGCAGGGTGCGGGCCTGCAGCTGTTGCTCGGCGGCGGCCTGGTACGGATCCCAGATCACCCAGGCATCGACACTGCCACGCTCGAAGGCGGCGCGGGCATCGGCGGGGGGCAGGTACACCGGCTGGATATCGCTGTAGGTGAGGCCGGCGTCCTGCAGGGCGCGGACCAGCAAGTAATGGACATTGGAGCCTTTGTTGAAGGCGACTTTCTTGCCCTTGAGCTCCTTGACCGACTGGATCGTCGAGCCCTTCGGCACCAGGATGGCTTCGCTGTGCGGCGCTGGCGGCTCGTAAGCGACGTAGAGCAGATCGGCACCGGCGGCCTGGGCGAACACTGGCGGGGTTTCGCCGGTGACACCAAAGTCGATGGAGCCGACATTCAGCCCTTCGAGCAGCTGAGGGCCACCGGGGAATTCGGTCCACTGCACTTGTACGCCTTGCTCGGCCAGGCGCTTTTCCAGCGTGCCTTTGGCCTTGAGCAGCACCAGGGTGCCGTATTTCTGGTAACCGATACGCAGGCTCTCGGCCTGGGCTTGGGTAATGGCGCCGAAGGACACAGCCGCCGCAAACAGGGCGACCAGACCACGACGCAAGAAGACTGTGCGCATGGCGCTCTCCTGTGCGATTGGGTTCGGGTTGCACCTGCTTGCCTCGTTGGCGGGCGAGTAAGGTGATACAGCGGTAGGACGGGGATCAAACGATCTGTGGAAGTGACAGTACCAGCCTTCTCATATACCTAGAAATCATATTTTTTCATTTGTTTATTCCATTTCTATCTTTTGACCTTAAGGACCTTATCGCTGGCAAGCCAGCTCCCACAGGGGGGGTCAGCGCCGCTCCCTGTGGGAGCCGGCTTG
>NZ_AKJC01000167.1 GCF_000282535.1 Pseudomonas sp. GM84 | reverse complement strand
CAGGTACAGCGCAAGCCTTGAGATTTGCGCGATCCCTGTGGGAGCCGGCTTGCCGGCGATGGGGTGCGAAGCAGCCCCTTGCGGTCTCACAGTCCGTCTTGATTTCTGAACAGGGTTCGCACTCGTGGTCAATGCTGTAACAAACAAACCCGCACCAATCATCGACCGCCTGGTCGTCGTCGGCCTTGGCCTGATCGGCGGCTCCTTCGCCAAAGGCCTGCGCGAAAGCGGCCTGTGCCGCGAAGTGGTCGGTGTCGACCTGGACGCCCCCTCGCGCAAGCAGGCCGTGGCGCTGGGTGTGGTCGATCGCTGCGAAGAAGACCTCGCCGCTGCCTGCATCGGCGCCGACGTCATTCAGCTCGCCGTGCCGATCCTGGCCATGGAGAAAGTCCTGGCCCGCCTGGCTCGACTCGACCTCGGCAACGCCGTGATCACCGACGTCGGCAGCGCCAAGGGCAACGTTGTGCGCGAGGCGCGTGCCGTGTTCGGTCAGCGTCTGCCGCGTTTCGTCCCTGGTCACCCGATCGCCGGTTCCGAGCAGAGCGGGGTAGAGGCCTCCAACGCCACCCTGTTCCGTCGTCACAAAGTCATCCTGACGCCGCTGGCGGAAACCGACCCGGCCGCCCTGGCCCTGGTTGACCGTCTGTGGCGCGCGCTGGGCGCCGATGTCGAGCACATGCCGGTGGAGCGTCACGACGAAGTGCTCGCTGCGACCAGCCACCTGCCGCACCTGCTGGCCTTCGGCCTGGTCGATTCGCTGGCCAAGCGCAATGAAAACCTCGAAATCTTCCGGTACGCTGCGGGAGGTTTCCGCGATTTCACGAGAATCGCCGGTAGCGATCCGACCATGTGGCACGACATCTTCCTCGCCAACCGCGAGGCGGTCCTGCGCACCCTTGATACATTTCGCAGCGATCTCGACGCCTTGCGCGACGCGGTCGATGCTGGGGACGGGCACCAGCTGCTGGGGGTATTTACCCGCGCACGCGTTGCCCGCGAGCATTTCAGTAAAATCCTGGCCCGCCGGGCCTATGTGGACGCTATGAACGCCAACGATCTGATTTTCCTGGCCCAACCCGGTGGCCGCCTGTCCGGGCGAATCCGCGTACCGGGCGACAAGTCGATTTCCCACCGCTCGATCATGCTCGGCTCGCTGGCCGAAGGCACGACCGAAGTCGAAGGCTTCCTCGAGGGTGAGGACGCCCTGGCGACCCTGCAAGCGTTCCGTGACATGGGGGTGGTCATCGAAGGCCCCAACCACGGTCGCGTGACCATCCATGGCGTTGGCCTGCATGGCCTCAAGCCGCCACCCGGGCCGATCTACGTGGGTAACTCCGGAACGTCGATGCGCCTGCTCTCGGGGCTGCTGGCCGGCCAGTCGTTCGATGTCACCATGACCGGTGACGCGTCGCTGTCCAAGCGTCCGATGAACCGTGTGGCCAACCCGCTGCGCGAAATGGGTGCGGTGGTCGAAACCGGTCCGGATGGCCGCCCGCCGCTGACCATTCGTGGTGGCCACAAGCTCAAGGCATTGACCTACACGCTGCCGATGGCCAGTGCTCAGGTCAAATCCTGCCTGCTGCTGGCCGGTCTGTACGCCGAAGGCAAGACCACTGTCACCGAGCCTGCACCTACCCGTGACCACACCGAGCGCATGTTGCGTGGTTTCGGCTATTCGGTCGAAACCAATGGCCCGGTCGCTTCGCTGCAGTCGGGTGGCAAGCTCACCGCGACGCGCATCGAAGTACCTGCGGACATTTCCTCCGCGGCCTTCTTCCTGGTTGCCGCGTCCATTGCCGAGGGCTCCGAGCTGGTGCTCGAGCACGTTGGGATCAACCCGACCCGTACCGGCGTCATTGATATCCTTCGCCTGATGGGCGGCGACATCACCCTGGAAAACCAGCGTGAAGTCGGCGGCGAGCCAGTGGCCGACCTGCGCGTGCGCGGGGCCAAGCTCAAGGGTATCGACATTCCTGAGCACCTCGTGCCACTGGCCATCGACGAGTTCCCGGTGCTGTTCGTGGCCGCTGCCTGCGCCGAAGGGCGTACCGTGCTGCGCGGCGCTGAGGAGCTGCGGGTCAAGGAATCCGACCGCATCCAGGTCATGGCCGATGGCCTGATCACCCTGGGCATCAAGTGCGAGCCGACCCCGGATGGCATCATCATCGACGGCGGCCAGCTGGGCGGCGGCGAAGTGCACGGTCACGGTGACCACCGTATCGCCATGGCCTTCAGTGTTGCTTCGCTGCGTGCCAGTGCGCCGATCCGCATCCATGATTGCGCCAACGTCGCTACTTCGTTCCCGAACTTCCTCAAGCTGTGCGCCGAAGTCGGCATCCGCGTCGCCGAAGAGGGCAAGTCGTGAATTCGCAAGCACCGGTCATCACCATCGACGGCCCGAGCGGCTCGGGCAAGGGCACGATCGCAGGTATTCTGGCCCGCGAGCTGGGCTGGAAGCTGCTGGACTCCGGCGCGCTGTACCGGTTGCTGGCGTTCAATGCCAGCAACCATGGCGTCGACCTGACCAACGAAGAGCTGCTCAAGGCCTTGGCCGCCCATCTGGATGTGCAGTTCATCGCCGCCGAGCCGGGTAAGCTTCAGCAAATCATTCTTGAGGGTGAGGATGTCAGCAATGTCATCCGCACCGAGACGGTCGGTGCCGGTGCATCGAGGGTCGCGTCCTTGCCGGCGGTGCGCGAAGCGCTGCTACAGCGCCAGCGAGCCTTCCGCGAAGCACCGGGCTTGATTGCCGATGGTCGCGACATGGGCACCGTGGTGTTTCCGGACGCGCCGCTGAAGGTCTTCCTGACCGCCAGTGCCGAGGAGCGTGCCCGTCGCCGCTACCTGCAGTTGAAGGGCAAGGGTGAAGATGTTAGTCTGTCGAGTCTGCTAGATGAGATTCGTGCGCGCGACGAGCGTGACACCCAGCGTTCAGTGGCCCCGCTCAAACCAGCGGCCGATGCCATTCAGCTGGACTCCACCGAGTTGTCCATCGAGCAGGTGTTGCAACGTATCAGAAGCGAGCTCGCCCAGCGCGACTTGGTCTGATCGCCAGGAGAGCCGGCAGGGGCACCAGTCAACGTCCTGCCTGCTTTCCTTTACTTAACGAAACCCACATTGTCTGGAATGTGGCTAGGGGCGTATGTTTCGCCCGAATCTACAGGAATTAAAATGAGCGAAAGCTTTGCAGAACTCTTTGAAGAAAGCCTGAAAACCCTCAATCTTCAGCCGGGTGCGATCATCTCCGGTATCGTTGTCGACATCGACGGCGACTGGGTTACCGTACACGCTGGCCTGAAGTCCGAGGGCGTCATCCCGCTCGAGCAGTTCTACAACGAAGCTGGCGAGCTGACCATCAAGGTCGGTGACGAAGTTCACGTTGCGCTGGACGCGGTCGAAGACGGCTTTGGCGAAACCAAGCTGTCCCGTGAAAAAGCCAAGCGCGCCGAGTGCTGGATTGTTCTGGAAGCAGCTTTCGCCGCCGAAGAAGTGGTCAAGGGCGTTATCAACGGTAAGGTTAAGGGCGGCTTCACTGTCGACGTTAACGGCATCCGTGCGTTCCTGCCGGGCTCCCTGGTTGATGTCCGCCCAGTGCGCGACACCACCCACCTGGAAGGCAAAGAGCTGGAATTCAAGGTCATCAAGCTGGACCAGAAGCGCAACAACGTTGTCGTTTCCCGTCGCAGCGTGCTGGAAGCCGAGAACAGCGCCGAGCGCGAAGCCCTGCTGGAAACCCTGCAGGAAGGCCAACAGGTCAAAGGTATCGTCAAGAACCTCACCGACTACGGCGCCTTCGTGGACCTGGGCGGTATCGACGGCCTGCTGCACATCACCGACATGGCCTGGAAGCGCATCAAGCACCCGTCGGAAATCGTCAACGTTGGTGACGAAGTCGACGTTCGCGTTCTGAAGTTCGACCGTGAGCGCAACCGCGTTTCCCTGGGTCTGAAGCAGATGGGCGAAGATCCGTGGGTTGCTATCACTTCGCGCTACCCAGAAGGTACTCGCGTACAGGCTCGCGTTACCAACCTGACCGACTACGGCTGCTTCGCTGAGCTGGAAGAAGGCGTTGAAGGTCTGGTACACGTTTCCGAAATGGACTGGACCAACAAGAACATCCACCCGTCGAAAGTCGTTCAGGTTGGCGACGAAGTGGAAGTCATGGTTCTGGACATCGACGAAGAGCGTCGTCGTATCTCCCTGGGCATCAAGCAGTGCAAGTCCAACCCATGGGAAGACTTCTCCGGCCAGTTCAACAAGGGTGACAAGATCACCGGTACCATCAAGTCGATCACCGACTTCGGTATCTTCATTGGTCTGGACGGCGGCATCGACGGCCTGGTTCACCTGTCCGACATCTCCTGGAACGAAACCGGCGAAGAAGCCGTACGTCGTTTCAAGAAGGGCGACGAGCTGGAAACCGTCATCCTGTCGGTCGACCCAGAGCGCGAGCGCATCTCCCTGGGCATCAAGCAGCTGGAAGACGATCCGTTCTCCAACTTCGTTGCTGTCAATGACAAGGGCGCTATCGTCAAGGGCATCGTGAAAGAAGTTGACGCCAAAGGCGCCATCGTCACTCTGGCCGACGACATCGAAGCCACTCTGAAAGCTTCCGAAATCAGCCGTGACCGCGTTGAAGACGCGCGTAACGTCCTGAAGGAAGGCGAAGAGATCGAAGCCAAGATCATCAGCGTTGACCGCAAGTCCCGCGTTATCAGCCTGTCGATCAAATCGAAAGACGACGCTGAAGAGCGCGAAGCTATCCAGAGCCTGAAAAACGCTCCGGAAGCTGCTGCCGACACCACCATGGCTGCGCTGCTGCGCGAAGCAATGGCCAAGCAGAACTAAGTTCTGTTTGATCGGTAAAAAAGGGTGGCCTTCGGGCCACCCTTTTTTTGTGCCCGATTTTCCCCAGAGGCTGCGTCATCCCTTGTGGGAGCCGGCTTGCCGGCGATGGGCTGCAAAGCAGCCCTGCTCTAGTTTCCCTACACCCCGATCTTGAATTTTTTTATTAAGTCAAGATCCACCCTGTTCAAATCCCTCCCGGCGTGCTACAAACTGATTAAGCAATGATCTAGCTGCTTGATAACGAAGGGAAAAATATGACGAAGTCGGAGCTGATCGAACGTATTGTCACCCATCAGGGGCTGCTCTCGTCCAAGGACGTCGAGCTGGCCATCAAGACCATGCTTGAGCAGATGTCCCAATGCCTGGCCACCGGCGATCGCATCGAGATCCGTGGTTTTGGCAGCTTTTCCTTGCACTATCGCGCACCGAGGGTAGGGCGTAATCCCAAGACCGGCCAGTCGGTCGAGCTCGAAGGCAAATTCGTGCCGCATTTCAAGCCAGGCAAGGAATTGCGTGACCGCGTCAATGAAGATGAGCACGAGCACCCGTGAGCGATGAAGGAGCAGTCTGATGCGTAACCTGAAGCGCGCCCTGGCGGCGCTGTTCGTGCTGCTGTTGGCGGCTGTGGTGCTGTTCTTTGTGCTGGAGAACCAGCAGACGGTGTCGTTGGTGCTGTTTGGTTGGTCGGCGCCGGCGTTACCCGTTGCTGTGCCGGTACTCGCTGCCTTGGTTGTGGGGTTGGCGGTAGGGCCGCTGCTGGGGGCTTACGGCGTGCAGCGCAGCAAGCGCAAGATTCGTGCTTCGGCGCGGCAGGCGGCGTTGAGCAGTAATTAACGAGATTTCTTACGCTTTCGTAGGAAGGTAGCACCTGTGCGCGGCGCCGTTGAAATGGGGTAATCAAGTACTTCATTTTTCGGCCTGGGCGAGCGTGCAGCTTTATGGAATACCCCTGCCTTTCTCATCATGGTGGCACCCGCGGTGTAACCGGGTCTTGCCACCAGTTGCACCTTGACGCGTCAACCAGCCTGTTGGTCGACTGCGGTCTGGAACAGGGCGATGAAGCCCCCTCTGGCGCTGCGTCTGCGCCGATCGGTTTTGCCATTGGCGCGATCCGCGCACTCGTCATCACTCATGTTCACCTCGATCACGTCGGCCGCATTCCGGCGCTGCTGGCGGCAGGATTTCGTGGGCCTGTTCTCTGCAGCGAGCCCTCGGCAAAGTTGCTGCCGCTGGTGCTTGAAGATGCATTCAAGCTAGGTGTCAGCGCCGAGCCTGGGCAAGTTGATCGCTTTCTGGCTGTGTTGCAGCGGCAGGTCGTAGCCTTGCCTTTCGAGCAGTGGTATCCCGTCATTGAGCAGGAAAGTGTCGCCTGTTCCATTCGCTTGCAACGTGCCGGGCACCTGCTGGGGTCGGCCTATGTCGAGTGCGATGTGCGTTTTTCAGGTAAGGAGCCCAGTTCGCGGATCGTGTTCTCTGGCGACCTCGGCCAGCCAGGCAATCCGCTTTTGAGGTCGGTCAAGCCGCCTGAGAGGGCAGATATTCTGGTTCTGGAAAGTACCTATGGGGACCGGGTACATGCTGATCGCAGCGATCGACAGGCGCGGCTGGAAGCTGTGATTGATCGCGCACTGGCGGATGGGGGCACAGTTCTCATTCCGGCATTCAGTCTTGGCCGGACACAGGAGCTGCTGTACGAGATCGAGGATATTCTGCACCGCAAATCGCTGAATCATGAGCATGCTTTGGGCGCTGCGGATGACTCGTTGCACATGATCGACTGGCCGCGCTTGCCGGTCATACTCGATTCCCCTCTGGCGCAGCGAATCACCAAGGCCTACGTGGAGTTGCATCAGTACTGGAATTGCACAGCCAGACAGCGATTGAGCGAGGGTAGGGCGCCACTGAAGTTTGAACAGCTGGTTTGCGTGGAGAGTCATTCGCAGCATTTGCAGGTTGTAAATTACCTCAAGAGCACGGCGCGGCCGGCGATCGTGATCGCTGGGAATGGGATGTGCTCAGGTGGGCGGATCGTCAATTACCTAAAGGCGATGCTGGGGGATCCTCGCCATGAGGTGGTATTTGTGGGGTATCAGGTGAAGGGTACGCCGGGGGCGGTGATACAGATGAGTGAGGGGGTAGAAGGGCTTGTGCAGGTTGATCTGGATGGGCAGATGTATGACATCAAGGCCAAGGTAATGAGCCTGGGTGGGTACTCAGCTCATGCCGATCAGGAAGGGCTCGCTGTGTTTGTAACAGCGATGGCAAACGTACCCGCTGCAGTCCTGCTTGTTCACGGCGACCAGAAAGCGAAGAAAATGCTACGAAAGGTCCTTGAACAAGCGTTTGCTCGTAAGGGAGAGGTGCCGCGAGTGCTGATACCTACCTGACCGTTCGGCGCCTCGCTTCAGGCTAGGGGGGGGTCTGAGGAACATCTGGCATCATCACGGCTCTTATGACGTCTGCGTATTTCGTGCCAGCTGCGTTTGCTTGAAAGAGAGCATTCGTGTACAGATAGCAGGCAAAATGCCGCACCGCTGCAGGGAATCAGTACGGCGCGTGAGACGGTCAAAGCTTTGATGATGTTGGACGGACCTCAGGATAATCAGAATAAATGCTTAATGAACCACAGCACCCTCGGCGTGACGATGAAATTGAACTTTTTGATTTGGTGCATGGCATCTGGCGCCAGAAGCTATGGGTTGGGCTTGTAGCCGCACCCATCCTGGCGGTGGGTGTTGCATACGCTTTGATGGCCGCGCCAGTCTATGAAGCCAAATTATTTGTCGAGCCTCCAACTCAAAATGACATTGCGCAGCTTAACTTCGGTCGCGGCGGTGACTCGGGTTTGATCCCTCTGACTGTCAAGGAGGTGTACGAGACCCACCTTCAGGCCTTGCAGTCAGAAGCGGTGCGCAACAAGTTTTTCCGAGACGTGTATTTGCCGAGCCTGAGCGACGAGCGCCGTCGGGGTTCGCGCGATGCGTTGTACAGCGACTTCAACAGAGTGCTGACGGTTGCACCTGCAAAGGGGTCATCCACTCGTTATGCAGTGACCGCGACGATGCACGATCCCCAGCAGGCGACGAAGTGGGTCGGAGCATTTAACGAACTCGCTGCCCAAAGCGCAAAGCGGAAGGTGCTGGAAAGTAATCGCAGTGATATGTTGATCAAAGCGGACAACCTGCAAAGCCAGATCAGCAGTGAAAAAAATAGCGCGCGCAAGGAGCGAGAGGACCGCATCGCTCAGTTGAAAGAGGCATTGGTTGTTGCCAGGTCTGTTGGGCTTGAGAAGCCTCCGCTAATTTCGGAACCGCTGTCAGTTCAGGTCTCTGCCGCGATGGGTGGGTCTTTGACCTACATGCGCGGGAGTAAAGCACTTGAGGCTGAGATTGCTACGCTTGAGGCTCGCTCATCGGATGAACCGTTTATCAATGGTTTGCGCCCAAGACAAGAAAAAATAACTTTCTATCGTGAGTTCAAGCTTGACCCGTCGGTAATTCGGGTGTTCGAACAGGACGGCGAGGTCGAATTGCCCGATCAGCCGATCAAGCCGAATAAGCCGCTCATTGTAATGCTTAGTTTGGTTATAGGGCTTGGCGCTGGGTTATTGACTGCTTTTTTCAAGGATTTGTGGAGCAGGCGCCGCGCGTCGGCGAGTTAATTAGCAAGCTCAGTATTGGTTTCTTGGCCAGCGCCCGCTGTTGCTGCTCGGGCGCAGGTGCTGGTAGCTCAGATTACCGAGACGGTATACTGTGCGGGCATGGGCTCGCGGACGTTTTCGGGCGTCCCGTTTAGGTGACTGTCTGCGATAGAACACGGCGCGTCGAGCGCAAGAAGTCGCACTGTACCGGGCTGGAGTTTAGCTGGTCATTGGCTGACATGGACATTTTTTTGGCACCCCGTCTCCTGCCATGCACGCAGGCGGGTAATATAAAAGGGTGAGTTGCGCGATATGACGGATATCAAGAAGCAGGCGGTTGAGAAGTTCAAGAGCAAAACGGCCCTGGTCGGTATTGTCGGGCTCGGCTATGTCGGCCTGCCCCTGATGCTGCGTTACAACGCTATCGGCTTCAGGGTGTTGGGTATTGACATTGATGAAGTCAAAGTTGATCGGCTCAATGCGGGTCAAAGTTATATCGAACATATCCCCGCTGAAAAAATTGCCGGCGCCCGCCAGACCGGGTTCGAAGCAACTACAGATTTCAGCCGTGCGACGGAGTGTGATGCGCTCATTCTTTGTGTGCCTACACCGCTTAACAAATACCGCGAACCGGACATGAGCTTTGTCATCAACACGACGGATGCGATCAAGCCGTACCTGCGTGCGGGGCAAGTCGTCTCGTTGGAAAGTACTACCTATCCCGGCACCACTGAAGAGGAGCTGCTGCCTCGTGTGCAGGAAGGCGGCTTGAAGGTGGGTGAGAACATCTTCCTGGTCTATTCGCCAGAGCGTGAAGACCCGGGGAATGTGAACTTTGAAACGCGGACGATCCCCAAGGTCATTGGTGGCCATACACCAGGTTGCCTGGAGGTAGGCATTGCCCTCTACGATCAAGCGATCGATCACGTTGTTCCGGTCAGTTCGACCAAAGCAGCCGAAATGACCAAGCTGCTTGAGAACATACACCGCGCGGTGAATATCGGTCTGGTCAACGAGATGAAAATCGTCGCGGATCGAATGGGAATCGACATCTTTGAAGTGGTGGACGCGGCGGCGACCAAGCCATTTGGTTTCACGCCTTATTACCCGGGCCCGGGCCTTGGCGGGCACTGTATTCCGATCGATCCGTTCTACCTGACGTGGAAAGCCCGTGAGTATGGGGTCAACACCCGTTTCATCGAGCTCTCGGGGGAAGTCAACCAAGCCATGCCAGAGTATGTCCTGAGCAAGCTGGTGGATGGTTTGAACAACGCTGGCAAAGCCTTGAAAGGCAGCCGGGTCCTTGTACTGGGCATTGCGTACAAGAAGAACGTGGACGATATGCGCGAATCGCCTTCGGTGGAGATCATGGAGCTGATCCAGGCGAAAGGTGGTGTCGTGGCCTACAGCGACCCCCATGTACCTGTTTTCCCTCGGATGCGCGAGCATCATTTCGAACTCGGCAGCGAGCCGCTGACCGCAGACAATCTCGCCAGCTTTGATGCCGTGGTGCTGGCCACGGACCACGACAGGTTCGACTACGCATTGATCGAGGCGCAGGCGAAATTGATCGTCGATAGCCGCGGTAAGTACCGCACTCCGGCGGCGCACATCATCAAGGCCTGAGCCGCGGATAGCCCTGACGCTCCGCCCGGCCTGTTGTCGGGCGGATTCACTGTTTTCGAAGGAAGCACCATGAAGAATTTCGCTCTGATCGGCGCAGCAGGTTACATTGCCCCTCGACACATGCGCGCCATCAAGGATACCGGCAACCGCCTGGTTTCCGCCTACGACATCAATGACTCGGTCGGGATAATCGATAGCATCTCGCCGCAAAGCGAGTTTTTCACCGAGTTCGAGTTTTTTCTCGAACATGCTCATGCCCTGAAGCGCGACGCGGCGACTGCGTTGGACTATGTAGCCATTTGCTCGCCAAACTACTTGCACTATCCACACATCGCGGCAGGCCTGCGCCTGGGTTGTGATGTCATCTGCGAAAAACCACTGGTGCCAACCCCGGAGATGCTCGATCAGCTTTCACTCATCGAGCAGGAAACCGGCAAGCGTCTGTACAACATCCTGCAGTTACGCCATCACCAGGCGATCATTAACCTGAAGGACAAGGTGGCGGCCGAAAATCGTGACCGCAAGTACGAAGTCGACCTTACTTACATCACGTCGCGCGGCAAGTGGTACCTGAAAAGCTGGAAGGGTGACCCTCGCAAGTCTTTTGGGGTGGCAACCAATATCGGTGTGCATTTCTACGACATGCTGCATTTCATCTTCGGCAAGCTGCAGCGCAACGTCGTGCACTTCACATCGGAGCACAAGGCTGCCGGCTACCTCGAGTACGAAAAAGCGCGAGTGCGTTGGTTCCTTTCCGTCGATGCCGATGATCTGCCGGAGTCCGTCAAAGGCAAAAAGCCCACCTACCGTTCAATCACCGTCGATGGTGAAGAGATGGAGTTTTCCGAAGGCTTTACCGACCTCCACACCACCAGCTATGAAGAAATCCTGGCCGGTCGGGGTTACGGCATTGAAGACGCACGCCACTGCGTGGAGACCGTCAACGTTATCCGCAGCGCCCCTGTGGTTCAGGCCAAGGACAATGAGGCGCATCCGTTTGTGCTCAGTCTTGCTCGCTGAAAAATTGTAATGCTGGCGGCCGTGAGGCCGCCCATTTCCTCGCGGAGCAATGTTTTCAAGGTCCTGCGTAGCGTGTCTAACAATAACGAAACATCGCTGAAAGTATCGAGCGTGCTGTCCCAGAGCAAAGATATCCGCCTGGATGTCCAAGGTCTGCGAGCGGTAGCAGTTCTTGCTGTACTGGCTTACCACATGAACAACTCATGGCTCCAGTCGGGGTATGTGGGTGTTGATGTCTTTTTCGTCATCTCAGGGTTCATCATCACGGCTTTGCTAACCGAGCCGGGCAGCAAGATCCATCTGCCGTCGTTTTATGTAAACCGCATCAAGCGAATTGTTCCGGCGTACGCCATCATGCTGGCGGTTGTCAGCGTAGCGTCGTCCATTCTGTTTTTAAGCGCTGATTTCGAGTTCTTCCGTCAGAGTTTGAAGTCAGCAGCCCTTTTTACCAGTAACCAGTATTTTTCGGATTTCGGCAGTTATTTTGCACCTCGCGCAGAGGAGTTGCCCCTGCTGCATACCTGGTCGCTCGCGATCGAGATGCAGTTCTATCTGTTCTTCCCCCTGGTTTTGCTATGCCTGCCGCGCGCCTGGCGACTACCGGTCCTGTCACTGCTCACCGTGGGGCTGTTCATGTGGAGTGGCATCAAGGTCTCGGACGGTGGGTACGCTCATGCGTATTTTTCGCTGCTCGCCCGCATGCCCGAATTCTTGCTCGGTGGAATAGTCGCGCTTGGTCTTCGGCATCGAGAAATGCCTGTTCGGCTTTCTGTGGTGCTCGGCTTGCTTGGCGCTATCTTGCTTGCGATCAGTTTTGTCCTGGTTGATAAAACGCAGTTCCCAGGTTATTGGTCGGTCCTGCCCTGCGTCGGGGCGGCGCTGGTGATCGCGGCGCGGCGCGGCCCTGTCAACAGGCTGTTGTCCACCCGTGCGATGGTGTGGGTTGGCAGTATTTCCTATTCCTTGTACCTGTGGCACTGGCCGGTTTTGGCGTTCATTCGCTATTACGTCGGGCAGTACGAGTTGAATGGGGGATGGCTTTTCGTCGCATTGGTCGCCTCGTTCGTTCTGGCGTGGCTTTCCTATCGATTCGTCGAGCAGCCGACCCGCAAGTTGTCGGGTGCTCGACGTTTGGCTCCCAGATTTGCGCTCGCTGTGGTCGGGATTGCCTCGATTGTCTTGCTGGCTATCAGGTTCAACCCGCTGATTGTCCCGCCAGTGCCCCAGGAGCAAGCTCGTTATGCGGCGCCAGAGCTGATCTGTCACGGGCAACAGATAGGGGAATGCAAGCGCGGCCTTGCCAGCGCCATACCATCGGTTCTGGTAATTGGCGACAGTCATGCTGCTCAGCTCAATTACTTCCTGGATCAGGCGGGTACCGAACAGGGTGTAGCGTATCGCGTACTCACTGCCAGCAGTTGCGTGCCCATCCCGGCTTTCGACGTTGAGCGCCTGCCTGAATATGCCCAGCAGCCTTGCCGGTCACAAATCATCGCGGTGAAACAGGCATTGCTGACAATGGATAAGGTGATCATTGCAGGTATGTGGCAATACCAGATGCCGAGCCCGGCATTCGTCAAAGCTCTGCAGGCATTTTTGAATGATGCCTCAGCGGACCCTAAGCAGGTTGTGGTCCTGGGGCAGGTGCCGATGTTCCGAACGGATGTGCAAAGGGTTCGACGCTTCAGGGAGCTCGGGTTGCCAGCTACCCTGACGTTCAATAATGAATGGAAAGCAGCGAATCAGCAGGTCGCGGAGCTCACCAGAGGCATCCCAGGCGTGCATTATGTGGATTTCTCCAATTCAAGCTTTTTTGCCGACGCACCCTATGAACAGGGCGAGCTTATCTACCAGGATAACCATCATCTCAATGAGATCGGGGCGCGTCGCTACGGGCATTTCGCCGGCGGGCAGCTACAACAGTTGTTCGACCCAACTCAATCCAGCGTGAGTCTCAAGCAATGAATCATTATCAGCACCCCAGTGCAATCGTCGATGAAGGCGCGCAGATTGGCAAAGACTCGCGCGTATGGCATTTCGTCCATGTTTGTAGCGGCGCGCGGATTGGCGCAGGCGTTTCCCTCGGGCAAAACGTCTTTGTCGGCAACAAGGTCGTGATCGGTGACCGCTGCAAGATTCAGAACAACGTGTCGGTATACGACAACGTCACGCTGGAGGACGGGGTGTTCTGCGGGCCAAGCATGGTTTTTACCAACGTCTACAACCCACGTTCGCTCATCGAGCGCAAGGACCAGTATCGAGACACGCTGGTGAAAAAGGGCGCGACACTGGGGGCGAACTGCACGATTGTTTGCGGGGTCACCATTGGCGAATTTGCTTTTGTAGGCGCCGGCGCGGTCGTCAACAAGGATGTACCCGCCTATGCGCTGATGGTCGGGGTACCGGCCAAGCAGATTGGCTGGATGAGTGAGTTTGGTGAGCAACTGGATGTAAGCGCAGATGGCCAGGCCATTTGCTCGCACACAGGGGCAACGTATGTGGTGCGCGGCAATTTCCTTGAAAAACTGGATGTTTGACCATGATTGAGTTCATTGACCTGAAACAGCAACAAACACGCATCAAGGCTGCTATCGACGCCGGTATTCAGCGCGTATTGAGTCATGGCCAATACATCTTGGGCCCTGAGGTGGCCGAGTTGGAAGAGCGTCTGGCAGCTTATGTAGGCGTGGATCACTGCATCACCTGTGCCAACGGTACTGATGCCCTGCAAATTGTTCAAATGGCACTCGGCATCGGGCCCGGTGACGAAGTGATCACGCCAGGGTTTACCTATATTGCCACGGCTGAAACTGTTGCGCTGCTCGGCGCCACGCCTGTGTACGTGGATGTTGATGAACGCACATGCAACCTGGATGTCAAGCAACTGGAAGCCGCCATTACGCCGCGTACGAAGGCGATAGTGCCCGTGTCGCTATATGGGCAGTGCGCTGATTTTGATGCGATCAACCAGATTGCGGAAAAATATAATATTCCGGTTATTGAGGATGCTGCGCAGAGCTTTGGTGCTACTTACAAAGGGCGACGTTCCTGTGGGTTGACCACCGTGGCCTGCACCAGCTTCTTCCCAAGTAAACCGCTCGGCGGTTATGGCGACGGTGGTGCCATCTTTACTAATGATCCAGCCCTTGCTCTGGTTATTCGTCAGATTGCCCGGCACGGCCAGGAAAAGCGTTATCACCATGTAAGGGTAGGCGTTAACAGTCGGCTCGATACGCTGCAGGCCGCAGTGCTGCTGGCAAAGCTTGATATTTTTGATAGCGAAATAGTGCTTCGTCAGCAGGTGGCGAAACGCTATAACGAATTGTTGAGTGGTCAAGGTTCAATCAAGCTCCCGCACATTGCAGAGGGTAATACCTCGGTCTTCGCGCAGTTTACTGTCCAGGTAGAGGGGCGCGAGAACGTCCAGGCCGAGTTGAAAGCGAGCGGTGTGCCAAGTGTGGTTCATTATCCCATTCCGCTTAACAAGCAAACCGCAGTCGCTTCTGACGCTTATCTCCCGGTAGGGGATGCGCTAGCGACCAAGGTTTTGAGTTTGCCGATGCACCCCTACTTGAGTGAAGCCGAGATCAAAACGGTAGTGGACGCTCTGGTTGCCGCGTGCGGTACGCTTAAATGAAGGTTTTGAAATATGTCTCGTCGTATTGGCGAGACATTTTTTTGCAAGCTTCAGGGAATACCATTGCACAAGTTGTCGGGGTGTTAGGTATTCCGCTGTTGTCGAGGCTGTATGCGCCTCAGGAATTTGCAGTGCAGAATATTTTCCTGCAGCTCGTAATGTTTTTTGCGGGAATCATGACCTGGCGATATGAGTATTTTTTTCAGATGCTTAAAAACGACCAGCAAGCACGTTGGTTGTTCTCTGGGGTCGTGAAGCTTGGCCTTGTTACAGGCGTTGTGTTTACTGTGCTGCTGTACGCGTTCTCGGCGGAGATCGCTCGACTGCTGTCGGTGGAACAAGGTGCTGATTATCTGATTGTTGCACCGCTTAGCGCACTGCTCGTGTCGTTGGCGCTGGCGTTTCAACATAATGCTCAGCGCTCAGGTGCCTACAAGATCTCCGCCATGTCGGAAGTGTTCGGCAAATCGGCCTATGTCGCGTCGGGTGCGCTGTTGGCTGCGGTAACCACGAGCGGCCTGATTTTTACAACTTTATTTAGTGCGTTGGGCAAGATTGGCGCCCTGCTGCCTTACTCTAAAAATCTGATCCATGGCGCCTGTGCGCATGCACCTGATGCTGTGAGCCCTTTAAAAAAACATGCCAGTGGTGCCAGCGCCCTGGTGATGTCACATATCCTGGTTACTGTCAGCAGTGCGGCACCTATTTTCTACATATCAGCCAAATACGGTACGGAAATACTCGGGCAGTTTTCGATGGTCATGGCCACTATTTTTCTTCCCTCTGGATTGATTGGCGCGGCCATTGGCCAGGTTTTCTACCAGCGTGCGGCGTTGCACGCGGAGGAACCGCTTGTCCTTAAAGGGCTTTGGACTATGACCATTCGAAAACTGGTGCTATTCGGGGTTCCCATCTATTTGTGCGCTGGTATTTTGTCCCCGTGGATTTATCCATTGGTCCTGGGGGGGCAATGGCATGATGCGGGGTTGTATGCGCAAGTGCTGATGGTTGCCGCGCTCAGTGCTTTTGTCAGTACGCCCCTGGATCGCGTTTCATTGGTGCTTCGCTACAACTGGTATTTGCCTGCACTGCATGTGTTCAGGTTGATGTCCACAGGATTGCTACTCGCGCTCGCCATTCATTTCGCCCTTGATTTCAAAGACTTCTTGCTATTTTATGTCGTACAGATGTCGGCCGTGTATCTTCTAGACCTTTTATTTGCTCATTTCTTGATCGGTCACGCAGTCGGGAAGGGGGCGGCGGCAATGAAAGAGGTTTGATAGGGTGTTGGACGCAGTCAAAGCCTTTGGCATGGGGCTGGCGTGATGGCCAAGTAAATTGTATCGCACGAAATGACGATGCGCCGGCTAACCGAAAGAGTGATCATAATGGACAGTGAAATTGCGGGTCGATTCAGGGAGCAGGATACCTCAATGTTGCCAAGCTCTCTGGCATGGGTGAATGTGGCGCGCATAAAGCTTTTGGCGGCTGTTGTATTTTATGTTTTTGCTCTTGTCTATGGTCATGACAAATACCTCTCTCTGGTGCAGGCTTTTTGGGGGTTCAATTCGCCTCATTTTAATTTGAGCAATATGCTGCTCATCATCGTGTTGGCGGTCATTCCTGCGTTCGTTATGCCATTATACCTGACAAGACCGTCCTCTCTGTTTATCTATGCCTTGGTGTTTTGCGTCTACTTGCCAGGGGTCGTTACTGGCATGCTCAACTATGAGGACTCCATAGATCGGTACTTGGGGCTGTTCTCTTGTTTTTGCATCGGTCTCGTCGGTTGTTGCTTGGCTGTTCGCTGTGTTCCCCTGCGCAGTAACGCTTCCAGATCGTTCTCGCGGCCTTTGTTGCTCACCTGCGTGCTGGGCTCACTCACCTGCTTTCTCGTCTTGTTTCTGACGTATAAGGATATTCTTTCTTTTTCCGGCGTGGATGATATCTACGCGCAACGGGAGAAGGGGGCGGCCACCTCCTTGTTCATAGGATACTGCCAGGTTTATTTGGCTTACTTTTTCTCGCCGGTGCTGTTTGCTACCGGTTTGATATCTAAGCGCATCTTGATTGCGCTGCTCGGTTTTGCTGGTTTTATTTTCGTGTTCATGATAACCGCCGAGCGGACAGTGCTTCTGTTGCCGTTCGCAATGTTCTTGATGGCGTTCATTTTCAAAGCGCGTGGCGCGAATCCTAATGCCCCGGTGTACTTGTTTGTGGGCGGTGGGGTGATGGTCTTCCTGATTGCGGAGCTCTTTGATCAGGTTGGTCTTTTCCAAGAATTGGGCTTCTACTTTTATACGCGTTTAATCGCTTGCCCCGGCTTGTTTGTTACTCAATATTATGACTTGTTCTCTACGCAAGGTTTTACTTACTGGGCTCACGTATCGGGCATCAGTTGGTTTGCTGAGGTACCTGCAGCGTATGCAGCTGATGAAAAATGGCCTGCTCTGGGTAAAATTCTGGCTGAGCGGGTGCTGGGCGTGCAGAGTCAGTCTAATGCCAGTTTTGTCGCTACCGATGGTGTCGCCGCTGCCGGTGGTCCAGGCGTGCTGGCCATCTTCATGCTTTACACAGTCTGGTTGATCGCGCTGGATTGGGTGTCCCAGGGGTGGAACAAGGTGCTGCTGCTGACGGCGCTTTTCCCTCTCGCATTCATTAGTACCAACGGTCCTTTTTCTACCATGTTGGCTTCCTTTGGCGGGGGGCTGTGGATTGCCATGCTATGGTTTGACAAATTCAGAATGAAGCTATGGGGGCATCGGCTGTGATTGGATATGTTATCTCGAGAATACTAAAAAAATCACGAGGCGCTGCACTGATCGATTCACATATTCCTCGTAGTTCGAAAGTAGAGTCGGGCAGTACGTTGATTTCTACACGTTTTGGTGAGCATAGCTTCTGCGGCTATGATTGCACGTTCATAAGAACGACTGTTGGGGCATTTTGTTCAGTCGCAAGCAATGTTGTAGTCGGGGGCGCGCGGCACCCCATCGAGTACGTGTCGACCAGCCCTGTGTTTCTGGCGCATAAAGAGAGCATCAAGAAAAAGTTTTCCCGGCATGATTACCGTTGGGAGCCCGTCACGACCATAGGGCACGATGTCTGGATTGGGCAGGGCGTTTTGATCAAGGGCGGGGTTACGATCGGAACGGGGGCTGTGATAGGCATGGGCAGCGTAGTCACCAAGGATGTCCCTCCTTATGCTATCTATGGCGGCAACCCCGCACGCCTGATACGTTACAGATTTACGGAGTCCATAATCGAGGGGCTTCTGAAAAGCCGTTGGTGGGAGCTATCGGATGAGCAATTGAGTGCGGCGGCTGTCCATTTCACCGACCCAGAAGCTTTTTTGAAAAGTCAGAACTTGCTATGAAGATCATTCATCTGTGTGTGTCATGTTTCTATATTGATGGTTATCGGTATCAGGAAAACGAACTGGTGCGTGAGCACGTCGATACCGGGCACGATGTACTGGTAGTGGCGTCCACTGAAACCTACCTGGATAATTTGACCCTCGGCTACACCGCGCCGGGGGATTATATGGGAACGGATGGCGCTCGGGTTATACGGTTACCCTACAGTGGGGTCGCCCCGTTCTTTTTGAAAAAGAAACTCAGAATGCATAACGAACTGGGGCGTATTCTTGAGACGTTCGCTCCAGACGTGATCATGTTTCATGGGCTTTGTGGCTGGGAGTTGCGCACCGCGGCACGGTACAAGCGCAAGCATCCGGATGTTAAGCTTTATGTCGATAGCCACGAGGATGCAAATAACAGCGCAGTGACCAGTTTGTCAAAAGTGCTGCACAATTTTTACTACCGTCCAATCATCAGGGCGGCGCTGCCAGCTATAGACAAAGTGCTTTGCATTTCTCAGGAAACGCTCGAATTCTGTCGCAAACAATATGGTATCGACGATGCGGCTATGGAATTTTTCCCGTTGGGAGGAAAGATTGCCGATGATTCGAGCTATGAAAAAATTCGTACTGGAACACGCGCGGAACTGGGTATTGATCCTGGCCAGACGGTGTTTTTACAGTCTGGAAAATTCGATGCGAAAAAGAAGCTGGTTCAAAGCCTTCGGGCATTCTCGCAATTGCAATCTGAGGATTTCCGCTTCTTGATTGTCGGTCAATTGCATGACGCCATTGCCGAGGAGGCGCGTGCGCTCATTGCCAAGGATCCGCGTATCACTTTTCTGGGCTGGAAACCTGCCGATGAGTTATATGGCTTGTTGTGTGCGGCAGATGTCTACGTTCAGCCAGGCAGCCAGTCAGCGACGATGCAGATGAGCCTCTGCGCTCGTCGACCTGTCATTGTTGCTGACGTGCCCAGTCATGTTCCGTTTGTGCAGGGGAATGGATGGGCCGTTCGTGAGGAAAGCGATTTGCTTCGCGCCTTTGCACAGATTGAGGCAGACCCAGGAATATTGGATACTTACTCGAGGCGGTCTTACGAAATTGCTTCGAGTCTTTTGGACTATCGCCGCATGGCAAAGCGCCTGCTGACCTAATTGCTGGAAGTTAATATGAAGAATTACAAAATTTGTACGCGTTGCATCATGGACACCAGCGACCCGAACATTCGCTTTGATCAGCATGGCGTTTGCGAGTACTGCGCCAACTTCGACAGTGAGATCAAGCCCAATTGGGACACTGGCGCGCGTGGCGAAGCCGAATTGATGGCGCTGGCAGAAAAAATCAAGCAGCACGGTAAAGGCAAGGACTTCGATTGCATTATCGGTTTGAGTGGCGGTCTGGATAGCTCGTACGCTGCCTATGTAGCCAAGAATGTCATGGGCCTGAGGCCTTTGCTCTTCCACGTGGACGCGGGCTGGAACACTGACCAGGCGGTTGGCAACATCGAGCGCTTGGTCGACGGACTCGGCCTGGACCTCTACACCGACGTCATCAACTGGGAGGAAATGAAGGACCTTCAAGTGGCCTTCCTGCGTTCGCAAATTTCCGATCAGGACTTACCGCAGGATGCTGCCTTCTTCTCTTCGCTCTACAAATTTGCACACAAGCACAAGATCAAATATGTCTTGACCGGCGCCAATTACTCGACGGAGTGCTGCCGTGAGCCCGAAGAATGGGGCGGCTACCCAGGGATTGACAAGACGCTGTTCAATGATATTCACGGCCAATTTGGCAAGCGGTCACTGAAGAGTTTCCCGCTCGTTGATATTCTGACCTACAAGATTTATTACCAGCGCATCCTCGGCATGCAGATTGTCAAGCCGCTGAACCTCGTGCCCTACGTCAAAGCGGACGCAGAAGCCACGTTGGAGCGCCTGTTCGGCTGGAAGCGGTTCAAGCATAAACACCACGAGTCGCGTTTCACGCGCTTTTACGAAGACTACTGGATGCCGCGCAAATTCGGCTACGAAAAGCGCCGCGCGCATTTCTCCAGCCTGATCATGACCGGGCAGTTGACGCGAGAGGCAGCGCTTGAGCGCATCGCCCAGCCTGAAATGGACGAAAACTTCCTCAAATCCGAGTTCGAATACGTAGCACACAAGCTGGACTTGACTGTGCCTGAGCTTCAAGGCATTTTCGAAGGTCAGAACAAGACCTTCCGTGACTACAAAAACAAACGTTTCGTGATCGGCATTGGTGCAAGAGTGCTCAGTGCAATCGGATTGGAAAGAAGGCTGTTCAGATGATCACCATCATTGATTATGGCTTGGGCAACATCCAGGCCTTCGTTAACGTCTATCGACGCTTGCACATCCCGGTGGCAGTTGCGCAAACCGCAGCGCAGCTGGATGGTGCAACCAAACTGATCCTTCCTGGCGTCGGCGCCTTCGACCATGCGATCGAACGGCTGGATGCGTCGGGCATGCGTCCTGCGCTCGAAGAGCTGGTGCAGCAGCACAAGCTGCCTGTGCTGGGTATCTGTGTGGGCATGCAAATTCTCGCCAACAGCAGCGAAGAAGGGCGCCTGGCAGGTCTGGGCTGGGTGCCTGGGTGCGTTCGCTCCTTCAAGTCAGTCCCCAACCTTGCAGACCTGCCGTTGCCTCACATGGGCTGGAATGACGTGGCCGCCCTCAACGACAACCCCTTGTTCAAAGGTTTCGAAGAAGAGGCGCGGTTCTATTTCCTGCACTCGTTCTTCTTCGACTGCGAGCAGGAACAACACCGTGCGGCGATGTCTTCATACGGTCTTGAGTTCAGTTGCGCGGTTCAGGCTGGGAACGTATATGGCGTTCAGTTCCACCCTGAGAAGAGCCACCATTTTGGTGTCGGCCTGCTGAAAAACTTCGCGGAACTGTGAGCGGATACTGACAATGTTAAGACCCCGGATCATTCCATGCCTGCTCATCCAAGAGGGTGGGCTAGTCAAGACGGTCAAATTCAAGGATCCGAAATACGTCGGAGATCCCATCAATGCGGTGAAGATCTTCAACGAAAAGGAAGCCGATGAACTGATCGTAATCGACATTGACGCCACGGCGCATGGTGTCGAACCCAACTATACGCAGATTGCCAAGCTCGCCGCCGAATGCCGTATGCCACTGTGTTACGGAGGTGGCATCCGCACCGCGGCGCAAGCCAAGAAGATCATCCAGCTGGGGGTAGAGAAGGTAGCCATCAGCTCGGCTGCCCTGGAAAACCCCCAGCTCGTTACCCAGATTGCTGAAGAAATTGGCAGTCAGAGCGTCGTCGTGGTGCTGGACCACAAGTCACGCTTGCTGAGCAAGCATCAGGAAGTGTGGACACACAATGGCACGCGCAACACCAAGCGCAGCGTGCTGGAGGTGGCCCAGGAGCTGGAAAAGCTGGGTGCAGGGGAGATTGTTCTCAATTCGATCGAAAATGATGGAAAGATGAAGGGCTACGACCTGGATCTGGCGACCAAGCTTCGCGCGGCAGTGCACATCCCGATCACCATCCTTGGCGGCGGCGGTTCGCTCGAGGACATGGCCAGCGTGGTCAAGGCGTGTGGCGTGGTTGGCGTGGCGGCGGGCAGTTTCTTTGTGTTCAAGGGGCCATATCGAGCGGTGCTGATCAGCTATCCAAGTGCCCAGCAGAAAGACGACATCATTTATTCAGCTCTACGTGCCCGATAACTACTCGGGCACGTCGCAAGGGTCAGATCATATGTTCAAAGGTAAAAAGCTTCTTATCACCGGCGGCACCGGATCTTTCGGCAACGCGGTCCTCAAACGGTTTCTCGATAGCGACATCGCGGAAGTACGCATTTTCAGCCGCGATGAGAAGAAACAGGACGACATGCGCAAGCGCTACGACAGCGCCAAGCTCAAGTTCTATATCGGCGATGTTCGGGACTACCAGAGCGTGCTGAACGCCACCCGAGGTGTCGACTTCATCTACCATGCTGCGGCGTTGAAGCAGGTGCCGTCTTGCGAATTCCACCCAATGGAAGCCGTCAAGACCAATGTCATCGGTACCGAGAACGTCCTTGAGGCGGCCATTCAGAACGAAGTGCGACGCGTGGTGTGCCTGAGCACCGACAAGGCGGTTTACCCGATCAATGCGATGGGTATTTCCAAGGCCATGATGGAAAAGGTCATGGTCGCCAAGTCGCGCAACCTGGATGAGGCCAAGACGGTGATCTGCGGCACGCGCTACGGCAACGTGATGGCATCGCGTGGGTCGGTGATTCCGTTGTTCATCGATCAGATTCGCGCGGGCAAGCCGTTGTCCATCACCGACCCGAACATGACCCGTTTCATGATGACCCTGGCTGACGCGGTAGACCTCGTGCTGTATGCCTTCGAGCATGGCAACAACGGTGATCTGTTCGTGCAGAAGGCACCAGCTGCCACGGTGCAAACCCTGGCATCGGCATTGACCGCGCTACTTGGCCGACCAGAGCATCCTGTTCAGGTCATCGGTACCCGCCATGGTGAAAAACTCTACGAAGCGCTCCTCAGTCGGGAAGAGATGGCATGTGCCGAGGACATGGGTGATTACTATCGTGTGCCGCCAGACCTGCGCGACCTGAACTACAGCAAGTTTGTCGAGCAGGGCGAAGAGAAGATCTCCCATACCGAAGATTACAACTCGCATAACACTCACCGCCTCGATGTGGCGCAGATGCAGGCTTTGCTGTTGAAGCTCGAATTCATCAAGGCCATCCAGCGTGGCGAGCATGCCACGCCGGAGGAGTGACCCATGAAGGTTCTGGTCACTGGAAGCAATGGGTTCATCGCCCGCAATCTGCTTGTTCATTTGCGCGAACGCAAGGACGTTGAAGTCATCCTTCACGCGCGTGGCGATGACCTGCAAGCGCTGGAAACCAAGGTCGCGCAAGCCGAATTCGTCTTTCACCTGGCCGGCGTCAATCGCCCTCAGGATCCAGCGGAGTTCGGCAGTGGCAACCGCGAGCTGACCCAGCAGCTGTGCGAGGCTGTGAAAGCCACCGGGCGAAACATTCCGGTACTCTATACCTCGTCTATTCAGGCGGAGCGAGACAACCCGTACGGGCTGAGTAAACTGGCAGCCGAACAGGCGTTGACTGCGCTTGCTCAGGCGCATGGCAATGACGTTTATATCTTCCGTTTGCCGAACGTGTTTGGTAAGTGGGCACGCCCCAATTACAACTCGGCGGTAGCGACTTTCTGCCACAATATTGCTCATGACCTGCCTATCCAGATTCATGATGCCTCTGCAGCCGTGAGCCTGGTCTATGTCGATGATGTGGTCAGCAAGTTCCTGGCCGTCATGGATGGCGAGAACGTGGGCAGTGGCAGGGTCGAAGTCGAACCGGTTTACAGCACCACGGTGGGCGCACTGGCTGAACAACTGCGCAGTTTCCGTGAAAGCCGCTCGACGCTGATCACCGAGAATGTGGGTGTGGGCCTTGTGCGCGCGCTGTATTCCACCTACCTCAGTTACCTGCCGCCTGCAGCATTTACCTATGAAGTGCCCAAGTACGGCGACCCACGCGGTGTTTTCGTCGAAATGCTGAAAACCCCTGAAGCCGGTCAGTTTTCGTACTTCACGGCTCATCCAGGCATCACGCGCGGCGGTCATTATCACCATTCCAAGACCGAGAAATTCCTGGTGATCAAAGGCATGGCAAACTTCCGTTTTCGCCATGTCGTCACCGACGAATTCTACGAACTTCAGACCAGTGGCGAGTCACCGACTATCGTCGAGACAGTCCCAGGTTGGACCCATGACATTACCAATATCGGTGATGACGAAATGATCGTCATGCTGTGGGCCAATGAAATTTTCGATCGCGAACACCCGGACACTTATGCGTTGCCGGTTTGCCCCTGACCCGGTTGATGCATGAAATGAGGACAGTATGAAAAAGCTGAAAATTGTCACTGTTGTTGGAACCCGTCCGGAAATCATTCGCCTGTCGCGGGTCATGAGTGCGCTTGATCAGCATTGTGAACAGGTGCTGGTGCATACCGGCCAGAATTATGACTACGAGCTGAACGAAATCTTCTTTCAGGACCTGGGCATTCGCAAACCCGACCATTTCCTCAATGCCGCCGGAGCCTCCGGGGCAGAGACCATTGGCAACGTGATCATTGCGGTGGATCGCGTGCTGGCCGAGGTACAGCCTGAGGCGTTGCTGGTTCTGGGGGATACCAACAGCTGCATGGCGGTGATCCCGGCCAAGCGCCGCAAGATCCCGACCTTCCACATGGAAGCAGGCAACCGTTGCTTCGACATGCGCGTCCCTGAAGAGATTAACCGACGCATCGTCGACCACACGGCTGACATCAATCTCACCTACAGCACCATTGCACGTGACTACCTGCTCCGCGAGGGTCTGCCGCCAGACATGGTGATCAAGACCGGTAGCCCGATGTTCGAGGTGCTCAACCATTACCGTCCGTCGATCGAGGCTTCTGATGTACTGCAGCGCCTTGGACTGGAAGAAGGGCAGTTTTTTGTCGTCAGCGCACACCGCGAAGAGAACATTGAGTCGGACAACAACTTCCTCAAGCTGGTGGACGTGCTCAATACAGTGGCCGCCGAGTTCAACCTGCCGGTGATTGTTTCTACCCACCCCCGCACGCAGAAACGTGTCGATGCGCTGGGTGTCAAGTTTCACGCCAATGTACGCCTGCTCAAACCGCTGGGCTTCACCGACTACAACAAGCTGCAATTGGCTTCCAAGGCTGTCTTGTCAGACAGCGGCACAATCAACGAAGAATCGTCCATCCTCAATTTCCCGGCACTGAACTTGCGCGAGGCACATGAGCGCCCCGAGGGTATGGAGGAGGCCGCAGTCATGATGACTGGCCTGGATGTGACGCGCGTGCTGCAGGGGCTGGCGCTGCTGGAAACCCAGCCACGTGGCGAGTGCCGAGGCCTGCGTCTGGTGGAAGACTACAGCATGCCCAATGTGTCCGAGAAGGTGGTGCGAATTATCCACAGCTACCGTGACTATGTAATGCGTACCGTCTGGAGAAGGTACTGATCTGCCATGGCCACGCGCATTCTACTGCTCACTCAATGGTTTGACCCGGAGCCAACGTTCAAGGGGTTGGTGTTTGCCCGTGAACTGGTTGCTCAAGGTTTTGAAGTGGAAGTCGTTACCGGCTTCCCCAATTACCCTGGCGGTAAGTTGTACTCGGGATACAAGGTCAAGCTCATACAGCGTGAAGTGATCGATGGCGTCAACGTGACGCGCGTGCCGCTCTATCCCAGCCATGGGCAGAGCGGCATCGGGCGTGTACTCAACTATGTAAGCTTTGCTGCGACCAGCCTGTTCTATGGGTTGTTCGGTGCACGCAAACCGGACGTCATCTATGCCTACCACCCGCCGTTGACGGTCGGCATGTCGGCAGCTCTCATACGGATGTTTCGTAGAGTGCCAGTGGTGTATGACATCCAGGACATGTGGCCGGATACCTTGAAGGCTACTGGCATGTTTTCCAACGAGAAGGCACTGCGGCTGGTGAGTCGGGTATGCGACTGGGTTTACCGCCGTGTTGACCAGATCGTGGTGCTTTCGCCTGGGTTCAGACGGTTGCTCATCGAGCGTGATGTCCCGGCGGGAAAGATCGATGTGATTTACAACTGGTGCGCCGAGGACATGGTATGTACCACGGATGCAGGCAAGCCTGACAACTTCCCGGGTAGCGACACCTTCCGGGTGTTGTTCGCCGGCAACATGGGCAAGGCGCAAGCGCTTGATGCGCTGATCGACGCGGCAGCGATTCTCAAGCAAAGAGCGGCCAATGTATCGCTGGTCTTTCTGGGCGGCGGCGTTGAAGTTTCGCGTCTTCAGGCTGTTGCGCAGCAAAGGCAGCTCGACAACGTGATTTTTTTACCGGGCGTACCCATGGCAGAGGTTGGGGCCTACCTGGCGAGTGCTGACGCGTTGATGGTACACCTGAAGAAAGACCCGCTTTTCACCATTACCATACCGTCCAAGACTCAAGCTTACATGGCTGCCGGCAAACCGTTGATCATGGCAGTGGAAGGTGACGCGGCGCAATTGGTGGGCGACGCCGACTGCGGCGTGATAGCTGAGCCGCAAAACCCTCAAGCGCTGGCGGATGCCTGCATCGAGCTCAGTTTGCTGACTGATCAGATGAGGGCTCAAATGGGCCAGAGAGGCGCGGATTTTTATCGTCAGAAGCTTTCCTTGAAAGTGGGTGTACAACGCTTTGGCGAACATTTCAGGCGTTTGGGCAAGTAATGGTGCAACGTCTGGTAGTGCCGATGAATTTGGTTAGGTATTGAGATGTTGAAACGATTGTTCGATGTGGTGGCCGCGATGGCAGGCCTGATAGTACTGTCGCCCGTCATCGTCATCGTGGCGATAATGATCCGGCGCAAGATTGGCTCACCGGTATTGTTCCGTCAGGTACGCCCCGGTATGCATGGCAAGCCTTTCGAGATGATCAAGTTCCGGACGATGCTCGATGCGGTCGATAGCCGGGGCAACCCGCTACCCGACGCCCAGCGCATGACCCGCTTCGGTAGCTTCTTGCGTTCGAGCAGTCTCGATGAGCTGCCCGAATTGTGGAATGTCGTAAAAGGCGATATGAGCCTGGTCGGCCCGCGCCCGTTGCTGATGGAGTACCTGCCGTTGTATGACCACGAGCAGCGCCGGCGTCACGATGTACGCCCAGGCGTTACTGGATGGGCGCAGATCAATGGTCGCAACGCATTGAGCTGGGAGGAGAAGTTCAAGCTGGACGTCTGGTATGTGGATAACCGCTCGTTCTGGCTGGACCTCAGAATCATCTTCCTTACGGTAAAAAAAGTCATCGTACGGGACGGTATCAGTGCGCAGGGCGAGGTCACCATGTCCAAATTTACCGGTTCGCGAAAATGAACCGGCTGGCGATTCTGGGGGCTAGCGGTCACGGAAAGGTAGTGGCCGATGCTGCAGCGTTGTGCGGCTGGGAGCACATCGACTTCTTCGATGATGGCTTGCCTGAGCGCAAGGTGTGTGGGGTGTGGTCGATTGTCGGGGACAGTGCGCAGTTGCTTGCTGCAGTGGATACTTATGACGGCGTGATCGTGGCGATTGGCAACAATGCCATCCGCCGCGCCAAACAGCAGCAGCTCGTGCAAGCTGGCGCTGTGATGGCAACCATCATTCACCCTGCTGCCGTAGTCAGCAAGCACGCGCATCTGGGCGCAGGCAGCGTAGTGTTTGCCACCGCCGTGATTAACCCGTTTTGCGAGATCGGTGATGGTGCCATCCTCAATACCGGCTGCAGTGTCGATCACGATTGCAGCCTTGGGGCGTTTGTTCATGTCAGCCCTGGCGCGCGTCTGGCAGGCCAGGTTCAGGTCGGCGACGAAAGCTGGGTCGGCATTGGCGCCAGCGTGCGTCAACTGACCTGCATCGGCGCGCGTGTCACCGTCGGCGCTGGGGCTGTAGTGGTTTCGGCAGTTGCAAATGACCTGACGGTTGTTGGGGTTCCAGCACGAGCAATTGGCAAATGACCGCGATTAGCGTTATTGAACCAAGCATTTATGGCTGGCGCAGCGAGTCGCCAGCATTGTCGAAAATTCTGGATAGCGAGTAGATCACTGTGTTGAATACTTCTTTTGCCCCCTGGCCATCATTCACCGATGAAGAGGCCAATGCAGTTCGCGATGTTGTGCTGTCCAACAAGGTCAATTACTGGACAGGCCAGGAATGCCGCCAGTTCGAGCAGGAGTTCGCTGCCTGGGCCGGTACCGCCCATGCGGTAGCGCTTGCCAACGGTACCGTTGCGCTGGACCTGGCGTTGAACGCGTTGGGTATTGGCAAGGGTGACGAGGTGGTCGTCACGCCGCGGACTTTCCTCGCCTCGGTGTCCAGTATCGTCAACGCCGGTGCGATTCCGGTTTTTGCAGAAGTCGACAGGGATACGCAAAATATCACTGCCGAAACCATCCGCGCTGTCCTGACGCCGCGTACCCGGGCCGTGATCTGTGTGCACCTCGCCGGTTGGCCATGCGACATGGACCCCATCATGGCATTGGCGGCCCAGCATGACCTGAAAGTGATCGAGGATTGTGCGCAGGCGCACGGTGCAACTTACAAGGGGCGTTCTGTCGGCTCTATTGGCCACGTCGGCGCCTGGTCGTTCTGTCAGGACAAGATCATGACGACCGGCGGCGAAGGCGGCATGGTCACTACCAACGACCGTGAGCTTTGGGCAAAAATGTGGGCCTTCAAGGATCATGGGAAAAGTTGGGAAGCGGTTTATCAGCGCGAGCATGCCCCCGGTTTCCGCTGGTTGCACGAAAGCTTTGGCACCAACTGGCGCATGATGGAGGTCCAAGGGGTTATCGGCCGGATTCAGCTGCGGCGCATGCCTGACTGGAGCAAGGCACGCATGGCCAATGCCGGAAAGATCTGGGAATGTGCGAAAGAGCTCAAGGGCTTGCGCGTACCTGTTCCAGGGCAGGGCATCGGGCATGCAGCCTACAAGTGCTACGTTTTTGTCGAGCCTGGTGCACTACGCCCGGAATGGTCGCGTGACCGTATACTGGGAGCGATCATGGAGCGCGATGTACCCTGCTTCTCCGGCTCTTGTTCGGAGGTCTATCTGGAAAAAGCATTTGATGGCACCCACTGGCGCCCAGAGCCGCATCTGAGTGTTGCCAGGGAGCTGGGGGAAACCAGCCTGATGTTCCTGGTGCATCCGACCTTGAGTGCTGCGGAAATCGAAAAAACCTGCCAGGCACTGAAAGACGTGATGGCGTTGGCAGCGGCGTAACGCTCTGCAACAGGGCTTTGTGGAGAAATGGCATGGAAGAGCAAGCATGACGAATAGACTGCGCGCCTGGTTGCTGGCATTGCCAAGGCGTCACAAGCGCCTTGTTCAGGTAGTAGCAGACATCCTGCTGGTGTGGGCAGCCCTGTGGCTGGCTTTCCTGGTCAGGCTGGGTATCGATGAACTGGCCAACCCGGTTCTTGAGCATGCATGGCTGTTTGTCGCGGCTCCTGCCGTTTCCATTCCGCTGTTCGTTCGATTCGGCATGTACCGGGCGGTCATGCGCTACTTTGGCAACGAAGCCCTGATCGCAATCATCAAGGCGGTCAGCTTGTCTGCGTTGATATTGGGGCTTGTGGTGTATTGGTACAGCAACCATGAACGCCTGGTGCCAAGGTCGGTCATTTTCAACTACTGGTGGCTTAGCCTGATCATGGTGGGCGGGCTACGCCTGGCGATGCGTCAGTACTTTCTCGGCGACTGGTTCACTGCGGCGCAACATGTGCCATTCGCCAGCCGGCAGGACGGCCTGCCCCGGGTTGCAGTCTACGGCGCGGGTGCCGCCGGCAACCAGCTCGTGGCGGCGCTTCGGATGGGCAAGGTGATGCGCCCGGTGGCATTCATTGACGATGACGACAGCATTGCTGACAGGGTGATCTCTGGCTTGCAGGTCTACAAGCCAGAGCATATCGAGAAAATGCTGGATGTTACCGGGGCGCATGAGATTCTGTTGGCCATTCCTTCTGCCAGCAGGACCCGGCGCCGGGAAATCCTGACCTGTCTTGAGTCATTTCCGCTGCATGTGCGCAGTATCCCAGGGTTCATGGACCTGGCCAGTGGCCGGGTCAAGGTGGATGACATCCAGGAGGTTGGTATTGCCGACTTGCTGGGCCGAGATGCAGTGCCGGCACAGGAAGATCTACTGGAGCGCTGCATCACAGGGCAGACGGTATTGGTCACCGGGGCAGGCGGCTCGATAGGCTCCGAGCTGTGCAGGCAGATCATGAGTCTGTCGCCGAAGACCTTGCTGATGTTCGAGCACAGTGAGTTCAACCTCTACAGCATTCAATCGGAGCTGGAGCAGCGTATAACGCGCGAAGGCTTGACCACGCGGTTATTGCCAATTCTCGGTTCGGTGCGTAATCCCAGGTTGCTGCTGGATGTGCTGCACAGCTGGAAGGTTGATACGGTGTATCACGCCGCTGCCTACAAGCATGTTCCGATGGTCGAGCACAATATTGCCGAGGGTGTGCTGAACAATGTCATCGGCACCCTCAATACGGCGCAGGCTGCATTGCAGGCAGGTGTTGCCAATTTTGTTCTTATCTCGACAGACAAGGCCGTACGCCCGACAAACGTGATGGGTAGCACCAAGCGCCTGGCCGAACTCGCGCTGCAAGCCTTGAGTCACGAAGCGGCGCCTGTGCTTTTTGGCGAAGACGAAGGTAATGTGTCTCGGGTCAATCGCACGCGGTTTACCATGGTGCGGTTCGGCAATGTGCTGGGTTCTTCAGGTTCTGTAATCCCGTTGTTCCACAAGCAGATCCAAGCCGGTGGCCCAGTGACGGTCACGCACCCGAAGATCACGCGTTACTTCATGACGATTCCCGAGGCTGCCCAGCTGGTGATCCAGGCCGGTTCCATGGGGCAGGGCGGCGATGTATTCGTACTGGACATGGGTGAGCCGGTCAAAATTGTCGAGCTCGCCGAGAAGATGATTCATCTGTCTGGCCTCAGTGTGCGGTCCGAACGAAACCCGCATGGCGATATCACCATCGAATTCAGCGGCCTGCGACCGGGTGAGAAACTCTATGAGGAACTTCTGATTGGTGACGATGTGATCGCCACGCGTCATCCGATGATCATGAGTGCGCAAGAAGATTATTTGCCTTGGGACATCATGAAGCAAAGGCTGACGGCGTTACTCGCAGCGATCGAAACGGATGACTACGTGACGATCCGGCAGATCCTGCGTGAAACCGTGGCCGGCTATGTCCCGCAGGGTGAAATTGTCGATTTCATGCATCTTCAACGTCGTCTGAAACCCTGACATACCAATGCACTGGCTGCTACATGATGCAACGGACGCAGCCCTTTTCGCGTGTAGACGATCCCGTGGATCAACGCCGGATACCGCGTCTAGAGTTACAACAATAATGTGGTAGATGGGGGCGTTATGGGGAACTGGGTCGGCAACAGCATTCGAGAACGATTGCAGAAGCTGCCGCGCGGGCAGAAACGCTTGCTGCAGGTAGTCACTGACGTCGGTCTGGTTTGGTGCGCTTTGTGGATGGCCTTCGTGGTCAGGCTGGGGATAGAAGATCTGGTCAACCCGTTGCTCGAGCATACGTGGCTGTTCTTGTGTGCTCCAGTTGTGGCCATCCCGTTGTTCATACGTTTTGGGCTCTATCGGGCAGTAATGAGGTACTTTGGCAACGACGCCCTGATCGCGATCATCAAGGCGGTTACCCTCTCGGCGTTGATCCTTGGTGTCATCATCTATTGGGTGGGCAGCCACCAGGCCGTCGTACCCCGGTCGATCACCTTCAATTACTGGTGGTTAAGCTTGATCATGGTTGGCGGGTTGCGTCTGGCCATGCGTCAATACTTCCTGGGCGACTGGTTCACTGCTGCCGTCCAGCACGTGCCATTTGCCAGTCGTGAAGACGGCCTGCCGAAGGTCGCTGTCTACGGCGCTGGTGCTGCGGGTAATCAGCTGGTGGCCGCCCTGCGCATGGACAAGGCCATGCGTCCCGTCGCGTTCATTGATGACGATGCCAGTATCACTGATCGTGTCATTGCAGGCTTGCAGGTGTATCACCCCGATCAACTGCAACGGCTGATCGAAGTGACCGGTGCCCAGGAGATTCTGCTGGCGATCCCGTCTGCCACCCGTGCGCGTCGAAGGGAGATCCTGACGTTCCTCGAAGGCTTCCCGCTGCATGTGCGCAGTGTGCCTGGCTTCATGGACCTGGCCAGTGGCAAGGTCAAGGTCGACGACATCCAGGAGGTCGACATTGCCGACTTGCTGGGCCGTGACGCCGTGCCTGCACAAAGCGACCTGCTGGAGCGTTGCATTGTCGATCAGGTGGTGCTGGTCACCGGCGCGGGCGGCTCGATCGGTTCCGAGCTCTGCCGTCAGATGATTGGGCAGTTGCCCAGAACGTTGCTGCTGTTCGATCACAGCGAGTTCAACCTTTACAGCATCTTCTCGGAGCTGGACCAGCGTATCGCCCGTGAGTCGTTGTCGGTCAGTCTGATCCCGATCTTGGGCTCGGTGCGCAACCAGTCGCAGATGCTCGACATCATGAAAACCTGGCGAGTTGATACCGTCTATCACGCGGCAGCCTACAAGCACGTGCCAATGGTCGAGCACAACATTGCCGAAGGGCTGCTGAACAACGTCATCGGTACTTTGCACACGGCGCAGGCAGCCCTGCAGGCCGGCGTTGCCAACTTCGTGCTGATTTCCACCGACAAGGCAGTACGACCGACCAACGTGATGGGCAGTACCAAGCGGCTGGCGGAGATGACCCTGCAAGCCCTTAGCCAGGAACTGGCGCCAGTGTTGTTCGGCGATGGTGGCAACGTGTCGCAGGTCAACAAGACCCGCTTCACCATGGTGCGCTTCGGTAACGTGCTGGGCTCGTCCGGGTCGGTGATCCCGCTGTTCCACAAGCAGATCAAGGCCGGTGGGCCGCTGACCGTCACCCACCCGAAGATCACGCGTTATTTCATGACCATTCCCGAAGCGGCTCAGCTGGTGATTCAGGCCGGCTCGATGGGCAAGGGCGGTGACGTGTTCGTACTCGACATGGGTGAGCCGGTGCGTATTGTCGAACTGGCGGAGAAGATGATTCACCTGTCCGGCTTCAGTGTGCGAAACGAGCGCAATCCGATGGGGGATATCACCATCGAGTTCACAGGTTTGCGCCCAGGCGAAAAACTCTACGAAGAGCTGCTGATCGGCGACAACGTGCTCGCCACACGCCACCCCATGATCATGAGTGCCAACGAAGACTACCTGCCATGGGACTCGCTCAAGGATGCTTTACAGCAGTTGCTGGCTGCGGCGTCCAGCGACGACTTCGTGCGGGTACGGCAACTGCTGCGCGAAACGGTGATCGGTTATGCGCCTGAGGGTGAGATCGTCGACTGGATCTACCAACAGCGTCGCCTTGAACCTTGAGTAATTGATGCAGCCTGCGCTCGCTTTTTTGAGCGGCGCAGGCATGAAGTTGGTCATTTGTTGCTCCAGTGGAGACTTGGTCTCCACCCCCAGGGTTTTCCCACCCCCCCAACCCGCGTATCATCCCGTCACTAAATCTGAACCCACGCCCCGACCGACCACAAGTCCAGCCGCACCGGCGTGCAAAAGCAGCTTCAGATACCAAACGATCATCAGCGACACACAACGACCAGCCAGTTTCATGGCAAGGCCAGGCATGCCGGCTGTCCGCAGGATGGGACCGTGCCGATGAGTGTTAAAGGAATGGGTTTTGACTAAGCGTAGAAAGGTTGCAATCGTTGGCTGTTCGTACCGTTTTCCTGGCTCTACCGCTGCAAGCTTCTGGCAAAACCTGATGGAGGGGCGTGACCTGGTGACCCAGGTTGACGCCTCGCGTTGGGAAAAGGCCGAGTTCCTGCACCCGGACAAGGCCAACCCCGCCACCAGCTACACCTTCGCGTCGGGCTCCATGGGCGATGTCAGTGCATTCGATGCGGGCTTCTTCAATATCTCCCCGCGCGAGGCGGGGATGATGGACCCGCAACAGCGCATCCTCCTGGAAATGTGCTGGGAAACCTTCGAGAACGCCGGGGTCAAGCCGTCCAGCCTGCGTGGCAGCAACTGTGGTGTGTACCTGGGCATCGCCAGTGTCGAGCAGGCCTACCGCCTGGTCGATGACATGGCGGCCATCGACGGCGCCACGGCCACCGGCAACACCATGAGCATCGCCGCCAACCGGCTGTCGTTCTTCTACGACCTGCGTGGCCCGAGCATGGCCATCGACACTGCCTGCTCGTCCTCGCTGGTGGCCTTCCACCAGGCCTGCCAGGCGATCCTCTGCGGTGATGTGGACCAGGCCGTGACCGGTGGCATCAGCCTGCACATGCACCCGTTCGGCTTCATGATCTTCTCCAAGGCAACCATGCTCTCGCGCACGGGCCGGTGCCAGTCGTTCGACGAGAACGGCGATGGCTATGCACGTTCCGAGGGCGGTGGTCTGTTCCTGCTCAAGGATTACGACCAGGCCTTGGCCGATGGCAACACCATTCTCGCCGTGGTCGCGGCCAGTGCGGTGAACACCGACGGGCGCAAGTCCAGCCTGACCCTGCCCAATGCCGACGCCCAGGCGGCGCTGCTCAAGCAGGCCTACGCCAAGGCCGGCATTGCACCTGAACAACTGGATTACCTGGAAGCCCACGGTACCGGTACCTCGGTGGGTGACCCGATCGAGACGCGCGCCATCGGCGAAGCGCTGGGCCAGGCGCGTGGCGCCGGCAACCCGCTGCCGATCGGCTCGGTCAAGAGCAACCTTGGCCACCTGGAGGCGGCCTCCGGCGTGGCCGGCCTGATGAAGGCACTCAACTGCCTGGCCGAGCGCACCGTGCCGGCGACCATCGGGGTCAAGGCGCTCAACCCGAATATCCCGTTCGGCGACCTCAACCTGCAAGTGGTTACCGAGCCGCTGGCGCTCAAGCGCGAAGGGCAGTTGACCGTTGGCGTCAACTCGTTCGGCTTTGGCGGCGCCAACGCCCACGTGATCCTGCAAAGCCCGGAGCCAGCCCAGGCTGCCGCGGCACATTCGAATGCCGCACGGGTGCCGCTGCTGCTCAGCGCCAAGACCGAGCAGGGCCTGCGTGCCACGGCCGAGCGGTTTGCCGCCTATCTGGCCGAGCATCCTGAGGTCGACTACTACGATGTCGCCTACCAGTCCATGTTCCGCCGCGACGCCCATGCCCATCGCCTGCTGCTGGTCTGCGACACGCCTGCCGAAGCGGCCCAGGCGCTGGACGACTACGCCCAGGACCCGACGCTCAGCGAGCTGAGCGCGGTGCTTGAAGCTGGCCAGGCTGTGGAGGCGGCCAGCGGGCCGGTGTTCGTCTATTCCGGCAACGGTTCGCAGTGGCAAGGCATGGGGCAGGCAATGCTCGGCCAGCCCGTGTTCGCCGCTGCCGTCGAAGAAGTGGATGCGCTGTTCCAGCCGCTGGCGGGTTATTCGCTGCGCGCCGAGTTGCTGGGCGAGAACGGCGAAGGCCGCTACGCCCGTACCGAAATCGCCCAGCCAGCGCTGTTCGCCCTGCAAGTGGCGGTCACCCGTGTGCTGGCGGCCGAAGGCATTCGTCCGGTCGCGGTGGTCGGCCACAGCGTGGGTGAAGTGGCCGCCGCCTGGGCCAGCGGTGCCCTGAGCCTGGAAGAGGCGACCCAGGTCATCTACCACCGCAGCCGCCTGCAAGGCATGACCCGTGGCACCGGCCAGATGACGGCAGTCGGTTTGTCCGGCGAGGCCACTGCGGCGCTGATCGAGACGCTGCAGCTGGCGGGCCGTGTGGTCGTGGCCGGTGAAAACAGCGCCCGTGGTGCGACCGTGGCCGGCGAGGTCGAGGCCCTGACCGTGCTGGAAGAAGCCCTGGCCGAGCGCCAGGTCTTTGCCCGTCGCCTGGACCTGGACTACGCCTTCCATTCGCCAGCGATGAACGCTATCGAGCAGGCAGTGATCGCCGACCTGGCGCATATCCGACCAGGTGCCACACAGATTCCGTTCTATTCCACCGTGGTCGGTGGCGAGTTGGCCGGCGAGCGCCTGGACAGCCACTACTGGTGGCAGAACATCCGTTACCCGGTGCTTTTCCAGGGCGCCTTGGATGCATTGGTACGCAACGGCCTGAACCTGTTCGTCGAAATCGGTCCGCACCCGATCCTGCGCAGCTACGTGAACGACGTGCTGGCTGAGTGCGAACAGCCTGGCCAGGTGATCGGCACTCTCAAGCGCCACGACCACAGTCTGCAGTTGCTCGAACGCAGTGTGGCGCGCCTGCTGCTTGCCGGCACCGAACCGCAGTGGCCGCAACGTTTCCCGGTCAGCGGGCGTCCGGTCAGCCTGCCGAACTACGCCTGGCAGCGTGACCACTTCCAGTTGCCGGTCAGCGCCGAATCCCTCGGTACCCTCAGCCGTGAGCGCGTGCATCCGCTGCTGGGTTACCCGCTGCTGGGTCATGCACTGACCTGGGAAAACCGCCTGGACACGCAACTGTTCCCGACCCTGGCCGACCACAAGGTCGGCGAGTCGGTGCTGTTCCCGGGCGCAGGCTTTACCGAGCTGGCGCTGGCCGTGGCGCAGCTGCATCAGCCCGGCGAATTCGTCGACATCGAGGAGCTGGAAATCCACAACCCGCTGCTGCTGGGCAGCGAGGGCAGCAAGAAGGTGCGCGTGCAGGTCGAAGAGGCCGACGGCACCCTGCGCATCACCTCGCGTTCCCTGGCTCAGCGCGAAGACTGGGTGCAACACGTGGTCGCGCGCCTGCCTGGCGAAGCCTGCGGCGTAATGCTGGGCGGCCGTGCGCCGGCCTTGCCGCAGCGCGCGGCGGACTTCAGCGCCGAGCAGCACCTGGCCCTGACCCGCGCGGTCGGCCTCAACTACGGCCCGGCCTACCAGACGGTAGCGGCGGCCTGGGTGGAGGCCGATCGGGTACTGGCTCAACTGGCGGTGCCGGCTGTTATCGAAGGTGAGCTTGCCGAGCTGCACCTGCACCCGGCCTTGCTCGACGGCGCCTTCCAGCTGATCACCGAACTGTTGGCCAGGCGTCCGGGCCGCAACCCGGGGCTGGCGTTCATCCCGGTCAAGCTGGGCCGCATCGCCTTCACCAAGGCCGGTGGTGTGCCGGCGTTGGCCGAGGTGCGCCAACTCAAGCGCACCGAGCATTCGTTGCTGGTGGACGTGACCTTGTTCGATGGCAACGGCGATGCCGTGCTGGCGATCAAGGAGGCGCGCCTGCGCGCCGTGCGCCTGCAGTACGACCGCAACGGCGAAATCAAACGCCTGGGCCACGTCGGCCTGGCCGCGCCGGGCGCGGTGGTGCCGATCGAGCGCCATGCCGTGGCCTCCACGGCACTGGCCAACGCCCTGCAGTGCCTGGCGGACGAGCCGGCGCAAGTGCGCTACCTCAACGAGGTCGAGCCGCTGCTCGACGTGCTGTGCGCAAGCTTCGTGCTCGACCTGGCCGAGCAGGCCGGGGGGCGCCTGAGTGCCGAGCAGGTCGCCCTGTGGTCGCAAGGCCAGGGCGACTTCCTGGCGGCGTTGCTGCGCCAGGTCGAGCAGGATGGCAGCCTGCTGCGCGGCGCCGATGGCAGCTGGCAACTGGCCGACAGTGGCGAGCGGCCGGCGTCGGAGGCGATCTGGCAGGAGCTGTTCCAGAGCTACCCCGAGTACTTCCAGATCATTCACTCGGTGGGCCGCATCGGTCGCCACCTGCCGGCGCTGCTCGACGGCAGCCAGGCGCTCGACAGCCTGCTGCCACGCGAATCCAGTGCCGCCAGCCTGGCCCGCCTGGTCCTCGGCGCGGCCGGCCAGCAGCGCCTGCTCGCCGGTATCGGCCAGGCCCTGGCCGAGCGTCTGTCGCGGTTGCCGGCCGGACAGCGCCTGCGGGTGCTGGAGTTCGGCTTTGGCGGGGCGTCGTTTGCCGAATTGTCGTATGCCGGGCTGGACTTCGACCGTATCGACTACCTGTACTGCGTGGCCGAGCCAGACCTCGAACAGCGCCTGCGCGACGATTGCCCGGCGCTGACGGTGCTGGCTCCCGCCCAACTGGCCGAGGCCGGCCACTTCGACTGGGTGTTGCTGCCGAGTGACCTGGGCGCCCTGGCCGCAGTCGGCGATGCCTTGCGCCAGGCGGCGGCGCAGCTCAACCCCCATGGCCAACTGGCGCTGCTGGGGCAGTACCCGTCGCGCTGGGCCGACTTTGTCTTCGGTGCCCAGGCCGATTGGTGGCTGGCCGGCCCCGAGCAGGCGCTGTCGCGTCAGCAAGCCCCGGCGTTCTGGAGCCATGAGCTGCAACGCCACGGCCTGAGTGCATTGCGCACGGTCGATGCATTGCCGGGCAACGCTTGCGGCAGCTACCTGCTGCTGGCCGACAAGCCGGCAACGACGGCGAGTGCCTCCCCTGAGCCTGCCGTGCAGCATTGGGCCGTGCTGGCCGAAGCCGGGCAGGGCGCCGCCCAGCGCGTTGCCGAGCAACTGCGCGAAGCGGGCCAACAGGTCAGCCTGTTGCTGCCCGGTGATGCCCAGGCGCTGGCCAGCCAGCTGGCTGCATTGGGCCAGGCGCCGGAGCATGTGCTGCACCTGGCCGGTTTCGACAGCGCTGCCGGCCTCGATGGCCAGGCCGAGCGCTGCCTGCAGGCTGCGGCGCTGGTGCAGGCTTGCGAGTCCCTGAACATGGCCCCGCAGTGCTGGCTGCTCTGCCGCGGTGCCGCCGAGCACCTGTACGGCGCCGACACCGCTGCTGCCATCGACGCGATTGCCGATGCCGCTTTCTGGGGCTTCGGTCGCACCTTGGCCAACGAGTCGCCGAACTGCCGCATTCGCCTGCTCGACCTGGCCTTTGACGCGCCCGTCGAGCTGGCGTTGCCGGCCTTGCTCAATGCCGATGGTGAAACCGAGCTGGCGCTCGATGGCGCGGGCCGCCGCTACGTGCCGCGTCTGCGCGTGCTGGGCAGCGATGCCAAGCACGGCGCTACGGCCGAGCACTGGGTGTGCCTGGGCTTCGACCTGCCAGGCCAGCTGCGCAACCTGCGTTGGGAAGTGCGCGAGCCTCGCGTGCCTGCGGCCGACGAGCTGGACATCGCCGTGCGCGCCACCGGGCTGAACTTCCGCGACGTGATGTTCGCCCTCGGCTTGCTGTCCGACGAAGCCATCGAAAATGGTTTCTCCGGCCCGACCCTGGGCTTCGAATTCGCAGGCGTGGTGCAAGGCAAAGGCGCCGAGGTGCTGGGCGACTTCGCCCCGGGCGATCGCGTGGTGGGCTTTGGCCCCTGCAGCTTCGCCAACCGCCTGGTGACCAACGCCAACGCCGTGGCCCGAATCCCCGACGGCATGTCGTTCGAAGCGGCGGCGACCATCCCGAGTACGTTCTTCACGGTCTACTACGCGCTGCACCATCTGGCGCGCCTGGAACCGGGCGAGAAGGTGCTGATCCACGGCGCCGCCGGTGGCGTCGGCATCGCCGCGATCCAGATCGCCAAGTGGCTGGGTGCCGAGATCCATGCCACCGCAGGCAGCGACGAAAAGCGCGACTTCCTGCGCCTGCTGGGCGTGAACCATGTCTACGATTCGCGTTCGCTGGCCTACGCCGACCAGGTGCTGGCGGCAACCGGCGGGCGGGGTGTGGATGTGGTGCTCAACTCCCTGGCCGGCGAGGCGATCAACCGCAACTTCCGCGTGCTCAAGCCGTTCGGCCGTTTCCTCGAACTGGGCAAGCGCGATTTCTACCAGAACACCCGCATCGGCCTGCGCCCGTTCCGCAACAACATCAGCTACTTCGGCATCGACGCCGACCAGCTGATGAGCGAACGCCCGCAGCTCACTCGTCGGCTGTTCGGCGAAATGATGGCGCTGTTCGAGCAGGGCATCCTGCACCCGCTGCCGTTCCGCGAGTTCGACGCCAACCAGGTGGTCGAAGCCTACCGCTACATGCAGCAGGCGCGGCAGATCGGCAAGGTCGTGGTCACCTACGGCAACCCCATCGAACAGACGGTCGACACCCGCGAGCAGCCCCAGCGTGCGCTGCAGCTCGTGGCCGACGCCACTTACCTGGTCACCGGCGGCCTTGGCGGCTTCGGCCTGCGCACGGCGCAGTGGCTGATCGACAAGGGTGCCCGTCACCTGGTGCTGCTGGGCCGCCGTGGCCCGGCCAGCACCGAAGCGCAGCCGCAGCTGGCGCTGTGGCACGCCCAAGGCCTCGATGTGCAGGCCGTGGCCTGTGACATCACCGACGAAAGCCAACTGCACGGTGTGTTCCAGCGCATCGCCGCCAGCCCGTGGCCACTGCGTGGCCTGGTGCATGCCGCGACGGTGATCGACGACAGCCTGATCCGCAACCTCGACGGCGAGCAACTGCGCCGCGTGCTGGAGCCCAAGGCCAAGGGCGCGCAATACCTGCACCAGTTGACCCAGGGCCTGGCGCTGGACTTCTTCGTGATGTTCTCTTCGGCCACCACCCTGTTCGGCAACCCCGGCCAGGCCAACTACGTGGCGGCCAACCACTGGCTCGAAGCCCTGGCGCGGCACCGCCGTGCCCAGGGTCTGGCGGCAACTGCGGTGCTGTGGGGGGCGATCGACGACGTCGGTTTCCTGGCCCGCAACAGCCAGATCAAGGATGCCCTGCAAAGCCGTATGGGCGGAGCCGCCCTGCGTGCCGAAGCGGCGCTGGCACAGCTCGAAGCCATGCTGCTCGACGGAGACAACGGCCACGGCGTGCTCGAACTGGACTTCAAGGCCTTGTCGCGCTTCCTGCCAAGTGCCAACACGCCGCGCTTCACCGAACTGGCCCGCGCCCACGGTGGCGACCAGGACGATGACAATGACGGTGAGGACATCCAGCGCATGCTCGCCGAGCTGGACGACGCTGCGTTGCTTGAGCGTTTCGTCGAGATGCTCAAGCACGAGGTCTGCGAGATTCTGCGCCTGCCGCCTGCACGCCTGGACACCCAGCGCCCGTTGCAGGAACTGGGCCTCGACTCGTTGATGAGCGTGGAACTGGTGGTCGCCCTGGAAGAGCGTTTCGGCGTTCGTCTGCCGGTCATGGAGCTCAGTGAAAGCTCCAGCATCGACAAGCTCAGTGTGCGCCTGCTGGAACTGCTGCGCGGCGACGAAGGCAGCGGCGAACAGCAGCTGGCGCAGAACGTGCTGGCCCGGCATGGCAGCGAACTCAGTGCCGAGCAGGTGGCTGAGCTGAACGCCGAGCTGGCCGATGCCAGTGTGGCGCCTAACCGTCTGATTGATTAAGAGCCTTCGATGACTGCAAGAACTCCAACCGGCCTGGCGGGCGATACCAAGCAACGCCTGATCCAGCAAGCGCTGGCGCGGCGCAGCCAAGGCGCCGCGCAAGCGGCCCAGGGCGCGACCCTGGAACAGGCGCAGCAGGCTGCATTGCAGGTGCCGGAGGCGTTCTATCGCTTCGACCAGCACCCCGGCTACCAGCAACTGCGGGTCATGCAGCAAGGCGCTGCGCGGCTTGGGTTGAGCAACCCGTTCTTTCGCCTGCACGAAGGCACTGCCGGTGCCTCGACCCGAATTGGCGAGCGCGAGTACCTGAACTTCGCCAGCTACAACTACCTGGGCTATTCCGGCCACCCGCAAGTGGCCGAGGCGGCCAAGGCAGCCATCGACCGCTATGGCACCTCGGTGTCGGCCAGCCGCCCGGTATCGGGCGACCGCCCGCTGCACCGCGAGCTCGAGCGTGAGCTGGCCCGGTTGTACGGGGTGGATGACGCGGTGGTGATGGTCAGCGGCCATGCCACCAACGTCACCACCATCGGCTACCTGTTCGGCCCGCGGGATCTGGTGGTGCACGACGAGCTGATCCATAACAGCGTGCTGCAAGGTATCCAACTGTCCGGTGCCCGCCGGCTGAGCTTTCCACACAACGACTGGCAGGCGCTCGACCGCTTGCTGGGCGAGCAGCGCCAGCATTTCGAGCGGGTGCTGGTGGTGGTCGAAGGCATCTACAGCATGGATGGCGACTACCCGGAGCTGCCACGGTTCGTCGAACTCAAGCACAAGCACAAAGTGTTCTTGATGGTCGACGAAGCACACTCGCTGGGTGTGATGGGCGCGACCGGCAAGGGCATTGGCGAGCATTTCGGCTTGGCCGGGGATGATGTGGATATCTGGATGGGGACGTTGAGCAAGACCCTGTCCAGTTGCGGCGGCTACATCGCGGGCAGCACGGCGCTGATCGAACACCTCAAGTTCCTGGCGCCCGGGTTCCTCTACAGCGTCGGCATGCCGCCGGCGGTGGCGGCGTCAGCATTGGCGGCCCTGCAGTTGCTGGCCGGGGACTGCGAGCGGGTGGCCAAGGTGCAGGCGCGGGGGCAGTTGTTCCTGCGCCTGGCGCGTGAAGCGGGGTTGGATACTGCAACCAGCACAGGGTTGGCGGTGATTCCGGTGATTACCGGCAGTTCGTTCAAGGCCGGACGGTTGTCCAGCGCGTTGTTCGAGCGAGGGATCAATGCGCAGCCGATTCTGTACCCGGCGGTGCCGGAGCAGTCGGCGCGGGTGCGGTTCTTTGTGTCGTGTGAACACACTGAAGAGCAGATACGGCATACGGTGGCCGTGGTGGCCGAGGAGATGGCGCGGCTCGGCTGAGGCCCATGCGCCTGGCGACAGGTTTGTAGCGTTCTCAAGATCGAGCGCCGCCCGCGCGGCGCATCGCGAGCAAGCTCGCTCCTACATTTGTTGCAACGTGCCGCAGTCTGTCAGGCCATGGTTGTCCGCTT
>NZ_AKJC01000166.1 GCF_000282535.1 Pseudomonas sp. GM84 | reverse complement strand
GGCACGTTGCAACAAATGTAGGAGCGAGCTTGCTCGCGATGCGCCGCGCGGGCGGCGCTCGATCTCAAGGGCGCTGCAACACCCAAGACAAGCGCCCGCAGCCAACACAAAAAAAGGAGAGCCTAAGCTCTCCTTCTTCTTCAACCACTAGCCATCAGCCAATGGTCATCAGGCTGGCGTTCCCCCCCGCCGCAGCGGTATTCACACTCACCGCCCGCTCGATCACCAGCCGCTCCAGGGCAATCTGATGATCCCCGCTGGACAGCCCATGCACGCCAACAATCGCCCCGGCACGCTTGGCCACCTGCTGGCAAACGCCGCGCAGCTGGTCCGAGTCGCCATGGTGGATCACGGCGTCGAACGCCACTTCATCCTTGTTCCAGTCCGCCACCAGCTTGACCTTGGCCTGCAGCTCCTTCGGCAGGCGGCTGCGCAGGGCTTTGCCTGGCTCGCCATCGACCCACACAGCCGAGCTGCCGACTGCCAATACAGCGGCGAACTGCGCGAGCAGGTCAGCCTCGTTGTCGGCCAGGCACAGCACGTGCTCGCGCGGCAGGATGGTGTAGCTGTTGCGCTCACCGGTAGGGCCTGGCAGCAGGCGGGCGATGCCGCTCTGCGACTGGCCGGCGAACTGGCTGCACAGGGCGGCCAGGTCGGCTTGCTGGTTGCTCTCGGCCCAGGCCTTGAGGCTGTGCAGCGGCTTGACCAACTGCTCGTGCAGGGTGCGGTCTGGCTTGCCTTCGCCATCCTGCAGCTGGAAGTGGCGGCCAATCGCGTCGGCCGGGCGGGTCGACAGCAGGCGGTACAGGTACAGCGGGCCACCGGCTTTCGGGCCGGTGCCGGACAGGCCTTCACCACCGAACGGCTGCACGCCCACCACCGCACCGACGATGTTGCGGTTGACGTACATGTTGCCGGCGTTGGCGGTTTCCACGACCTTGGCGATGGTCTCGTCGATGCGGGTGTGCACGCCGAGGGTCAGGCCATAGCCGGAATTGTTGATCTGCTCGATCAGCTGGTCGAGGTTGCGGCGGTTGTAGCGCACCACGTGCAGCACCGGGCCGAAGATCTCGCGCTTGAGCTCGTCGAAGCTTTCCAGCTCGATCAGGGTCGGCATGACGAAAGTGCCGCGCTTGACCTCGGCAGCATCGGCGATGGCCACCTGGTAGACCGAGCGACCTTTCTCACGCATGCCCTGGATGTGCTTCTCGATGCCGGCCTTGGCCTCGGCGTCGATCACCGGGCCGATATCTACGGCCAGGCGGTCCGGGTTGCCCAGGCGGCTTTCGGCCATGGCACCCTTGAGCATCTCGATCACGCGGTCGGCGGAGTCTTCCTGCAGGCACAGCACGCGCAGGGCCGAGCAACGCTGGCCGGCACTGTCGAAGGCCGACGACACCACGTCGATCACCACCTGCTCGGTCAGCGCCGAGGAGTCGACGATCATCGCGTTCTGGCCTCCGGTTTCGGCGATCAGCGGGATCGGGCGACCCTGGTTGTCCAAGCGCCCGGCGACATTGCGCTGCAGCAGGCGAGCTACCTCGGTGGAACCGGTGAACATCACACCTTTGACGCGTTCGTCACCGACCAGGCCGGCACCGACGGTTTCGCCGCGCCCTGGCAGCAGTTGCAGCACGCCTTGCGGAATGCCGGCTTCGAGCAGCAGGCGCACGGCCTGGGCCGCGATCAGCGGCGTCTGTTCAGCAGGCTTGGCCAGTACCGGGTTGCCGGCGGCCAGCGCAGCGGCCACTTGACCTGTGAAGATCGCCAGCGGGAAGTTCCACGGGCTGATGCACACCACCGGGCCCAGCGGGCGGTGGGCGTCGTTGCTGAAGTCGTTGCGTGCCTGCACCGCGTAGTAGCGCAGGAAGTCCACCGCTTCGCGCACTTCGGCGATGGCGTTGGCAAAGGTTTTGCCGGCCTCGCGGATGAGCAGGCCCATCAGCGGCTGGATCTCGGCTTCCATCAGATCGGCGGTGCGCTCCAGAATGGCGGCGCGCTCGGCGGGCGGGGTGGCCTGCCAGATCGGGGCGGCGTTCAGCGCGCACTGGATGGCGTTGTCGACGTCGGCGACCGTGGCTTCCTGGACGTGACCCACCACGTCGCGAAGGTCGGCCGGGTTCAGCACCGGCGCGGCAGCGGCTTCGCTGGCGGCGCAGGCCAGCAGCGGGGCGGCTTTCCAGTCGTTGTGAGCGGTGGCCAGCATGGCGCAGGACAGCGACGCCAGGCGATGTTCGTTGGCCATGTCGATGCCGGCCGAGTTGGCCCGCTCGCTGCCGTACAGGTCACGCGGCAGCGGAATGCGTGGGTGCGGCAGGCCAATGCTGCCTTCCTGGGTGCCCATGCGCTCGATGCTGGCGACCGGGTCGGCGACCAGTTCCTGAATGGAGATCGAGTGGTCGGCGATGCGGTTGACGAACGAGGTGTTGGCGCCGTTTTCCAGCAGGCGACGGACCAGGTAGGCCAGCAGGGTTTCGTGGGTGCCGACCGGCGCGTACACGCGGCACGGGCGGTTCAGCTTGCCTTCGGACACTTTGCCCACGACTTGCTCGTACAGCGGTTCGCCCATGCCGTGCAGGCACTGGAACTCGTACTGGCCGGGGTAATAGTTCTGGCCGGCGATGTGGTAGATGGCCGACAGGGTGTGGGCGTTGTGCGTGGCGAACTGCGGGTAGATGGCTTCCGGTACTGCCAGCAGTTTGCGGGCACAGGCGACGTAGGAAACGTCGGTGTACACCTTGCGGGTATACACCGGGTAGCCTTCCAGGCCTTCAACCTGGGCGCGCTTGATCTCGCTGTCCCAGTACGCGCCTTTCACCAGGCGAATCATCAGGCGGTGGCGGCTGCGCTTGGCCAGGTCGATCACGTAGTCGATCACATACGGGCAGCGCTTCTGGTAGGCCTGGATGACGAAGCCGATACCGTTCCAGCCGGCCAGCGACGGCTCGAAGCACAGGCGCTCGAGCAGGTCGAGGGACAGCTCCAGGCGGTCAGCCTCTTCGGCGTCGATGTTCAGGCCGATGTCGTACTGCTTGGCCAGCAGGGTCAGCGACAGCAGGCGCGGGTACAGCTCTTCCATCACGCGCTCGTACTGGGCGCGGCTGTAACGCGGGTGCAGGGCCGACAGCTTGATCGAGATGCCCGGGCCTTCATAGATGCCACGGCCGTGGGAGGCTTTGCCGATCGAGTGGATCGCCTGCTCGTAGGAGGCCAGGTATTTCTGTGCGTCGTGCTCGGTCAGTGCCGCTTCGCCGAGCATGTCGTAGGAATAGCGGAAGCCCTTGGCCTCGAAGCGGCTGGCGTTGGCCAGGGCTTCGGCGATGGTTTCGCCGGTGACGAACTGCTCGCCCATCAGGCGCATGGCCATGTCGACGCCCTTGCGGATCATCGGTTCGCCGCTCTTGCCGATGATGCGGGTGAGCGAGGAGGTGAGGCCGGATTCGTTGTGGGTGGAGACCAGCTTGCCGGTCAGCAGCAGGCCCCAGGTCGCGGCGTTGACGAACAGCGAGGGGCTGTTGCCCAGGTGCGGCTGCCAGTTGCCGGTGCTGATCTTGTCGCGGATCAGCGCATCGCGAGTGCCTTTGTCCGGGATGCGCAGCAGCGCCTCGGCCAGGCACATCAGGGCAACGCCTTCCTGGGACGACAGCGAGAATTCCTGCAGCAGGCCCTGAACGATGCCGGCACGGCCGCCGGCGCTCTTCTGGTTGCGCAGTTTTTCGGCGATGCCCGCGGCCAACTTGTTGGTCGCTTCAGCCAACGGCGCGCTCAGGCGCGCCTGTTCCAGCAGCATCGGCACGACTTCCGGCTCAGGGCGGCGGTAGGCGGCGGTAATGGCGGAGCGCAGTACCGACTGGGGCAGGATGCTCTCGGCAAACTCCAGGAAGCACTGGTGAGCGTGATCCGCTTGTACTTCGCCAGCGTCGTCGACCACGCTGCTGGCATGACCGTTGAGTTCGGTCAGGGTGGCACCACCCTCGAGCTTCTCCAGGTAATTGAAGATTGCTTGCTTGATCAACCAGTGCGGCGTGCGGTCGATGGACTGCGCTGCGGCCTTGAGTCGCTCGCGGGTCGGGTCGTCAAGTTTGACCCCAAGGGTGGTCGTCGCCATTTCTTATCCTCATTATTGGCCATCGGTCGTGGCCTAAGCTGGCATCAAGAGTATCTGTAGGACAATTCGGGTGCAACCAGGTGCAACCCGAATTTTTGCGGTTTCAGGTGCAACTCGTCTGGCGACATTTCTTACTCTTGAATTAGAGGCTTTCTATTGCTTTTTCTGATGGGAGTGCTGTCCTTTGCTCAAAAATTGAGCAAAAAATCGACATTGCCTGAAATCGCACAGGTGGGTGCAACTTGCAAATGAAAAATGGTTGCACCTGCTTCCGGTTGTTGCATAGGATTCGCCGCCTGGGTGCAACCGGCTGATTACGGTTGCGCATGAGATAAAAACAAACGCCAGGGCACAAGCATGGGCAATCCACTAACGATCACCTTTGTGATCTACATCGCGGCAATGGTGCTGATCGGCTTCGCCGCCTACCGCTCCACCAACAACCTTTCCGACTACATCCTGGGCGGGCGTAGCCTGGGGAGCGTGGTCACCGCGCTTTCCGCCGGTGCTTCCGACATGAGTGGCTGGCTGCTGATGGGTCTGCCGGGCGCTATCTACTTCTCCGGTTTGTCCGAAGCCTGGATCGCCATCGGCCTGACGGTCGGTGCCTACCTCAACTGGCTGTTCGTTGCCGGCCGCCTGCGCGTGCAGACCGAGCACAACGGCGATGCGCTGACCCTGCCGGACTACTTCTCCAGCCGCTTCGAAGATACCAGCGGCCTGCTGCGGATCATCTCGGCCATCGTCATCCTGGTGTTCTTCACCATCTATTGCGCTTCCGGCATCGTTGCCGGTGCCCGTCTGTTCGAGAGCACCTTCGGCATGCCTTACGAGACTGCGCTGTGGGCGGGTGCCGCGGCGACCATCGCCTACACCTTCGTCGGTGGTTTCCTGGCGGTGAGCTGGACCGACACCGTGCAAGCCTCGCTGATGATCTTCGCGCTGATCCTCACGCCGATCATCGTGCTGATCTCCACCGGCGGTTTCGACACCACCTTCCTTGCCATCGAAGCGCAGAACCCTGCCAACTTCGACATGTTCAAGGGCGCGACCTTCATCGGCATCATCTCGTTGATGGGCTGGGGGCTGGGCTATTTCGGCCAGCCGCACATCCTGGCGCGCTTCATGGCCGCCGATTCGGTGAAGTCGATCGCCAACGCCCGCCGCATCTCCATGACCTGGATGATCCTGTGCCTGGCCGGCACCTGTGCGGTGGGCTTCTTCGGTATCGCCTACTTCTCTGCGCACCCTGAGCTGGCGGGCCCGGTCACCGAGAACCGTGAGCGCGTGTTCATCGAGCTGGCGAAGATCCTGTTCAACCCGTGGATCGCCGGTGTGCTGCTGTCGGCCATTCTGGCGGCGGTAATGAGCACCCTGAGCTGCCAGTTGCTGGTGTGTTCCAGTGCCCTGACCGAGGACTTCTACAAGGCATTCCTGCGCAAGAATGCTTCCCAGGGTGAGCTGGTCTGGGTCGGTCGTCTGATGGTGCTGGCCGTGGCCCTGATCGCCATCGCCATGGCCGCAAACCCGGAAAACCGCGTGCTGGGCCTGGTGGCCTACGCCTGGGCTGGCTTCGGTGCCGCCTTCGGTCCGGTGGTGCTGATTTCGGTGCTGTGGAAGGGCATGACCCGTAACGGCGCACTGGCCGGTATCGTGGTCGGCGCACTGACCGTGATCCTGTGGAAGCAGATCGATACCTGGGGCCTGTATGAAATCATCCCGGGCTTCCTGTTCGCCAGTATCGCCATCGTGCTGGTGAGCAAGCTGGGCAGCCCGTCCAAGGGCATGGTTCAGCGTTTTGAAACGGCTGATGCGGCGTATCACGCCGACAAGTAACCGCTGAAGACGTTTCGGCCTGCCGCGCGAGCCCTGCAGGGTTCGCGCGGCAGGCCGTGCTGTTACAGCGAGAAGTTCAGGCGGGTGGCTTCGAACACACCTGCTTCCCTTGGGCGGATCACGGCTTCGTAGTTCCCGGGTACGCAGTTGTTCAAGGTGATCTCCCACGCTTCGCTGCCGGTGCTGGATACCACGATGTTGTCGGTGCTGCCGTCTGGCCTGGTCAGTTCGACCACGGCCGTGTAGGGCGCGTTGATGACGCCCAGCGTGCCGTTGAGGCGAGGGACGGAAGCGCTAGTGTCGAGCTTGATGGAAGCTTTCATTGCAGGTACTCCTGAGTGGGTGGAGGCAGGAGTGTCGCCAGTGCGAATGAATGAAGGGATCTGGAATTACCCCCTGCTTTTTGCGCTGCCAATCGGCTGGTGCACCTGACTCCGCTCCTGTGACAAGGTAAACTTGTCGCCCCCGCAGGAGTTTCCATGAACTATCGTCACGCCTTCCACGCCGGCAACCACGCCGACGTCCTCAAGCACATCGTGCTGACCCGCCTCATCGCCCTGATGTCGCGCAAGGAGCAGCCGTTCGCCTACATCGATACCCACGCAGGCCTTGGTCTGTACGACCTGCAAGGTGACCAGGCGACCCGTACCGGTGAATACCTGGAAGGTGTCGCGCGCCTGTGGAATCGTGATGACCTGCCCGCGATGGCTGCCGATTATCTGCGCATCATCAAGCGCCTCAATGCCGATGGGGAGCTGCGCTACTACCCGGGCTCGCCTGAGCTGGCTCGCCGCCTGATGCGCCAGCAAGACCGCGCGTTGCTGAATGAAAAGCACCCTGAAGACGGGCCGCTGCTCAAAGAAAACATGAAGAAGGATCCACGCGTAGTGGTCCATCTGGGCGAGGGCTGGCACGTGCCGAGGGCGCTGCTGCCGGTGCCGGAGAAGCGCGCGATCATGCTCATCGACCCGCCGTTCGAACAGGCGGATGAGCTCAAGCGCTGCACCACATCGATGAAAGAGGCGATCGGCCGCATGCGCCAGACTGTCGCGGCCATCTGGTACCCGATCAAGGATCAGCGCTCGCTGACCCGCTTCTATCAGGACCTGACCAGCACTGGCGCGCCCAAGCTGTTGCGGGTCGAGCTCTATGTGCATCACCAGGACAGCCCGCAGGGCCTCAATGGCTCGGGCCTGGCCATCGCCAACCCGCCATGGGGGCTGGAGGAGGAGCTCAAGGAGCTGCTGCCCTGGCTGGCCAAGGAGCTGGCGCAGACTGCGGGCAGCTACCGCATGGACTGGCTGATCGCCGAATAAGCGGTTGTCCCTTCTGGCCCTGTCGCCGGCAAGCCGGCTCCCACAGGTATGGTGCTGCTCCTGGAGGTAGCGCCGTACCTGTGGGAGCCGGCTTGCCGGCGATAAGGCCAGTTGGAATTCTTTGCGTTATAATCTCGCCCTTTAGCCGCCACCCGCCTACGAGGCCGCTGGCGCATCTCTACCGAATGAAGAGGCTAAACCCTTGGCATTGACGATTCTTGGCCTGTCCGGCGCCCTTAGCCATGACCCTTCCGCGGCCCTGTACATCGACGGCAAGCTGATTGCCGCCGCCGAAGAAGAGCGCTTCGTGCGTGACAAGCATGCGAAGAACCGCATGCCCTACGAGTCGGCGAAGTTCTGCCTGGAGCAGGCAGGTATCAAACCGTCCGATGTCGACGTGGTCGCCATCCCGTTCGCGCCCATCAGCCTGTTCGGCAAGGCCCGCTGGCACTATGCCAAGCGTTACTGGTACGCCCCGGACCGCGCGCTTGACGCCATCCTGATGGGTAACCGCCGCTACAAGCGCTACCGCAAGAAGATCGTCTGGTGCCTGGAGCAACTCGGCTTCGACCCGAAAAAGGTCAAGATCGAGCCGGTCGAGCACCACCTGGCCCACGCATCCAGTGCTTACCACTGCTCGGGCTTCAAGGAAAAAACCGCGATCCTCGGCATCGACGGCAAGGGCGAGTACGCCACGACCTTCTTCGGCTACGGCGAAAACGGCAAGATCCACAAGATCAAAGAGTTCTTCGACCCGGATTCGCTGGGCGGCCTGTATGGCGCGATCACCGAGTTCCTCGGCTTCGAAATGCTCGACGGCGAGTTCAAGGTCATGGGCATGGCGCCTTACGGTGATGCCAGCAAATATGACTTCTCGCGTCTGGCCAGCTTCGAGAACGGCGAACTGGTGATCAACACCGAATACGCCAACGTGATTGGCCTGCGCCGCTATAAAGAGAAGGGCAAGGGCTTCTACTTCTCGCCGAAGCTGATCGAATGGCTGGGCCCCAAGCGCGAAGGCGATATCGCCGACGAGCCGTACATTCACTATGCGGCGAGCATGCAGGCGCTGTTCGAGAAGCTGGCCCTGCAGATGATCGACCACTACCTGGGCGATACCCTGCGTGAAACCGGCAAGCTGGCCTTCGCCGGCGGCTGCGCGCTGAACGTCAAGCTCAACCAGAAGATCATCGCCCGTTCCGACGTCAAGGAACTGTTCGTCCAGCCGGCCTCCGGCGACGCCGGTACTGCGGTCGGTGCCGCGGCCTACGTGTCTCACGCCCGTGGCGTGCCGGTCGAGAAGATGGAACACGTCTACCTCGGCCCGTCGTACTCCAACGAGGACGTGATCGCGGCCTGCGCCCGTCACCCGAACCAGCCGAAGTGGCGCAAGCTCGACAACATGCCGCAGCAGATCGCCAAGATCATGGTCGACGGCAACCCGGTGGCCTGGTTCCAGGGTCGCATGGAGTTCGGCCCGCGTGCGCTGGGCGGTCGTTCGATCATCGGCTGCCCGAGCGTTGAAGGCGTGGCTGACCGCATCAACCACCAGATCAAGTTCCGCGAGCGCTGGAGACCTTTCTGCCCGTCGATGCTCGACACCGTCGCCCCGCAGATGATCAAGGTCGATCACCCGGCGCCGTTCATGACCTTCACCTTCGAAGTGGCTGAAGAGTGGAAGACCCGTGTGCCCGAAGTGGTCCACGAAGACGGCACCTCGCGTGCCCAGGTGCTCAAGCGCGAGTACAACCCGCGCTACTACGACATGATGAAGGCGCTGGAAGACCTGACCGGCAACGGCGTGTCGCTGAACACCTCGCTCAACCGCCGTGGCGAGCCGATGATCTGCTCGCCGACCGATGCCTTGAACATGTTCTTCGGCTCGGACCTGCAGTACCTGATCATGGAAGACATCCTGGTCGTGAAGGACGGCGCAGCCGCGTATGACCAGCCGCTCTGAACAGCGTGTCCTGCAGTTCTGCCATGGCTATGACGGGCCGTTCCTCGACTGTGCCCGTCAATACGCCAGCCTGTTTCAGGGTAGTGGCTACAAGGTCACCACGGTCTTTCTCACCGGCGCCAGCGACCCGCAGGTCGCGGCCGGCTGCGCCTCGGACGAGGTGCTGTTCCTGGAGTTCAGCTCCAAGGCCGTGCGCGGCCTGAAGCTGGGTGCCATCCGCGCGCTGCGTCGGATCGCGGCCGAGCGCCATTTCAGTTTCTGCATCGCTCACCGGTTCAAGCCGATCTATGTGGCCTTGCTGGGCACCAACCTGCCAGTCATTGGTGTGCACCATGCCTTTGGTGACTACCAGCGCAAGGGGCGGCGGCTGTTCGCCAACCTGTTCAGCAAACGGTTGAGCCTGCTCGGCGTGTCCGATGCGGTGCGTGACGACATGCGCCGTTGCTTGCCGCAGTGGCCCGCCGAACGTATCCAGACCCTGTACAACCGCATCGACATCGAGGCGCTGCAAGCAGCGTTGGTGCCTCGTGCCGAAGCGCGTCAGGCCCTGGGGCTGGACGCACAGGCCTGGGTCGTCGGCAACGTCGGCCGCCTGCATCCAGACAAGGACCAGGCCACCTTGCTACGTGGCTTTGCCCAGGCGCTGCCAACGCTTCCTGCCGGCGCACGCCTGGCGATCCTTGGCAAAGGGCGTCTGGAAGACAAGCTCAAGGCGCAGGCCGCAGAGCTGGGCATCGCCGGGCAGGTCGACTTTCTTGGCCAGGTGCCCGATGCCCGGCGCTACTTCCAGGCGTTCGACGTGTTCGCCCTGAGCTCCGACCATGAGCCGTTCGGCATGGTCCTGCTCGAAGCCATGGTCGCTGGCGTGCCGCTGCTGGCCACTGCCTGCGGCGGTGCCCGCGAAGTGGTCGAGGGTGTCGGCATGCTGTTCCCGCTCGGTGATGCCGGGCAGTTGGCGCAGGGCCTGAAACACATGGGCGAGCTGGATGCGCAGCAGCGCGAGGCATGTGCCACGCACATGCTGCAGCGCCTGCACCGGCGGTTTTCCGACCAGGCAGTACGCGAGGCCTTCTGGCAGCTGCCACAAGTTCGCGCGTTGGTGGCGCAGGCGTGATGCTCAATCATATTCAGGCCTTCCGCGAACGCGGTTGGCAGGTCATCGATGCAGCCGCCTATGCCGAAGCCTGGGCGCGCTTTGGTGGCAGTGTCGCGACGCATCCATTGGTGATCGAACAACTGGCCGATCTTGCGCAGATCCCCGTGCGCTACCTGGGCTGGCATCAGTCGGGTGAACTGAAGGCTGCCATTCCTGCCTGGGGGCGTCATCTGGCACTGTCCAAGGAAGTGCTCAAGCGCGCCGGCAAGAAAGGGCTGTTCGATCTGGGCAATGCCGAACTCATTCTGCCGGCCGCCGCCGATGCCGCTGCCCCCTTGCGCCATGCCGGGCGCTACCTGTCCGAACTGAACCAGGGGCGCTTCACCGGCCTCAAGGTGCAGAAAGAACAGTTGGCCATGGCCAGGGCGCACGAAGACCTGTCGAAAAAATTCCGCTACAACCAGCGCCGCGAATTGCGCCTGCTGGAAGAGGCGGGCGGCGTGGTGCGCCCGATCAGCGACTTCAGCAGCAGCGAAATCGCAGTGATGTACTGCGACCTGTTCCAGCGCCGCTGGGGCTTCCCCGCTACCGGTGCGGAGCGTATGGCCGATGTGCTCGAGCGCCTGCGCGAGCTGTTGATCGGCTCGGTGCTGCTGCTTGACGACAAGCCCATCGCCATTCAGTTGGTGTATCGGGTCGAAGCCCCAGAGTGGATCAGCGTCGAATACGTCAACGGCGGCGTCGACCCTGAAACCAAAGCCTTCAGCCCCGGCAGCGTGCTGAGCTTCCTCAATACCCAGGCTGCCTGGGAGGACGCCCGCGCGCGCAACAAGCCGCTGCGGTTCTCGTTCGGTCGTGCCGATCGCGAGTACAAGGACCGTTGGTGCAACCCTGTGCCGGTGTTCCAGGCGTGAGTCGCAAGCAGCAGTTGCTCAAGCGCCACCGGCGCAACAAGCGCCTGGGCCTGCTTGCGGGTCTGGTCGCACTGGTCTGCCTCGGGGTATTTGCCTGGTGGTGGCTGCCGCTGTTGCTGCTGCCGTTGCTCTGGGCCGCGCATGAGGCTTGGTTCGCCGATCACCTGTTCTATGCGCCGAATGAAGACTACGCCTATCGCTTTGGCGAGCAGACCCGTGAAGGCGCGGTCAGCTGGCGTGACGGGCAGCTCAAGGCCGACGCCCTGCTGCAAGGGAATGAAACACTGATTCTCGAAATGCGGGTGAAAAGCGGGTGGCTGGGGCGTTTCCTTGATCCTTGCGTGCAGCTGCTGGCCGACTCGCAAAGCGATCGCCAGACGTTCGAGCGTGGCGTCGACGGGGTGCGCTTTCTCAACCTGACCGGCCTGGCCGCGCCGCTGCAGGCAGGTACGTTGCGCGTGCGGGGTCGCCATTGCCGGTTATTGGGTGAGCCGCGTCTGTGGATCACGCCCAGCGTCGAGTTGCAGCGTCGCCGCGTGATGGTCATCGCCCCGCATGCCGATGATGCCGAACTGGCTGCCTACGGCTTGTACAGCCAGTCTGACGAGACTTGGGTGGTGACCCTGACCGCCGGCGAAATCGAGGCCGAGCACTATCAGCAGATGGGGTTGGGCAAGGCCGAGGCTGCACGCCTGAAAGGCCGCCTGCGCGCCTGGGACAGCATTGCCGTACCGCGCTGGGCCGGCGTGCCGGAGGCGCGTTGCCTGCAGTTGGGCTATTTCTGTCTGCAACTGCCGGCCATGCAGGCCGCGCCGGATGTACCTGCGGCCTCCCGCGAGGCCGAGATGGCCGATATCCGCCCATTCCGTCAGTTCAATCCGTTCACGCTGCCGGGCGATAGCGATGGTGCGCCGACCTGGCACAACCTGCTGGCCGACCTCCGTGCGCTGCTGACATTGGCCAGGCCAGAGGTGCTGGTCATGCCACACCCGCAACTCGACCCGCACCCTGACCATATCTGCGCCCAGGCAGCCGTGCTCGAGGCCTTGCAGGGCCTGGAATGGCAGCCACAAACGCTGCTGTGCTACGCCAACCACCTGCATGACAACGACCGCTGGCCGATGGGTGACAGCGGTGATGGCGTGGCCCTGCCGCCGCAGATGACGGCCGACCAGGCCTGGGCGCCATGCGCGCTGGTGCTGGACCTGCCGACCCAGCGCGACAAGGCCATGGCCTTGGGCATGATGCACGACCTGCAGCCTCCGGCACCGTTCAAGCGCCGTTTGCGTCGCCTGCTGCAGCGCTGGCTGGCCGGGCGGCGGCCGTCGCCTTACGGGGAGAACGAGTTCTTCCGCAAGGCCGTGCGCCGCCATGAACTGTTCTGGCGCCGTGAGCTGTAAAACAATGCCCATGGTTGACCGCGATGGCGCAGAGCGCCCAAGGAAAGCAATGAAAGTCCTATTTCTGGTGCAGAAGGAACAGCGGGCGATCCTCGATCGCCTGTACGACGGCGTCGCGGCCAACTGCGAATGCGACTTGCGCTGGTTGACCAGCGAAGACCAGCGCAACCTGCGCCGCTACTTCAAGCGCGAAGTGCAGGTCGAGCGCTATGACCGCATCGTCTTCTTCCTGCGCTTCAAGCAGGAAATCCGTCAGGTCGCATTCATCCGCACGGTGCCGAACCTGGTCATCCTCGAGCACGACGCGTACCAGAACTACATCCCTTGCAAATACACCGGCAAGTTCAGCGCCCACTACCGCAAGCTGCCGTGGGCGCGGGTCATCAGCTCCGGCCACATGGTCAGCGAGCGCCTGCGTCAGGAAGGTTTCGACGCAGTATTCGTGCCCAAGGGCTACGATGAACAACTGCTCACCGACCAGGGTCGCGAGCGTGATATCGAGCTGGCCTTCGTCGGCAGTACCAACAGTGTCGCCTATAGCGGGCGCAAGGCGCTGCTGGACGAACTGGGGCGGGTGGAGAACCTGGTGGTTACCCGTACCAAGTCGGGTGAGGACTACTGCAATACCCTCAACCGCATTCGATTTTTCGTCAGTGCCGATGTCGGCATGGGCGAGTACATGATCAAGAACTTCGAAGCCATGGCCTGCGGCTGTGTGCTGCTGGCGTTCGATCAGGGCGAAGAGGAAAATCGCGCCCTGGGCCTGCAGGACATGCACAACGTGGTGTTCTACGACAGCATTCCTGCACTGCAGGCGAAACTGAAAACCTTGCGCGGCGATCCTGCGCTGGCGCGGCAAATTGCTGAAAACGGGCGCCATTTGGCAATTTCTCGTTTCAGTTTTGCCGAAGTTGGCCGTAGCATCGTCGACCATATGCGCCCGGCACTGAGGCCGCATCCACCCCTGTCTGCATGGCAGCGGTTGCGGTTGAAGTTGGGTTTTTAACCAACAGAACTTTCGTGCTCACGGACCGGGAACGGGAAGTCGATTGTCGCAACGCGGAGGGAGTCCGGTGCGCTTTTCTGAAGAAAGTGATGTCACGCTTGTCGTGACCAGCTGCGGTCGATTCGACCTGCTCAAGCATACCCTTGAGAGTTTCGATCGCTTTAACACCGCGCCGATACGTGAAGTGTTCATTACCGAAGACTCGGGTGACGATGCCGTGCACGGTGCCGTGCCCGAGCATTGGAAACCGTATTGCACGGTATTCGTCAACCGCCCCAAGCTCGGGCAGTTGGCGTCCATCGACCTGGCCTACAGCCGGGTCAAGACGCCCTACATCTTTCATTGCGAAGATGACTGGCAGTTCTACCGCCAGGCATTCGTGGAGGACTCCCGGGCGGTCCTGCAGGAGCGGCCCGAACTGCTGCAAGTCTGGTTGCGCAGCTACGCCCACGACTTGGCCATCCACAGCCCCTACATTCACTTGGGCGATCGCCAGGTGGTGGCGGGGGTGCCGTGCTACCCGCTGCTGTCCGAAAAAGCCGAGTGGCAGGCGTTTTCGCTCAACCCAGGCTTGCGTCGCCTCAGTGATTATCAGCGTTGTGCGCCTTTTGCCGCCTATGCTGGTGAAAAGGCGCTTTCCCGTCGCTATGCTGAGTTAAATCTTACAGCCGTGACGCTGGAAGGTGATGCAGTGTTGCACACTGGGTTTGGCAGCCACGTAACCTTGCCTGAAGAGGTTCAGCGCAAGGCCAAACGGCGCCAAAGGGATCGGGTAAAGCTGGCATTGACGCTGCTTATGGGTGCCTTGGTAGGCATGGGAATATCACTATTTGTTCACTGAATTCGCTGTCCCACCTGGCTTGAGCGGGAGAGGGGCACTATCCCCATGAACATCGTCAACATGATGTGGGCTGGCGGTTCGCCATACATGTCCATCCATCAGGTTCACCGGCAGGTGCTGTCGCACGCTGGCGCAGATGCTCGCATCAGTAACTGGCTGCTGCTGGGCAGTGGCTTGTGCTGTGGGTTGGGCTCCACGCGCGAATGGCACATGCCGCAGCGGGCGCTGAAAGGACGGCATCTGTGGCGCCTGTTGCGGCCGTGGTTGCGCATGCGTCTGCGCAAGGCGCTGGCCGAGGCCGAGGTCGATGTGCTGCTGCTGGATGGTGTCGGCGTTGCCCGCCTGGTGCTGCCATTGCTGCAGCAGATTCCTGACGTGCGGGCCAAGGTGCTGTTCCATGGTCGGACGCGTTTGAACGCCAGTGACATTCGCCTGTTGCGCGAACTGCCTGCCGAACGCCTGAGCATCGCAGCGGTTTCGCAGACGCTCGCTCAGGCGCTGGAGCAGGATCTCGGTCGGCCGGTTCAGACACTGCGTATCGCCCTTGAGCCAGAAGCTTTCCGTCGATCCTTGATGAGCCGCGAACAGGCGCGACTGGCCCTGGCCTTGCCGCAAACCGACGGCCAGGTGCTTGGCGCCGTGGGCCGGTTGGTGGAGAGCAAGGGTTTCGAGATCTTGATCGACGCGTTCGCCAAAGGCGCTGCCCGGCATCCGCACATGCACCTGGCGATCATCGGTGACGGTCCGTTGCGCGCGGATCTGCAGGCGCATGTCTATGCACTGGGGCTGAGTGACCGCGTGCACTTGTGCGGCCACCGCGATGACCTGCGACAGCTGTACTGTGCGTTCGACTGGTTGCTGGTGCCATCGCGCGCCGAGGGCCTGGGCCTGGTGGTGCAGGAAGCGGTGATGGCCGATGTGCCGGTCATCTGCAGTGACTTGCCGGTGTTTCACGAGCAGCTCGAAGGGGCTGGTTGCTACCTGCCGGTTGGCGACATGGACGCCTGGGCCGAAGCGATAGCGCGCTGCGATGCACTCGGCGCGGCGACCTTGGCCGCCCGGCAGCGTCAGGCTCTGGCGCCGGAAGCGGCCTGGCGGGCCTTCCAGAATGGCTCGGCGAGCCTGCTGCGCGGCTGAGGTTCAGCGCGCCAGCAGGGCCGCCTCGAAGTCGGCGAGGGGGAAGCGGTCGCCAAGTTTCTCGCGCTCGATGTAACGTACCATGTGCTGCACATTACGCCGGATCATGCGTGCGGAAAGGGGCGGGCGCAGGAAACGCATGTCCGCCACGTCGATCAGGCCAAGGCGCTCATCAGGCGTTACCACCACATTGCCCAGGTGCAGCGAGCGGAAGTAGATGCCGCTGCGGTGCAGTTGGCGGATCAATTCGATCAGGCGGGGCAGGTAGGTGGCCCAGCTGAAGTCGGCATCGCGAGACATCTGCAACAGCGTGCGCCCGGGAAGCGGGCGGTACAGCACTGCAGTTCGGCCTGGCAGGTCGAGCTTGTGCTGGCTGATCACCTGCAGCGTGGGAATGCCCATTTGCGCGAGGCGCGCAGCATTGTCGACGAAACGCTGGGAGTAGGGGCGAAGCAGCGCAGATGAAATCAAACGTTTACGACGAAAAACCTTGAGGAAATTGCCATCCTCGAGCAGGTAGACTTTGGCACCATAGCTGTCTGCCTCTAGAACCTGGGCGCCACGTGTCAGCTGATCGAAGTCGACCTGGTTGAGCGGGGAGCATTGCATGAATTGAGCCTTGTCGTCTGGCGATCAAAATGACGGCAATAATGCCGAAAATAATGCGGTAGCACCATGATGGTGTCTTTGATTGACCGGGGGAATGAATGTTGTACGAAAAAAGCTGGGCACGGGCCTGGTTGGGTTTTGGTCTGGTCTGGTTCATTGCTGCGATTGCATTGGCGCCTAGCAACAAGGTCTATCAACAGGGTCTGGTGGTGTTCTTGTGGTTGCCGACGCTGGTCGTGGCCTGGTCTGCCCGCGGCGTGTTCATGGAGGCCTGGCGGCGCCAGCCGGCGCTATGGGGGGCACTGCTGGCGTTGATGCTGTGGGCAGGGCTCAGCTTGTCCTGGTCAACAGGTGAGGAGCCTGGGCGGGAGGTCAAGCGCCTGGTGTACATCCTGGTATTCCTGATGGCGTTTCCGTTGCTGGCCCAAGCCGGCCTTGTGCGGATCCGCCACTTGCTGCAGCTGGGTGGCGGCTTGCTGGCCGTCGCCGCGCTGATCTCCATCATCAACTTCTATGTCGTACTGGGCATCCCGTTGATCGGGCGGCTGGAAGGCATTGGCGAAATTTCCCACCCGATTCTCGGCGCCTACGTGGTGGGGGCCGCGATACTGATGCTGCTCTATCAGGTACCTCGCAAGCGCGGTGCGCAGCTTGCCTGGTTCCTGGCATTGGCGTGCCTGGGGACGTATGTCTTGCTCAGTCAGAGCCGTGGTGCGTCGCTGGCGCTGGTGCTCACCGCCGTGCTCGCGCCGCTGTGGTTCCGTGACCGCCACAGCCGGCTGATTGCAATTGCGGCGATGCTCGCCTCTGGCTTGGCCTTCTACATGCTCTACGAGGATCTGACAGCTCGTGGCTCCTCGTTCCGCCCGGAAATTTTCGGGTCGGTGCTGCAGATGATTGGCGAGCACCCTTGGACCGGGCTGGGCCTGGGCGCAGAGTACAAGGTGAGTGCGGCGGGCATGCTGTTCGATCACTCGCACAACATGTTTACCCATGTCGCCATGGAGCTGGGCCTCCCGGGCATGCTGCTGTGGATCACGGTGTGGTTGTTCACGTTGGGCGAAATCGTTCGCGCCCGGGATACCGTGCTCGGCAAGATCCTGCTCGCGTTGTGGGTTTACTCCACCATGGCCATGCAGTTCGATGCCGCCAGCCTGACCGGGACACCGCGTGCCGAGTGGTTCGTCAGCTGGCTGACGGTCGGCCTGGCCATGTTGTTACCCTGGGGGCGTGCCGAAAATGGCGCCTGTGGTAAAATTTCCGGTTCAACCTGAACAGCGAGCTCGATGATGGCCGAAACACCGCTACCGGCGGAGCACACCTCCAGCCTGAAGATCTACTTCCGGCTGCTGAGCTACGTGAAACCCTATGTCGGCATTTTCCTGCTGAGCATCATCGGTTTCGTGATCTTTGCCTCGACCCAGCCCATGCTGGCCGGGATTCTCAAGTACTTCGTCGATGGCCTGAGCAACCCCGAAGCGGTGTTGTTCCCCAACGTGCCGTACTTGCGCGACCTGCAGCTGCTGCAGGCGGTGCCGCTGCTGATCATCCTGATCGCCGCCTGGCAGGGGCTGGGCTCTTTCCTGGGTAACTACTTTCTGGCCAAGGTCTCCTTGTGCCTGGTGCACGATCTGCGCGTCGAATTGTTCAACAAACTGCTGGTACTGCCCAACCGCTACTTCGACAACCACAACTCCGGGCACCTGATCTCGCGCATCACCTTCAACGTGACCATGGTCACCGGCGCCGCTACCGACGCGATCAAGGTGGTCATCCGCGAAGGCCTGACCGTGGTGTTCCTGTTTGCCTACCTGCTGTGGATGAACTGGCACCTGACCCTGGTGATGGTGGCCATCCTGCCGGTGATCGCGGTGATGGTCAGCGTTGCCAGCAAGAAATTCCGCAAGCAGAGCAAGAAGATCCAGGTGGCCATGGGTGATGTCACCCACGTCGCTTCCGAGACTATCCAGGGTTACCGCGTGGTCCGCAGCTTCGGCGGCGAGGCTTACGAGCAGCAGCGCTTCGGTCGCGCCAGCCAGAGCAACACCGACAAGCAACTGCGCATGACCAAGACCGGTTCGCTGTACACGCCGATGCTGCAGCTGGTGATCTACAGCGCCATGGCGGCGCTGATGTTCCTGGTGCTGTTCCTGCGCGGTGAGTCCACCGCCGGCGACCTGGTGGCCTACATCACCGCGGCGGGCCTGCTGCCCAAGCCGATCCGCCAGCTTTCGGAAGTCAGCTCGACCATCCAGAAAGGCCTGGCCGGTGCCGAGAGCATCTTCGAGCAGTTGGACGAAGAGCCCGAGATCGATACCGGCACGGTCGAGAAAGAGCGGGTGCAGGGGCGCCTCGAAGTGCGCAACCTGAGCTTCACCTACCCTGGCACCGAGCGCGAAGTGCTGCGCGATATCAACTTCGTTGCCGAACCTGGGCAGATGATTGCCCTGGTGGGGCGCTCGGGTAGCGGCAAGTCGACCCTGGCGGCGTTGATCCCACGCTTCTACCACCACAACGAAGGGCAGATTCTGCTCGATGGTGTGGAAATCGAGGACTACCGCCTGCGCAATCTGCGCAAGCACGTGTCGCAGGTGACCCAGCATGTCACCCTGTTCAACGACACCGTGGCCAACAACATCGCCTATGGTGACCTGGCCGGCGCGCCGCGCGCGGACATCGAAGCGGCGGCAGCCGATGCCTATGCCAAGGAGTTCGTCGACCAGTTGCCCAAAGGCTTCGATACCGAGGTTGGCGAGAACGGTGTGCTGCTTTCCGGCGGCCAGCGCCAGCGCCTGGCGATTGCCCGGGCCTTGCTGAAGAACGCACCGTTGCTGATCCTCGACGAGGCGACCTCGGCCCTGGACACCGAATCCGAGCGGCACATCCAGGCCGCCCTGGACCACGTGATGCAAGGCCGTACCACGCTGGTGATCGCTCACCGCCTGTCGACCATCGAGAAGGCCGATCTGATTCTGGTCATGGACCAGGGTCGCCTGGTGGAGCGTGGCACCCATGCCGAGCTGCTGGCTGCCAATGGCCATTATGCCCGCCTGCATGCCATGGGCCTGGATGAGCCGGCCAAGGCCGATATCACCTGAGTCCTCTGTGATCGGGGCCTGCGGCCCCGATTGTCACCGGAATTTTCCAGGGTCGATCTGGCCATAAAGCCGTCGTCTACCCTGTGCTAATATCCTGCCCCTGTTCATTATTTTCATATGGGTTGCCCATGAAGTTATCCATGCCGCGTTTCGATCAAGCCCCGGTATTGGTGGTCGGCGATGTCATGCTCGACCGCTACTGGCATGGTGGTACTTCGCGTATCTCGCCGGAAGCGCCAGTGCCGGTGGTCAAGGTCGATCAGATTGAAGATCGCCCAGGCGGCGCGGCCAACGTTGCCTTGAACATTGCCGCGCTGGGTGCACCGGCTTCGCTGATCGGCGTTACCGGTCAGGACGAGGCCGCCGACAGCCTGGCCAACAGCCTGCAGGCCGCCGGCGTACGTTCGGTATTCCAGCGTATCGCCCACCAGCCGACCATCGTCAAGTTGCGGGTCATGAGTCGCCACCAGCAACTGCTGCGCATCGATTTCGAAGAGCCGTTCGCCACCGACCCGCTGTCGCTTGGCACGGAAGTCGACAGCCTGCTCGAAGGCGTCAAGGTGCTGGTCCTGTCCGACTACGGCAAGGGTGCGCTGAAAAATCACCAGAGCCTGATCCAGGCCGCGCGTGCCAAGGGCATCCCGGTGCTGGCCGATCCCAAGGGCAAGGATTTTTCGATCTACCGTGGCGCCAGCCTGATTACCCCGAACCTCAGCGAATTCGAAACCATCGTCGGCCGCTGCGCCGATGAAGCGGAATTGGTCACCAAGGGCCTGCAACTGCTGCAGGACCTTGACCTGGGTGCGCTGCTGGTGACCCGTGGCGAGCATGGCATGACCCTGCTGCGCGTCGGCCAGCCGGCGCTGCACCTGCCGGCCCGTGCCCGTGAAGTGTTCGATGTGACCGGTGCCGGTGATACCGTCATCTCCACCTTGGCGGCTGCCATCGCGGCCGGTGAAGACCTGCCTCATGCGGTGGCCCTGGCCAACCTGGCTGCGGGTATCGTGGTCGGCAAGCTGGGTACTGCGGCCATCAGTGCGCCTGAACTGCGCCGTGCAATACAGCGCGAAGAAGGTTCCGAGCGTGGTGTGCTGGGGCTGGAGCAACTGCTGCTGGCCATCGACGACGCGCGTGCGCACAACGAGAAGATCGTGTTCACCAACGGTTGCTTCGACATCCTGCATGCCGGGCATGTGACCTACCTGGAGCAGGCCCGTGCCCAAGGTGATCGGTTGATCGTTGCGGTCAACGACGACGCTTCGGTCAGCCGCCTGAAAGGGCCGGGTCGGCCGATCAACAGTGTCGACCGGCGCATGGCTGTGCTGGCGGGGCTAGGGGCGGTGGACTGGGTAATCAGCTTCCCGGAAGGTACCCCGGAAAACCTGCTTAGCCAGGTCAAGCCGGACGTGCTGGTCAAGGGCGGTGACTATGGCATCGACCAGGTGGTCGGGGCCGATATCGTCCGCGCCTACGGCGGTACGGTGAAGGTGCTGGGGCTGGTCGAGAACAGCTCGACCACGGCGATTGTCGAGAAAATCCGCAAGAACTGAGGTAGCTGGGGCCGCTGTGGGAGCGGGCTTGTCCCGCGAAAGGGCCGGCCCTGACGTTAGAGGTGCATGGCCAGGGCTTCGCCCTGGTTCGCGGGGCAAGCCCGCTCCCACATACAAGCCCTCCCGCAAGCTCGCTTGTACAAAGAACTCCCAGGCTACTTGTGCAGTGAGGTACGCGCCCGCTCCAACAGCGCCCGCGCCTTGTCGCCAAAACGCTGCAGGTGTGAAGCCGGCATAGCCTTGCGCTCCACCAGGCCCTGCTGCTTCACCCAGTCCTTCCAGCGAATACGCTCCTCCGCGACCACCCAACCGTTCTGCCGGGCAAAGCTCTCGGCCAGGTAAAGCCCGCGGGTGCTCGCCGGCACCAATTCGTCCTTCTTCAGCGTATACAGCTCGGCCAGTGGCTGGCCGTCCTGCAGTGGCATCAGGTACAGGTCTGGCCGCTTGCGGTTGAGGCGCGCAACCAGTTGGCCGCCTTCGAGGCGTTCGTCGACGTGGAACAGGCTCAGCTTCTTCGCCTCCCGGGGCACTTGCAGGCGCATGTCGTAGATCAACTGCAACGATGCGGTAGGCAGGTGCACATAGGCTCGCGGGCGCTCCAGCAGGGTCAGGTTGCCGCAATGCACGGGCCGGGCAGCGCCCGACTGCGGCGTCAGCACGAACGGCAATGCCTCGCGGTAATGCAGGGCTGCGGCGTAGGGAGCCGGCAGCCAGGTATCGTTGAAGCGCCCACCCAGCCAGCCTTCCGGAGTCTCCAGCAAGCATTCCTCCGCCACTTCCTGCACGGCGGTATGCAGCGGCAGGTTGAGCTCCTGGGCGGGGACATAGCCAGAAATCAGCTTCAGCACCACATCGCCGCGGTCCTGGCGGCGTTGCCGTACCAGCACCCAGTAGTCACGCTGCTGCCAGTGCAAGGTCAAACGCACCGAGACACCCAGGTTGGCCAGTTCCACCACGAAACGCTGGTTGTCGGGCAGCTGGATGGCCCGGCGCCGCTGCTGGGTCTGGGCAAAGTTCAGCGGCATCCCGATGCTTTGGTAGACCAGGCCCTCGGCGGTGGCTTCGACATGCAGCGGCAGTGTCTTGAAGTTGCTCGGGTTCTTGCGAATCAGAGTACGCGGCACGAGGCTCCTCCTTGCGTCGGGTCAGTCTCCAGGCCCTAGGGGTGGCGACAACTCAATGCTGGCCCAGGATACGGGCGACGGTGGCCACGTTGTGGGCCAGGTGCAACGGATTGATGGTGCCGACGATAGCACTGCTCACGCCAGGGTGTGAGAACAGCAGCTCGAAGCTGGCCTGTACCGGATCGACACCTGGCGCAAGGCAGACATGCCCACTGGCCAAGGCTTTCTTCACCAGAATGGCCTTGCCGTGTTCGGCAGCGTAGTCCAGCACCGGGCGTTCCGCCTGCTCATTGAGGTTGTAGGTGACCATGGCGCAGTCGCCCTGTTCCAGCGCCTTCAGGCCGCCGGCCACGGTCTTGCCGGAGAGCCCATAAGCGAGGATCTTGCCTTCCTGCTTGAGCGCGGCGAGGGTCTGGTAGACCTCTTGCTGCTCCAGGATCGCCAAGTCGTTGCCATCGGAATGCACCAGCACCAGTTCGATGCGGTCGGTTTCCAGCCGTTGCAAGCTGCGCTCGACCGAGCGACGGGTATGGGCGGCACTGAAATCGAAGTGCGACTGGCCATCCTCGAACTCTTCACCGACCTTGCTGACGATCACCCATTCATCGCGCTGGCCTCGCAGCAGCGGGCCCAGGCGTTCTTCACTGCGGCCATAGGCCGGCGCAGTGTCGATCAGGTTGATGCCCAGTTCGCGGGCCTGGGCCAACAACAAGCGGGCTTCATCGTCACCGGGGATGGTGAAGCCGGTGGGGTATTTCACGCCCTGATCGCGGCCTAGCTTGACCGTGCCCAGGCCCAGGGGCGACACCCTGAGGCCGGTGCTGCCCAGGGGGCGGTGAAAGTCATGCAGGGTCGGCAGGCTCATGGCAGCAGTTGCTCCCAGGCCGGCACGGCCAGCGGTGGACGTGGCAGGTCGGACAGGTCGGCCTGCGCCTGCGGGCGGATGCCGTCGCGCTCCAGGTGGGTGATCACCCGGTCGCTGAAGTCGGGTGCCAGCGCCAGCTTGGTCGGCCAGCCCACCAGCAAGCGCTGCTGATCGGCGAGGAAGGCGTTGTCCGGGCGTACCAGGCCGGATTGTGCGGGCTCGGCCCGGTCGACGCGCAGCGTGGCCCAGCTAACCTGGCTCTGGTCGACCCATGGCAGCAACTGGGCGATTTCCTTTTGTGCCGCGGCAATCTGCGCCGCAGGCTCGCGGGCTACCCCGTCGGCTTCGGCAAGGTCGCCGCCCAGGTACCACACCCATTGCCCGTCCGCGGCCGGGTGAGTGGTGACCGTCACCCGTGGCTTCGGCCCGCCGCCCAGGCAGTGAGCATAGAGCGGCTTGAGGTTGGCGCCCTTGGCCATGACCATGTGCAAGGGGCGTGTTTGCATGGCGGGTTGACGCAAGCCCAAGGCATGCAGCAGGTCCTCGGTGCCAGCGCCTGCGCTCAGCACAACGCGCTGGGCGCGAATTTCGCGCTCGTCGACGCGCAGGCCAACCAGTTCGTCGCCTTCGCGCAGCGGCTCGATGCGCTGGCCGGCCAGCAGGCTGTCACCTGCCAGTTCGGCCAGGTTGGCCAGCAGGCTGGGCACGTCGATGACCAGTTCGGCCAGGCGATAGACCTTGCCCTTGAAGGCTCGATCCTGCAGCGCAGGCGGCAGTTGCTCCCCTTTGACTTGTTCGACCCGGGTACGCACGGCCTTGCTGGCGAAGAAACTGGTGATATTGCCGGCCAGCGTGCCCGGGGACCACAGGTAGTGAGCGTCGGAAAGCAGGCGGGTGCGGCCAAGGTCCAGCTCGCCGTTGCCGTCAATGGCTTCGCGCCAGCGGCGAGGCATGTCGGCGATGGCCTCTGAGGCGCCGGTCAGGGCGCCGTGCAAGGCGTACTTGGTACCACCGTGGATGATGCCCTGGGACTTGATGGTCTGCTCGCCGCCGAGGCTGGCGCGTTCCACCAGCACGGTGGAGTAGCCCAGGCGACGCAGCCGGGCATTGAGCCAGAGGCCTGCGACCCCGGCGCCGACGATCAACACGTCAGTGGAAATGGCGGATGGCATGGCGGTACCTCGAAGATTGGGACAGCAGGCAAGTATACAGGCTATATCTGCGACGGCCCTATCGCCGGCAAGCCGGCTCCCACAGAGTTCCACGGCGCCGCAGATACCTGTGGGAGCCGGCTTGCCGGCGAGAGGCCCTCCCAGGCAAACATCAATGCCCGGCAGTTTTCGAGAACAGCTGAATCACCACCACGCCGCCCACGATCATCGCCATGCCCAGCATCGCTGGCACATCCAGTTTCTGCCCATAGATCACCAGGGCCGCCACGCTGATCAGCACAATCCCCAACCCCGACCAGATCGCATAGGCGATGCCCACCGGAATGCTGCGCACCACCAGGGTCAGCATCCAGAACGCGATCCCGTAGCCAACGACCATCAGCAGCAACGGCAACGGCGTGCTCAGACCCTTGACCGCTTTCATGGAAGCGGTGGCGATGACTTCGGCGCAGATGGCGATGGCAAGGTAGGTATAGGCGTTCATGGGTGATTCTCCGGTTACTGGTCGAGCATTCTAGACGTCCCTCGGATGGGGTAAAGTCATTACCTATCAGCATGGGAGATAGGTTGATGGCAGAGCGTTGGGATCTCGAACAATTGCGTCTGTTCGCGCGGGTTGCCGAATTGCGCTCGTTCTCGGCGGTTGCCCGTGAGCAACGCCGGGCGCAATCGGCGATCAGCAACGCGATTGCCTTGCTGGAAGCTGACCTCGGCGTCACCCTGTTCGAACGCAGCAGCGGTCGGCAGCCCAGGCTGACTGAAAATGGCACGGCCTTGCTGGAGGATGCCCGCGAGCTGTTGCGTCAGTGCGAACGCCTGGATGGTCGCGCGTTGGCGCTGATGCGGGGGCAGGAAGCCATGTTGCGGGTTGCCCAGGACGAGGCCATGCCCTATCAGCCCGTCATCGACAGCCTCGACGAACTGGCCAGCCGCTATCCCTTTCTGGAGGTGCAACTGGCCAGTGGTGCCCAGGGCGATGTGGCGCGCAAGCTGGCGGAGCGGCGCGCTGACCTGGGGTTGTTCTTTCATCACGAAAGCATTCCCGCATCGCTGGAGCGGCGTGCCCTGGGCAGCGTGGAGATGGTCACGGTGTGCGCGGTCGATCACCCGCTGGCGCGTGAAGCGCGGGTCACCCGCCAGCAACTGGCGCTTCACCGCCAATTGCTCATCACCCCTCAGCAAAGCGGCTACCCCGGCGGCGAGGCGATCAGCCCGCAGGTCTGGCGTGCCGACAGCTTCTACGCCATGGCCGAGCTGTTGATGCGTGGCCTGGGCTGGGCCTGGTTGCCGCGACATGTGGTGCAGTACCCTACCTACCAGGCGCAGATGGTCGAGCTGGCCAGCGAGTGGCGGCCCCCGGCCTTGGTAGTGGAGCTTGCCTGGCGCCGCGATGAGCCGCTGGGGCCGGCCGCACAATGGTTGGCCGAGCGCTTTGCGGTGCACCTGCGCGCGATCGGTTAAACTTCGCCGCCATGAACAGAACCCTCTATACCCTGCTGTTTCACCTGGGCCTGCCGCTGGTCGCGCTGCGCCTGTACCTGCGTGCCCGCAAGGCGCCTGCCTATGGTCAGCGCATTGGCGAACGCTTTGCACGCAACCTGCCGACCATGCGCCAGGGCGGCATCTGGGTGCATGCGGTGTCGGTCGGTGAAAGCATCGCCGCCGCGCCGATGGTGCGCGCGCTGCTCAAGGCTTACCCGCAGTTGCCGATCACCCTCACCTGCATGACCCCGACCGGCTCCGAGCGCATTCGTGCAATGTTCGCCGATGAGCCTCGCATCCAGCATTGCTACCTGCCGTATGACCTGCCGTGGGCGGCGGGGCGCTTTCTCGATCATGTGCGCCCGTGCCTGGGCGTCATCATGGAAACCGAGCTGTGGCCCAACCACATCCACCAGTGTGCCAAGCGGGGTATTCCCGTGGCCCTGGCCAATGCACGGTTGTCCGAGCGCTCGGCGCGTGGTTATGCGCGCTTTGCCAAGCTGACCCGGCCAATGCTGGCCGAGATGAGCCTGATTGCGGTGCAGACCGAAACCGAGGCGCAGCGTTTCCGCGACCTGGGCGCGCGGCCCGCGTGTGTGCAGGTGACCGGTTCGATCAAGTTCGACCTGAAGATCGACGAGCAGTTGCTGCCGCGTGCCAAGGCCTTGCGCCAGCAATGGAGAGCCGATCAGCGCCCGGTATGGATCGCGGCCAGCACCCACGAAGGGGAAGATGCGTTGATCCTGCAGGCCCATCGGCAGTTGCTGCAGGTGCATGGCGATGCGCTGTTGATTCTGGTGCCGCGCCACCCCGAACGGTTCGATGCTGTGCATGCCTTGTGCAGCGAGCAGTTCGCCACGGTGCGTCGCTCGGCCGGCACGGCAGTCGATGGCCAGACCCGTGTGTTGCTCGGCGACACCATGGGTGAGTTGCTGTTCCTCTATGCGCTGGCCGACATCGCCTTCGTCGGCGGTAGCCTGGTCGCCACCGGTGGCCACAACCCGCTGGAACCGGCGGCCTTGGCGTTGCCGGTGGTCATGGGGCCGCACGTGTTCAACTTCCTCGAGATCACGGCAATGCTGCGTGAGGCGGGCGCGTTGCAGCAGATCGACGATGCCGAGGGGCTGGCCGAAGCGGTGCGCCGTCTGGTGGAGTTGCCCCAGGATGCGCAGCGCATGGGCGAGGCGGGCAGGGCGGTGATGCGGGCCAATCAGGGGGCCTTGCAGCGGTTGCTCGATGGGCTGGGGGCACTTGTTCGCTGAGGGCTGTGGTGGCTTCTTCGCGGGACAAGCCCGCTCCCACAAGTACACCGTGCTTTTTCCTGTGGGAGCCGGCTTGCCGGCGATTGGGCCCGTACAGACCATTTGATTTGCCTGCTCCCACAGGGATTTGCGTCAGCTTTCAGACGTTGAGCAAGGCAGTGGCTCGCACAGAAGCCACCAGCAGGTTCAAGGCTTGCGTTCGAAGTTCTTGGCGGCAGCGGCGGCCAGGTCCGGCGGCAGGAAATCCTTGTCCGGGTTGTAGTCCGCCTTCAGATAGCGTTTCAGGTCGATCAGGTCCTGCGGGCTCAAGGTGCCGGCCGCCTGCTTCAGGCTCAGGTTGTCGAGAATGTAGTCATAGCGGCTGTTGTTGTAGTCACGCACCGACGTATACAGCTGGCGCTGTGCATCGAGCACGTCGACGATGTTGCGGGTACCGACCTGGTAGCCGATCTCGGTGGCTTCCAGCGCGCTCTGGTTGGAAATGATCGACTGTTTGCGCGCCTGAACCTGTTCCACATCGGTGTTCACCGCGCGGTGCAGGTTGCGGGTGTTTTCCACCACCTGGCGGCGCAGGCTCTCGCGCTGCTGCTCGCTCTGGCTCAGGCGTTGGTACGCCTCGCGCACCTGCGAGCTGGTCAGGCCGCCGCTGTAGATCGGAATGTTCAGCTGCAGCCCGATGGTGGTCTGTTCCACATCACCGCTGTAGCGCTGGCCGGGGAAGGGCGAGGGGTTGGAGAAACCGAGGTTGTCGTTGTCGCCCTTGTCGTAGCGCGCCACCGCATCCAGGGTCGGTGCATGGCCGGCCTTGCGCTGGCGCAAGGTTTCTTCAGCGGCGTCGACCGCGTGGTTGGTGGCCAGCAGGTTGAGGTTCTGGCGTCCGGCCGTTTCTACCCACGCCTTGGCGTCATTGGGGATCGGAACCTGGATCGGCAAGGTGTGGACCACGCCCTGGATCGCGCTGTACTCGCGGTTGGTCAGGGTCACCAGGGCCTCGAAGGCGTCCTGCACCTGGCGCTCGGCGATGATCCGGTTGGCCCGGGCGGTGTCGTAGCTGGCCTGGGACTGCAGCACGTCGGTCTTGTCGGAAAGGCCGACGTCGAAACGTTCATTGGACTGGTCCAGCTGGCGCTTGAACGCCGCTTCCTCGGCCTTGGTCGCGGCCAGGTTGTCCTGGGCGCGCAGCACGGCGAAGTAGTTCTGCGCGGTCTGCAGGATCAGGTTCTGCTCGGTGGCCGACAGTTCCAGCGCGGCCTGTTCGTTGACGGCCTCGGCTGCCTGCAGCTGGAACCAGCGGTCGGCGCGAAAGATCGGCTGCGAGAGGGTTGCATTCCACGAATTGCCACTGCGGTTGGTGGTGGCCGACGGCTCGTCGAACTTGGTGCGCGTGTTCTGCATCTCGGCACCGGCCGACAGGTTAGGCAGCAGGCCGGCGCGGGCCTGGGGCACCACTTCGCGGCGGGCGCCGTAGTCGGCACGTGCGGCAGCAAGATCGGCGTTGTTGTCTACCGCTTCCTGGTAGACGCTGACCAGATCGGTCTTCACTGTCGTGGGCACTTGCGCTGCCCAGACCACACCGTTGGACGCACAAGACACGGCAATCGCCAGTGAGAGTTTGCGCAGCATAGAGGCAATCCTTGTACGAGATTGTAATTTCTGAACTGTTGGGTATCGAACGACGGGCCAGTGTAGTGCCGTGTGCCCCTGGCAACAATCGCCGAGTTTGCCTTTCATCATCGCCTTGTTTTACCCGCTTGGCTTTGCCGACCACTCCAGTCTAGACTGCGCATGTTCTTGTCGGGGTGCCTTGAATCAAAGGCTGAGATCGGAGAGTTCCGGATCCCGTTGAACCTGATCAGGTTAGCGCCTGCGTAGGGAACAAGATTGCTCGCCTTCCCGGGGAGCCTCTTGTGCCAGGTCCGGGAATGTCGCAGCTGCATGCAGCTCAAGGCACCCCCCATCCGGCACTGCACACCCGTCAAGGGGTGCGTTCATGCCTTTCAGGTTCTCCCCGACATTCGCCCGCAAGGAAGACGTCTGGAGAGCCTGTGATGAGCAAACAAGAAAAATCGATCAACCTCAGCGAGTCGGCGCAAGTCGACCAGCAGTCCGTGCAACCTTTCCCGCGCTCGCGCAAGGTCTATGTCGAAGGCTCGCGCCCGGACATCCGCGTGCCCATGCGCGAAATCAGCCTGCACGACACCCCCACCGACTTCGGTGGCGAAAGCAACGCGCCGGTGCTGGTCTATGACACCTCCGGCCCGTACACCGATCCTGAGGTCATCATCGACGTGCGCAAAGGCCTGGCCGATGTGCGTTCGGCCTGGGTCGACGCCCGCGGCGACACCGAGCGCCTGGCCGGCCTGAGCTCCAACTTCGGCCAGCAACGCCTGAACGACGCCGAGCTGGCCAAGCTGCGCTTCGCTCACGTGAACAACCCACGCCGGGCCAAGGCCGGGGCCAACGTCACGCAGATGCACTATGCGCGCCAGGGCATCATCACCGCCGAGATGGAATACGTCGCCATCCGCGAAAACATGAAGCTGCAGGAGGCCCGCGCCGCCGGCCTGCTCAACCAGCAGCACGCCGGCCACAGCTTCGGCGCGAGCATCCCGAAAGAGATCACCGCCGAATTCGTGCGCGAGGAAATCGCCCGTGGCCGCGCGATCATTCCGGCCAACATCAACCACCCGGAGCTGGAGCCGATGATCATCGGCCGTAACTTCCTGGTGAAGATCAACGGCAACATCGGCAACAGCGCCCTGGGTTCCTCGATCGAGGAAGAAGTGGCCAAGCTGACCTGGGGTATCCGCTGGGGTTCGGACACGGTCATGGACCTGTCCACCGGCAAGCACATCCACGAAACCCGCGAGTGGATCATCCGCAACTCGCCGGTACCGATCGGCACCGTGCCGATCTACCAGGCCCTGGAAAAAGTCGGCGGCATCGCCGAGGACCTGACCTGGGAGCTGTTCCGCGACACCCTGATCGAACAGGCCGAGCAGGGCGTGGACTACTTCACCATCCACGCTGGCGTGCTGCTGCGCTACGTGCCGATGACCGCCAAGCGGGTCACCGGCATCGTCAGCCGTGGCGGTTCGATCATGGCCAAGTGGTGCCTGGCGCATCACCAGGAGAACTTCCTGTACACGCACTTCGACGAGATCTGCGAAATCATGAAGGCCTACGATGTCAGCTTCTCGCTGGGTGACGGCCTGCGCCCGGGCTCGATCGCCGACGCCAACGACGCGGCCCAGTTCGGTGAACTGGAAACCCTCGGCGAGCTGACCAAGATCGCCTGGAAGCACGACGTGCAGTGCATGATCGAAGGCCCTGGCCATGTGCCGATGCAGCTGATCAAAGAGAACATGGACAAGCAGCTGGAGTGCTGTGACGAGGCGCCGTTCTACACCCTCGGCCCGCTGACCACCGACATCGCACCGGGCTATGACCACATCACCTCGGGTATCGGTGCGGCGATGATCGGCTGGTTCGGTTGCGCGATGCTGTGCTATGTCACGCCGAAAGAGCACCTGGGTCTGCCGAACAAGGACGACGTCAAGACCGGTATCATCACCTACAAGATCGCCGCGCATGCTGCCGACCTTGCGAAAGGCCACCCGGGCGCGCAGATTCGTGACAACGCGCTGTCCAAGGCACGTTTCGAATTCCGCTGGGAAGACCAGTTCAACCTGGGCCTGGACCCGGACACCGCGCGGGCCTACCACGACGAGACGTTGCCGAAGGAATCGGCCAAGGTCGCGCACTTCTGCTCGATGTGCGGGCCGAAGTTCTGCTCGATGAAGATCACCCAGGAAGTACGTGAATACGCCGCCAACCAACGCATCGAGGCGGTGGATGTCGCGGTCGAGGATGGCATGCGCGAGCAGGCCGAGCGGTTCCGCCAGGAAGGCAGCCAGCTTTACAAGAAAGTGTAACAACGCCACTCCCCTTGTGGGAGCGGGCTTGCCCCGCGAAAGCGGCAGCTGGGCCAGCGCGGTTGGCAGGCCTGGCCCTTTCGCGGGGCAAGCCCGCTCCCACAAAGGTGGCTGTAGCCCATCAATTCTTCCGGCGAACATAACAATGACCACCCCCAGCCATTTCTCCCCCGACCACCCGGTCCCCTCCAGCCAGCGCCCGTTTGGCGGCCGTGACCTGTTCTCGCTGTGGTTCTCCCTCGGCATCGGCCTGATGGTCCTGCAGGTGGGCGCCATGCTCGCCCCTGGCCTTGGCCTGGCAGGCGCCGTTCTGGCCATTGCCCTCGGCACCGGCGTGGGCGTGCTGCTGCTGGGCGCAGCCGGCGTCATCGGCAGCGACACCGGCCTGTCGGCCATGGCCACCCTGCGCCTGAGCCTGGGCCGCCACGGCGCACGCTTGCCGGCGCTGCTCAACCTCCTGCAACTGGTGGGCTGGGGCGCGTTCGAGATCATCGTCATGCGTGATGCGGCCAGCCTGCTCGGCGCACGTACCTTCGGCGAAGACAGCCTGTGGAACAGCCCGATGCTCTGGACCCTCTGCTTCGGCGGTCTGGCCACCCTGCTAGCGGTCAGCGGGCCGTTGGCCTTCGTGCGCAAGATCTTGCGCAAATGGGGTATCTGGGTACTGATGGGGGCTTGCCTGTGGCTGACCTGGAACCTGTTCGCCAAGGCCGACCTGGTCGAGTTGTGGAAGCGCAGTGGTGACGGTTCGATGTCGCTGGCCGTGGGCTTTGACATCGTCATTGCCATGCCGCTGTCGTGGCTGCCGCTGATCGCCGACTACTCGCGTTTCGCCAGCAACGGCAAGCGTGTCTTCGGCGGGACTGTGCTGGGCTACTTCATTGGCAACACCTGGCTGATGAGCCTGGGTGTGGCCTACACCCTGGCATTCGCCCCGAGCGGCGAGGCCAATGCCCTGCTGCTGGCCCTGGCGGGTGCTGGCATGGGCCTTCCGTTGCTGTTGATCCTGCTGGATGAGTCGGAAAAAGCCTTTGCCGACATCCACTCGGCTGCGGTTTCCAGCGGCTTGCTGGTGCCTGTGAAAGTCGAACACCTGGCCTTGGCCATCGGCGTGCTGTGCACCCTGATCGCCCTGCTGGCGCCGTTGGCCCAGTACGAAAACTTCCTGCTGCTGATCGGTTCGGTGTTCGCGCCGCTGTTCGGCGTGGTGCTGATGGACCACTACGTGATCCGCCGCCGCCGCGCGCCAGCACAGGTCGACGGGTTGCACTGGGAGGCGCTGCTGGCCTGGGTTGCGGGTGTCGCGGCCTACCATTTGATCGCCGCGCAAGCGCCAGCGCTGGGGGCGACCCTGCCAGCACTGATGCTGGCAGGTGGGCTGCATGCGCTACTGAGCCTCAGCCGCGGCCGGGAAACAGTTCAGGCTTGATGACGCCATTCAGGCGCGGGTAGGGGAGCTTGAGTTCCACGTGGCCCATGGAATAGGGCGCGATGGTATAGACCTCATACTTGACCACTACCGCGCCGTAGGTCAGGGCGATGTGCGGGGACTTCTGGAACGGCCAGGTCTTCACGAACTGGGCGTCCTTGTCCATGCCCACGCTGATCAGCCAGGCACGGTGCGATTCCTCGACGGTCTTCCAGAAGGTGTCCTCCTGGCCCGGCACCAGCATGTCCTGGAGGGTCAGCTCCTTGTCCAGCTTGCGCGAGTAGTTGATGAAGCCACGCCCGGGCATGCCGTGGGCACCGCCGCTGTCGAGGTAGCTGGACAGCTCGATGATCACCAGTCCGTCATGCTGTTCACGTACCTTGGCCTGCAGGTAGCTGCTGTTGCGCTTGTCGGCGCTGGCCAGGTATTGCTGCTCATAGGCCTGCAAAGTGCTTGGCGCAGTCCCACGCTGGTTGTCCTCGGTCAGCTGCAGCAGGCGTTTCTCGACGATGGCGTCGAGTTTCGGCAGGTCCGGGAAGTGGATGGTATCGATGTTCACCAGCGGGCAGTCACTGGCGCTGCAGCCGGGTTTGACGTGTTCCCAGGCATCGCGCTTGACCTCTAGCGGGGCCCGGTAATTGGGCGTGAACAGGCTCTGGCAGGCACCCAGGGCCAAGGCCAGCACAGCCACGGAAGTCAGTTTGACAAGTGTCATGATGATCCTTGCAGAACGGGGAAAAGTCGGCCTTTGACCGTCTGCGCGGCCTTCAGTTCGCCACTAAGCTAACAGAGAGAAGACGCGCTGTCCCGACTGCACGAACGGTTGCCGGAAAGGGATGAAACCGGCAAGCGTGCAGAGTAGGATGGCGCGATGCGGTATTCGAGGTCATGAGGATTTCCATGTCAGACACGTTGAATTCAGTGCCCAAGGGCTTCGAGATCATCGAGCGGGCCAATTGCTTCCAGGGCTTTTACAAGCTCGACAAGGTGCGCCTGCGCCATGAACTGTTCGCTGGGGGCATGGGTCGTGAAATCAGCCGGGAACTGTTCGTGCGGCACGATGCCGTGTGCGTGTTGCCCTACGATCCGCTGCGCGATGAAGTGGTGCTGATAGAGCAGTTTCGAGTCGGGGCGTTGGGAAAGGTTGCCAACCCTTGGCTGATCGAGCAGGTTGCCGGGCTGATCGACAAGGACGAACAACCGGAAGAGGTGGCCCACCGTGAAGCCGAAGAGGAAGCCGGCCTGACCTTCAGCGCCCTGTGGCCGATGACGCGTTACTTCCCGTCGCCGGGTGGCAGCGATGAATTCGTGCACCTGTTCCTCGGGCGTTGCAGCAGCGAAGGCGCCGGAGGCCTGCATGGCCTGGAAGAAGAAGGCGAGGACATCCGGGTAAGCGTCTGGCCGTTCGAGGATGCCTTGCAGGCCGTGCGCGACGGGCGCATCTGCAACGCGGCGACCATCATCGGCCTGCAATGGCTGGCACTGAACCGTGACGAAGTTCGAGGTATGTGGAAGTGAACCTGCTGCGTGAGCGTTATCGGGTCGACCTGGCCGGGCTGCAAGCAGCCTGCGAGGCCAACTATGCCCGGCTCATGCGCCTTCTGCCCGACATGCGCACCAGCCAGAGCTCGCGGCGCATCGGCATGACCCAGGGCGATCAGATGCTCGGCGTGCTGGTGCTGGACGTGGTGCTGGCCTGCCCATACACCACTACCTTGCGCGTTCGTCAGGAGCACAGCCTGCCCTGGCTGCCGGTGCCGCACCTGGAGGTGCAGGTGTACCACGATGCGCGCATGGCCGAAGTGATCAGCGCCGAACATACCCGGCGCCTGCGCAGTATCTACCCGTATCCCAATGAAGCGATGCATCAGCCGGACGAGAAAGCCCAGCTCAATCTTTTCCTCGGCGAATGGCTGAGCCACTGCCTGGCGTGTGGCCATGAACTGGCAAGTGTGCGCTGAAATGTGAAGCCGGTCGGTTTCGCCTGTTTGCTCGCCACGGCTGCAGCGCGATAATCCCTGCTGAATCCGTTCGAGGAGACGGCCGTTGCCGCACCCAGATCTTTCCCCGGCACCCGTGCATGTGGTGCAACTCACCGACGCCCATCTGTTCGCCGACCCGGCGGGCACCATGCTGGGCCTGAACACCCGTGACAGCCTGCGCCATGTGATCGAGCAGGTGCGGCGCGAGCAACCGCGTATCGATCTGCTGCTGTGTACAGGTGATTTGTCACAGGACGCCAGTGTCGCTTCCTATGAAGCGTTCCGTGCCTTGACCGCTGGGCTGGGTGCTCCCGCGCGCTGGTTGCCGGGCAATCATGACGAAGCGCGGGTGATGGCCGAAGTGGCGCCGCAGCTGGTGCAGGCGGTCACCGACGTGGGTGCCTGGCGGGTAGTGATGCTCAATACGGCGGTGGCAGGGGCTACCCATGGGCTGCTTGAGCAGGACCAGTTGTCGCTGCTCGACGAGGCGCTGGCATCGGCAGGCGAGCGCCATTGCCTGGTGTGCTGCCACCACCAGCCCGTAGACATCGGCTGTGCGTGGATTGCCCCCATCGGATTGCGCAATGCCAATGAACTGTTGCAGCGGCTGGCGAGTTATCCACAAGTGAAAGCCTTGCTTTGGGGGCATATCCATCAGCCGTGGGATGAAACGCGCGATGGCCTGCGCCTGCTGGCCACCCCGTCCACCTGCATCCAGTTCGCCGCCGCCAGCGAGGATTTCAAGGTCAGCGAAGAGCAGCCCGGGTATCGCTGGTTGCGTCTGCACGCCGACGGACGACTGGAGACTGGCGTGGAGCGGGCCCGGGACTTCGAAGTCAGGCTCGACTTCGACAGCCCGGGCTATTGAGGTAAAGGGGCTGCTGCGCAGCCCAATCGCCGGCAAGCCGGCTCCCACAGAGAAAGGGCAGCGATTCCCCTTGTGGGAGCCGGCTTGCCGGCGATTGGGCCGCGCAGCGGCCCAGGTTCACAAGACGAATTTGTTGCGAAAAACCAGCCGCGGCACCAAAACCCGGCGAACACGCTACACTGCGCATCCCTGCGCCCGCACCCTCGGGCGCGAAGCCAAAGATTCCGGGGGCAGCATGTCGGGTTCCATCCTCTATATCCATGGCTTCAACAGCTCTCCGCTGTCCACCAAGGCGCGTCAGCTCGAAGCCGTGATGCAGCAACTGGGGCTGTCCGGCCAACTGCGTGCACCGGCCTTGCACCATCACCCGCGCCAGGCCATGGTGCAGCTCGAAGCCGCCATCGCCGAGCTGGGCGCGCCGCTGCTGGTCGGCAGCTCGCTCGGCGGCTACTATGCCACCCATCTGGCCGAGCGCCATGGCCTGAAGGCATTGCTGGTCAACCCAGCGGTAACCCCGCACAAGCGGTTCGACGGCTACCTGGGCAGCCAGCGCAATCATTACACGGGTGAAACCTGGGAGCTGACCCACGACCACGTGCAGGCGCTGGCCGAGCTGGAAGTGCCGGCACCCGAGGACCCCAGCCGCTATCAAGTGTGGTTGCAGACCGCCGATGAAACCCTGGACTATCGCCACGCCGAACGCTATTACCGGGCCTGCGCCCTGCGTATCCAGGCCGGTGGCGACCACAGTTACCAGGGCTTCGCCGCGCAGCTGCCGGCCCTGCTGGCGTTCGCCGGGATTGCCCGGCAGCAGTACGCGGCGCTCGATTTTTCTGTATTTTGATTTTTTCGCATTCACCAGACTGACGACGAGAACCCATGGCCAATCCCAGCGCTAGCGCCTATAACGCAGACGCCATCGAAGTCCTCTCGGGCCTTGACCCGGTCCGCAAGCGGCCGGGCATGTACACCGATACCAGCCGGCCGAACCACCTGGCCCAGGAAGTCATCGACAACAGCGTCGACGAAGCCCTGGCAGGCCACGCCCGTTCGGTCCAGGTCATCCTGCATGCCGACCATTCGCTGGAAGTCAGCGACGATGGTCGCGGCATGCCCGTGGATATCCACCCTGAAGAGGGCGTGTCGGGGGTCGAGCTGATCCTCACCAAGCTGCACGCCGGCGGCAAGTTCTCCAACAAGAACTACCAGTTCTCCGGCGGCTTGCACGGCGTTGGCATCTCGGTGGTCAACGCCCTGTCGACCCAGGTGCGCGTACGCGTCAAGCGCGACGGCAACGAGTACCAGATGAGCTTCGCCGATGGCTTCAAGGCCAGCGAGCTGGAAGTAGTCGGTACGGTCGGCAAACGCAACACCGGTACCAGCGTGTACTTCAGCCCTGACCCGAAGTATTTCGACTCGCCGAAATTCTCCATCAGCCGCCTCAAGCACGTGCTCAAGGCCAAGGCTGTCCTGTGCCCAGGCCTGCTGGTGAGCTTCGAGGACAAGGCCAGTGGCGAGAAGGTCGAGTGGCATTATGAAGATGGCCTGCGTTCCTACCTGGTCGACTCGGTCAGCGAGTTCCTGCGCCTGCCCGACGAGCCGTTCTGCGGCAGCCTGGCCGGCAACAAGGAGGCCGTGGACTGGGCGCTGCTGTGGCTGCCCGAAGGCGGCGACAGTGTTCAGGAAAGCTACGTCAACCTGATTCCCACCGCCCAGGGCGGCACCCACGTCAACGGCCTGCGACAGGGCCTGCTGGATGCCATGCGCGAGTTCTGCGAGTTCCGCAACCTGCTGCCGCGCGGCGTCAAGCTGGCGCCCGAAGACGTCTGGGAACGCATCACCTTCGTGCTCTCGATGAAGATGCAGGAGCCGCAGTTCTCCGGGCAGACCAAGGAACGCCTGTCGTCCCGCGAGGCCGCGGCTTTCGTCTCGGGTGTGGTCAAGGATGCCTTCAGCCTGTGGCTCAATGCCCACCCCGAGCTGGGCATGCAACTGGCGGAGCTGGCCATCAGCAACGCCGGGCGGCGCCTCAAGGCGAGCAAGAAGGTCGAACGCAAGCGCATCACCCAGGGCCCGGCCTTGCCAGGCAAGCTGGCCGACTGCGCCGGACAGGATCCCATGCGTGCCGAGCTGTTCCTGGTCGAGGGCGACTCCGCCGGTGGTTCGGCCAAGCAGGCGCGGGACAAGGAATTCCAGGCAATCCTGCCGCTGCGCGGCAAGATCCTCAACACCTGGGAAGTCGACGGCGGCGAAGTCCTGGCCAGTCAGGAAGTGCATAACATCGCCGTGGCCATCGGGGTCGACCCCGGTGCCGCCGATCTGACGCAGCTGCGCTATGGCAAGATCTGCATCCTCGCCGACGCCGACTCCGACGGCCTGCACATCGCGACCCTGCTGTGCGCGCTGTTCGTGCAGCACTTCCGCCCGCTGGTCGAAGCCGGCCACGTCTACGTCGCCATGCCGCCGCTGTATCGCATCGACCTGGGCAAGGAAATCTACTACGCCCTCGACGAAGCCGAGCGTGACGGCATTCTCGACCGCCTGGTGGCCGAGAAGAAGCGCGGCAAGCCACAGGTCACCCGATTCAAGGGTCTGGGCGAGATGAACCCGCCGCAGCTGCGCGAAACCACCATGGACCCGAACACCCGGCGCCTGGTCCAGCTGACCCTGGACGACCTGGCGGGCACCACCGAGATCATGGACATGCTGCTGGCCAAGAAGCGCGCCGGTGATCGCAAGAACTGGCTGGAAACCAAAGGCAATCTGGCTGAGGTCCTGGTTTGATTCGTCTGTTGGTCGCGGTTCTGCTGAGCCTGATTGCCCTGCCTACCCTGGCAGGCAACTGGCCAGAACTGAAACTGGCATCCGAGCACCCCATCGACGGCATGCGCGGCGGCAACCTTTCCGGGTTGGCCTTTTGCCGAGGCGCGCTGTGGGGCGTTTCAGACCGCGACGATGATCGAATTTACCAGTTCGATCAGCAGGACGCGGTGTGGCGCGCCCAGCCGCTGGCTTTCACCCCGCCGCTGGTGCCGGAGAGCGGCTTGCCCTGGGGCTTGAAAACACGCAACTGGGTCGCGTCGTACGTACGCGGCGGCGAGCTGGATTATGAAGGCATCACCTGCGATCAGGCGGGCAACCTCTATGTGGTCAGCGAAGCCCATGCGGCGGTGCTGCAACTGCCGGTCCAAGGTGAGCCAGACTGGTTGAAAATCGACCCGGCGATGATTCGCCAGGCCCGGGCCAGCGGCATGCTGTTGCACTTCAACGCCTTGTTCGAAGGCCTGGCGATCAACCCGGCCGGTGACCGCCTGTGGCTGGCGGCCGAGCGCGAGCGCCGCGGCCTGGTGGCGATAGAGCGCCAGCACTCGGTGTGGACCTGCGGGCGCACGTGCGTAGTGCTCAGCGAAGCCGGGGTCGAGATGCAGCCGCCGCAGATGCCCAATGCCCGCGCGCTATCGCGTGATTTCGCTGACCTGGCCTGGTTCGAGGGCAAGCTGTTCACCCTCGAGCGCAATGCATACCGACTCTGCCGGCGTGACGCCGACAGTGGCAGCGTCGAGCGCTGCTGGTCGTTCGCAGCCGATACCCTGAAGCCGGAACGCCTCTACGATCAGCCCTTCGGCCTCGCCGAAGCACTGGTGGTCGACGCCAAGGGCGCCTGGGTAGGTATCGACAACAACAACGGTGATCGTGCCGATGGCGAAAGCCGGCCGGTGGTCTGGCGTTTCGACGCCCCGCAAGGTGGCTGGAGCGCCAAGCCATGAGCCAGGCACCGGGCAAGCGCGCGGGCAGGGTACTGATGATCGTCGCCTGGGCGGCGGCGCTGTTCCTTGCCACGCGCTTCTTCGGGCAGTGGGAGGAACGCGAGCGCAACCCCAATACCCAGGTACAGTCCGAGCATGGCGAAGGCTTCATCGAGGTGCGCCTGCTGAGTAACGGCCAGGGCCACTTCGTCGCCGATGGCGCGATCAATGGCCAGGTGGTGCACTTCATGCTCGACACCGGCGCCACCGACGTGGCGATCCCCGAGTCGTTGGCCCGTGGCCTGGACCTGCAGCGCGGCAGCCCGGTGACGCTGAGTACCGCCAATGGCCGCACCGAAGGTTACCGCACCCGCCTGGACAGCCTGCAGCTGGGTGATATCCGCCTGCACAACGTGCGCGCGCTGGTGGTGCCCGGGCTGGATGGGCAAACCGTGCTGCTCGGCATGAGCGCGTTGAAACAACTTGAATTTACCCAGCGCGGCGGCACCATGCTGTTGCGCCAGAACTTGAAATGACGAGGCCCGCATGAGCGACCCACTGGAACTCAGCCTCGACGGCGTCGAACGCCGTTCGCTGGCTGACTTCACCGAACAGGCCTACCTCAACTACTCCATGTACGTGATCATGGACCGGGCCCTGCCGCACATCGGCGATGGCCTGAAGCCTGTGCAACGACGCATCGTCTATGCCATGAGCGAGTTGGGGCTCGATGCCGACGCCAAGCACAAGAAGTCGGCGCGTACCGTCGGCGACGTGCTCGGCAAGTTCCACCCCCACGGCGACTCGGCCTGCTACGAGGCCATGGTGCTGATGGCGCAGCCGTTCAGCTACCGCTACACGCTGGTCGATGGCCAGGGTAACTGGGGTGCGCCGGACGATCCGAAGTCGTTCGCCGCCATGCGTTATACCGAGGCGCGCTTGTCGCGTTACTCCGAGGTGCTGCTCAGCGAACTGGGCCAGGGCACCGCGGACTGGGTGCCGAACTTCGACGGCACGCTGGAGGAACCGGCAGTGCTGCCGGCGCGCCTGCCGAACATTCTGCTCAATGGCACCACCGGCATCGCCGTGGGCATGGCCACCGACGTACCGCCGCACAACCTGCGCGAAGTGGCCAGCGCCTGCGTGCGCCTGCTCGACGAGCCCAAGGCGACCATCGAGCAGTTGTGCGAGCACATTCAAGGCCCCGACTACCCGACCGAAGCCGAAATCATCACGCCCCGTGCCGAGATCCTGAAGATCTACGAAAGTGGCCGTGGTTCGATCCGCATGCGCGCCGTGTACCGGGTCGAGGACGGTGACATCGTCGTCACCGCGCTGCCGCACCAGGTTTCCGGGGCCAAGGTACTGGAACAGATCGCCGCGCAGATGCAGGCCAAGAAGCTGCCGATGGTCGCCGACCTGCGTGACGAATCGGACCACGAGAACCCGTGCCGTATCGTCATCATCCCGCGCTCCAACCGGGTGGATGCCGCCGAGCTGATGCAGCACCTGTTCGCTACCACTGACCTGGAAAGCAGCTACCGGGTCAACGTCAACATCATCGGCCTTGACGGTCGGCCGCAGTTGAAGAACCTGCGCGTCTTGCTGCTGGAGTGGCTGGAGTACCGCATCGGTACCGTTCGTCGCCGCCTGCAGCACCGCCTGGACAAGGTCGAGAGGCGCCTGCACCTGTTGGAAGGCTTGCTCACCGCGTTCCTCAACCTGGATGAAGTGATTCACATCATCCGTACCGAGGAACACCCCAAGCAGGCACTGATTGCCCGTTTCGAGCTGTCCGAGATCCAGGCCGAGTACATCCTCGAAACTCGCCTGCGTCAGCTGGCGCGCCTGGAAGAGATGAAGATCCGTGGCGAGCAGGACGAACTGCTGAAGGAACAGGCCAAGCTGCAAACGCTGCTCGGCAGCGATGCCAAGCTGCGCAAGCTGGTGCGCAGCGAACTGATCAAGGACGCCGAGACCTATGGCGACGACCGCCGCTCGCCCATCGTCGAGCGCGCCGAAGCCAAGGCCCTGTCCGAAAACGAATTGATGCCGACCGAGCCGGTCACCGTGGTGCTGTCGGAGAAGGGCTGGGTGCGTTGCGCCAAGGGCCACGATATCGATGCCACCGGGCTTTCCTACAAGGCCGGCGACGGCTTCAAGGCTGCGGCCGCCGGCCGCTCCAACCAGTTTGCCGTGCTCATCGACTCCACTGGGCGCAGTTATTCGGTGGCTGCGCATACCTTGCCTTCGGCACGTGGCCAGGGCGAGCCGCTGACCGGCCGCCTGACGCCGCCACCGGGCGCCACCTTCGAATGCGTGCTGTTGCCGGAGGACGATGCCCTGTACGTGGTGGCCTCAGACGCCGGCTACGGCTTCGTGGTCAAGGGCGAAGACCTGCAGGCCAAGAACAAGGCAGGCAAAGGCCTGCTCAGCCTGCCCAACGGCGCCAAGGTGATCAGCCCGCGCCTGGTGGCCAACCGCGAACAGGACTGGCTGGCGGCAGTGACCACCGAGGGCCGCTTGCTGGTGTTCAAAGTGGCCGATTTGCCGCAACTGGGCAAAGGCAAGGGCAACAAGATCATCGGTGTGCCTGGCGACCGGGTGGCCAGTCGGGAAGAATACGTCACCGACCTGGCGGTGATTGCCGAGGGCGCGACGCTTGTGTTGCAGGCGGGCAAACGTACACTGTCGCTGAAACCGGACGACCTTGAGCATTACAAGGGCGAGCGGGGCCGGCGCGGTAGCAAGCTGCCACGCGGGTTCCAGCGGGTTGATGGGTTGCAGGTGGAGGGGCCCGCCTGACCCGATGAATGGTCTGGGACGGCATTTTCAGCGCCGTTCCAGGCGGAAATGCTGGAGTCGGACCAACATTTCGCGGATGATAGTGCCCCTGCGGTGCCGGCGTGGCCGTGTGCCCGAATGAATGAATATCAGTATCACTGCGGTTTGCCTGGTGGCGACCGCCTGGATGGGATGAATGAAATTTCTGCGCCTTCCATTTGCGCTGTTGTTGACGGGTTTGCTGGGCCTGAGCGGATGCAGCATGCATCAGCCGGTTGCCCTGTATCAGCTCGACAGCGGTGATCCTGGCCAGCCCTCGCAAAGTGCGGGCATGGCCGTGGTGCTCGGCCCGGTGTCGATCGCCGATTACCTGCAGCGCGAAACCTTCTTGCAGCGTCAGGCCGATGGCAGCCTGAGTTCGGCGACCGACGGTCGTTGGGCCGGTAGCCTGTCGGCGGACATCGATCAACTGCTGGTACGCCAGCTGGCTTGGCGCCTGGACAGCCAGCGCGTGGTCCTGGCCCCTGCCAGCACCGGCTTCTCGCCAGACGTGCAGGTACTGCTGTCGATTACGCGTCTGGACTCGGGCAAGAACCAGCCGGCTATTCTCGACGCCCAATGGCGTCTGCTGGACCGTCGTGGCCATGTGCGTGACAACCGTATCGTGCACCTCGAGCAGCAGCATGAGGGCACCGAGTCGTCGCAGGTGCAGGCTCAGGGCCAATTGCTGCAGAAGCTGGCCGAACAGTTGAGCACTGCAGTCAAGCCACTGGCCAACCAGCCGGCGATCGCCGAGGACACGCCGAAGAAGGCTGCGGCCCCGGTGCAGGTCAAGAAAGAGCCGGAGAAGTCGAAGATCCCGATGGCTTCGCCGATTCGTACCGATATGGAAGTCTATCGGTTCTGATGGTTTTGCCAGATACAAGAAAGCCCGCACATGTGCGGGCTTTTTTATTGCCTGTACCGGCCTCATCG
>NZ_AKJC01000165.1 GCF_000282535.1 Pseudomonas sp. GM84 | reverse complement strand
GAGCGCCGCCCGCGCGGCGCATCGCGAGCAAGCTCGCTCCTACATTTGTTGCAACGTGCCTATGTCTGATAGGCCATGGTTGATTGCCTTGTGAGTACGACGCGATTCTTCGGCGGGCGCCAAAAAGCGGACAACCATGGCCTGACAGACCATGGCACGTTGCAAAAAATGTAGGAGCGAGCTTGCTCGCGATGCGCCGCGCGGGCGGCGCTCGATCTCAAGAGCGCCAAAAGCCTCAAGGCGAGCCTTTCGCGGCGTTATTTCAACCGCGCCCGCGTGTCACATCAATGGCCATCGCCAGCATGCCCAGCGGATGGCTACTCGCATCGAAGAAATGCAGCTCGGTCGCCGGCAGACCCGCAAACCGCTCAACGAAATGCCGTTTCTGATTGATCACCGACGCCTCGCCCAGCGGCCGGATGGCAATCGTCAGATGCGCCGGCTGTGCCTGGCGAACGGCCTCAAACAAGTGCTGATCACTCGCATCCAGATGCTGCCCGAACAGGCATAACCCCTCGCGCTCCTGCGCCAACTGCCCCAGGCACCAACCCAGGTAATCCGAGTTGCGAATTGCCCGCAGTTTCTCTTCACTGCGGTCCTCGTTGACGAACAGCGGCACCTCACCCGGAATGTTCACCGCAAAGCCGTCGAGCAGCTCGGCACTGTCGGCGCTGCGCAGGCGGGTGGTGCCATCGGGCAGCTTGAGCAGGTGCAGGCCGCCATGCAGGTGCAGGACGCGGGTGCCTTCGCTGCGGGTGCGACGCACGTCGAAGAAGCCCTGTTCGTCGAACAGGTCGGCGAAGCCTTGCGGGTCATGCTGCACGGCCCACGGCAGGATCAGGTCGTAGTTGCTGGTGTAGACGCTGCGGTAGCCGCGCAGGGCCTGGTTGATCGACGCCAGGCTAGCCGCCGGCATCAGCGACCAGGGCAGGTGCACGGTGCGTATGGCGTGAATCAGGCCTTCCTTGATCGAGTAGTAGCGGTTCAGCGGCGCGGTGGAGTTGATCGCCAGGGCCGCGTTGGCGCGCACGGTATGGTTGAGGGTGCTCAGTACAGGCTCGAACAGCTCCGTGCCCAGGGACTTGAACAAGGCCTGGTCGCTGATCGCCAGGCCTTTCTTGCGACCGGCGCGCTGGGCTTCTTCGAACAGCGAGAAGTAGCCGAAAGGCTTCCACAGCGCACGGCTGGCGCCGTTGCCCAGCAGCAGGGCGTCGCAGGGATGGCGCTGGGCGAGGTCCGGCCAGGTGGCGAGGTAGGCGTCGAGTGCAGGCATGCTGGGTCCATTCGGTGGGGCGGGAAACGGGGGCGACTTTAGCATGTCGTGCAAGATGCGCGGGCTGCTGTTCGGTCAACAGCCAACTTCGACGAGCCCGCGCACCGGTCCTCTTCTTTATTCCGCCACTGGCCCTTTGCGATTCCTGTTACGCCACACCCGATACGCCCGAATCCCCGCCCGTACCGAGCCGAACAGCAATTTCTCCTCCATTTCCCGCGCCATCCCGGAGCGCACCAGCATGCGCAGGAAGTTGCCCCGGGCACGGGCGATGGCGAAGTAGATCCCTTGCGCCGCCAGGGTGTCGCGTACCTCGCGCAAGGCCGCAATGCCGCTGACGTCGATGCTGCTCACCGCCTCGGCATCGAACAGCACGGCCTGGGGTTTGGCCTGGCTCTGCACGGCTTCGAGCAGGCGCATCTTGAAGTAGTCGGCGTTGAAGAACAGGATCGCGTCGTCGAAGCGGTACACCACCAGGCCTGGGACGGTACGGGCTTCCTTGTGCTTGCGGATGTCCACCTGGCCCTCGATGCCCGGCAGCCAGCCCAGCACCGCGTCGGTGGGCTGGTAGATGCTGTACAGCAAGCGCAGGATCGCCAGGGTCACGGCCACCATGATGCCCGGCAGCACGCCCAGCCCGAGCACGCCGACCGTGGTCAGCAGGCATAGCCAGAACTCGAAGCGGCTCAGGCGCCGGATGCGCCCCAGCGATCTGATATCGATCAGACCCCAGCCGGCCATCAGCAACACCGCGCCTAGCGCCGCCTGTGGGATCCACGCCATGGGCGCGGTGAAGAACAGCAGGATCATCGCGATCACCAGTGCGGCGATGATGCCCACCAGTTGGCTCTTGCCACCGACCATGTCATTGACCGCAGTACGCGAGTCGGCGCCACTGATGGCAAACCCCTGGGAAATGCCGGCGGCCAGGTTGCTCACGCCCAAGGCGACGAACTCATGGTTGGCATTGATCGCGTAACCGTGGCGCGCGGCGAAGCTGCGCGCCGTGAGCATGGCGCTGCAGAAGCTGACGGTAGCGATACCCAGGGCATCGCGCAGCAGGCTCTTGGTTTCCGCGAGGTTGCTCTGTGGCCAGGCCAGTTGCGGGATGCCAGCCGGTACGGGACCGAGGATGGCAACGCCAAGGCGGTCCAGGCCGAGCAGGCCCACTAATGCGGTGAACACGGCTACGGTGACCAATGCGGCGGGCAGGCGTGGGAAGCGCCGTGGTAGCCAGATCAGCAGGGCTAGCCCGGCTCCGCCGATGGCCAGGGTGAGCCAGTGGATTTCGCCCAGCCGCTGGACGAAGTTGAGCAGGCTGAGAATGAAGCCGTCACCTTCGATCCTGAACCCCACCACCTTGGACAACTGCCCGGCGATCAGGCTCAGACCGATACCGTTGAGGTAGCCGATCAGGATCGGCCGCGAGAAGAAGCTGGCAATGAACCCGGCACGCGCCAGCCCGGCGCCAATCAGCATCACGCCCACCAGCACGGTGACGATCACTGCCAATTCGGCGGTCCGCTGCGGGTCGCCCATGGCCAGCGGTGCCACGGCACCGGCGATCATCGCGCAGGTGGCGGCGTCAGGGCCGACCATCAGTTGCCGCGAGCTACCGACCAGGGCATAGATGATCATGGGCAGCACACAGGCATACAGTCCGTACTGGGGTGGAAGGCCGACGATCTGTGCGTAGGCGATGGCGATGGGGATCTGGATGGCGGCTACCGACAAGCCGGCCTGCAGGTCGGCGTGGAACCACTCGCGGCGGTAATGAAGCAGGTTGGCAAGGCCAGGGAGCCAGCGTGACAGAAACATGCTCAGTCCTTTCGATATGTCTCGCGAAATGCATTGAGCATATGCGCTGCAAGTCGAGCTGCTGGCAAGTGAGCCAAGTCATGAAAACGAAAAAAGGAGCCAAGGCTCCTTTTGACAGCGATGACGTTGCTGGAACGCCATGCGGGGAATGCGGTGTGGAGCGGGTAGAGGGAATCGAACCCTCGTCGGAAGCTTGGGAAGCTACTGTTCTACCATTAAACTATACCCGCGTCTGCGCTCGACTTTTTACCAGAACCCTCATCGAATTAGAAGCCCCAGTTATAAAAAGGCTGTCGGCGCCCTTCGCCTGCGGGTGGTGGCTACAGGACGCCGATTCACTCAGATAGCCCATGCATGTTGCCCTTGGGCAGTGTACGGGTTGCGCGGCCGCGGCTCGCGCACGGTGGGTTTGAGGAAGTCGAGCAGTGCGCTGCGGGTGTCCTCGCAGGCCGTCTTGTTCTCCATGTCGAGGAAGTGGCCCGCATCACGGATCACCGTGAAGTGGCTCTTGTCGACATGCCGACCGAACTGCCGGGCGTCTTCAGCGGTGGTGTACTCGTCACGGTCGCCGTTGATGAACAGCACCGGGATGTCGATGTTGCGCGCGCCCTTGAGCGCCCGTTCCAGGTCATGTTGCAGCACTTCGTTGATGTGGAAGTGCATCTGCGCATACTCATGGCTGTCCAGGCCGCTCACGTGGCGGTAGTTGAAGCGTTTGAACAGCGATGGCAGGTGCTTGCCGATGGTGTCGTTGACCAGGTTGCCGACCTGGTAGCGATCGCAGGCCGCCAGGTACCGGCTGCCACGGTCGAGGTAGTCGCGCATCGGTTCGTTGATCACCGGCGAGAACGAACTGACCACCGCCTTCTTCACCCGACGCGGCTGGTGCGCCAGCGCCAGCAGCGTGCCCGCACCGCCCCAGGAGAACGACATCACGTGGTCGGCCTGGAAGTGCTCGATCAGCTCAAGGAGGATATGCGCCTCGGTCTCCTTGCTGATAAAGCGTTCCTGGCGGTTGTGCGGCTTGGACTTGCCAGCGTAGGGCTGGTCGTACAGCACGACGTTGAATTGCGGGTGCAGGTTACGCACCGTCTGGGCGAACGAGGCCGTGGTGGCCAGCGAACCATTGATCAGGATGATCGTTTTCTCGGCCGCATCCGCGCGATAGAACTCCGTGTAAACCCGATACTGACCTTGGATATCAAGTACAGCGATTTCTGGCCTCATGTCATCGACTCCTGGCGCAAAAAGGGTATTCGCGTCACCTAGGGTGCACGTTCAATATGACAGGTAGGCATTTGCCTGAAGAAAAACCGGGGGCCCTGTGTCGATCCTTCGTACACGTGTCGACGGTATTGTTTTAGGCGGGCAATTCACCGTGCCCCAAGGCATCTAGGCATTGGGTAGCCGGCGAAAAGGTGTCTTCGACTGCAAATGTGACTCATGAGTCACGCACAGACTGACGAGTTAGGATTCAAGCAGTGGGTTGGGGTTCTCGCAAGTGCCGTTGGCGCAAATATGTGACTTTTGCCGCTGGGTGGTCGTATGACGACGCTGCGCTGTCTGTTCCGGCCCTTTCGCCGGCAAGCCGGCGATGAGGCCCGCCCCGACAACCTAGACCGTGGCGATCTCATCACCCGTCAATGCCCTGAACTCCCCCGGCGCCAACCGCGGATCCAGCTGAATCGCCCCCATGCTTTCCCGGTGCAACCCCACCACCTTGTTGTCGAAGTGCCCGAACATGCGCTTGACCTGGTGATAACGCCCCTCGACGATCGCCAACCGCGCCTGGCGCGGGCCCAGGATGTCGAGCTGGGCGGGCAGGGTGGTGAGGTCTTCGAAGGCGAAGTAGAAGCCCTCGCGAAATTTGGCGACATAGTGATCGCCGATTTCGTCCTCGGTTTCCACCAGATAATGCTTGGGCAGCTTGGTGGTCGGTTGGGTCAGGCGCCGTGACCACTGGCCATCATTGGTCAGGATCAGCAGGCCGGTAGTGTTGTAGTCCAGCCGTCCGGCGATGTGCAGGTCCTCACGTAGCTCGGCGGGCAACAGGTCCAGCACCGTGCGATGCTGCGGGTCCTGGGTGGCGCTCACGCAGCCGGCCGGTTTGTGCAGCATCAGATAGCGCGCTGGGCGGCCCGCCTGGAGCAACTGATCGTCCACTTCGACACAGCTGAATTCGCGCACCTCGGCCTGCGGGTCGGTGACCACCTTGGCGTCCACGCGCACGCGGCGCTGCACCAGCAGCAGGCGCACTTGCTGGCGGTTATAGCAGGGCAGGTTGGCGAGGAAGCGGTCGAGGCGCATGGTGGCAAGGCAGTTGGACGATGGGCGCGCAGTCTAGCGTTTTTTACCCTTGATCGCTGGATGTTTGCTGAAGTTGATCCAGCACCTGGGCACAGCGCGGGCACAGGCAGGCCTTGTCGCGCAGCTCGACAGGCAGGGCCTGCAGGACCGCAGGGGCGATGGCCACGGCATAGCACCAGCACGCTTGCGTGGCGCTGCGCGGGTCGGCCAGGGCGCACTGGTTGAGGGCGCCACAGGCGGGGCAGTGCTGTTGGTCAATCATGGTCATTTCCGGGCTGCAGTCATTAAGTGAGTCGAGCTGTTTCCAATTGTTGCAGAAATGGCACTGCACCTTGGCGCAACGGTCTTATTCAGTGTCGACGAACGCTTTTCAGTCGACGCTCGCCAGCGCCGCTGTTCGGGCACCCCAGCGGTCCAGGAGGCCGCCATGTCCTATCGAATGCTGTTGGTAGCCCTGTCGGGGCTGATGACTTGCGCGTGCGTACCCTACTACGAAGGCGGCAGCTATTATCGCTCGGACTACTACACCAGCGATCGCTACGTGTCGCCGGGCTACTACCGTTACGACCGGTACTATGTAACGCCACAACCGCGCTACTACTACCAGACGGCACCGCGTTACTACCAGCCTGCACCGCGTTACTACCGGCCGGCGCCCGTGCCGCATTACAAACCCTACCCGCAGCCGGGCATGAACCAGTGGCACGGCAATCCGCGTTACGACTATGGCAATCGCCAGCGTTATGACTATGGGCGCGATCGCGATCGTCACGACTATCGCAATGGCAGCCAGCGTTATCCGAATGACCGCTGGCATTCCAACGGGCGCGGAGGGGGGCGCAACTGGCAGCGGTGAGGGTTCTGGCCTCATCGCCGGCAAGCCGGCTCCCACAGGAAAATCACCGCATTCAAAAGCTGCGCGGTCCCTGTGGGAGCCGGCTTGCCGGCGATAGGGCCAGTCCTGCAAAGCAGTCCAATCAGGCCAGGTCTGCCAAGGGATGCCGCCCTTCCCACACTTTCACGAAATGCGCCTCGACCACCGCCGCCGGCACTTGCGCCACATCCGGCCAGTGCCAGTGTGGCTGGTTGTCCTTGTCGAGCAAGCGGGCGCGCACGCCTTCTCTGAACTCGGGATGACGGCAGCAATTGAGGCTCATGCTGTACTCCATCTGGAATACCTGCGCCAGTGACAGGTGCCGGGCCCGGCGTATCTGCTCCCAGACCAGGTGCGCAGTCAGCGGGCAGCCCTCGTGCAGGCGTTCGCCCGCGGCGGCAAGGAGAGGGTCACTGTGATGCTTCAAGCCTTCCAGTGCATGCCATGCAGCGGCTGGGTCGGCGACATCGAGCAGTTCGTCGATCACCCGACGCCGAGGTAGCCATTGCGCCTGCGGCAGCTCTTCACTGGCCCGATGCTGCTCGGCCTTGAGCAGGCTGTTGAGCTGCAAGTCGGTCTGCTCCTGCCAGTTCAGTTGCAGCAGGTCGTCGATCAGGTCTTCCTGCTGGTGCTCGCCGAAGAATCGATCAGCCAGGTCGAGATCAAGCGCATCGCGGGCATTGATCGGCGCACCGGTCAGCCCGAAAAACAGCCCCAGCTTTCCCGGCAGGCGAGCGAGGAACCAGCTGGCGCCGACGTCGGGGTAAAGGCCGATGCTGATTTCAGGCATCGCCAGCCGGCTGCTGGGCGTGACGATGCGTACGCTGGCCCCTTGCAACAGCCCCATGCCGCCTCCCAGCACATGTCCGTGCCCCCAGCACAGTAGCGGCTTGGGGTAGGTATGCAGCAGATAGTCGAGGCGATACTCGGCGGCGAAAAAGGTGGCCGCCAGCGGCGGTACGCTGCCTGGGTGGTTACGGCAGGCCTGGGCCAGGGCCCGGACGTCGCCCCCGGCACAGAACGCTTTCGCGCCGTTGCCACGCAGCAGCACGCAGACCACGCCGGGGTCGCGGGCCCATTCGTGCAGCTGTTCGCCGAGCACTTCGATCATCGGCAGGTTGAGGGCATTGAGGGCCTTGGGAGCATCCAGGGTGGCAACGCCGATGCGGGCGCCATCGACGCCGGTGAGTACCTCGCAATGAATGGACATGGACTACCTCGCGCAAGTCATCACCCTAGTATGGCCTGCGTGGCCAATCATGCCGGTCGTCGGTCGGATCGATTGACAAGGGTGGATGGCTTACCTAGTGTCGCGCCATTGTTTACGGATGGCCCCATGACTGACGACGATCGCATCAAACTCGAACCCGGCTGGAAGGCTGCACTGCGCGCCGAGTTCGACCAGCCCTACATGCACCAGCTGCGCGAATTCCTGCGCGAGGAATACGCAGCCGGCAAAGAGATCTACCCGCCGGGGCCGATGATTTTCAACGCGCTCAACTCCACGCCGCTGCAGCAGGTGAAGGTGGTGATCCTCGGCCAGGACCCGTATCACGGCCCCGGCCAGGCCCATGGGCTGTGCTTCTCGGTGCAGCCGGGCGTGGCGACGCCGCCTTCGCTGGTGAACATCTACAAGGAGCTGCAGCGCGACCTGAACATTCCCATCGCCAGCCATGGCTACCTGCAGAGCTGGGCCGAGCAGGGCGTGTTGTTGCTCAACACGACCATGACCGTCGAGCGCGCCAATGCCGCTTCGCATGCCAAGAAGGGATGGGAGTTCTTTACCGACCGGGTTATCCAGGTGGTCAGCGAGCAGTGCCCGAACGTGGTGTTCCTGCTGTGGGGCGCGCATGCCCAGAGCAAGCAGAAGCTGATCGATGGCACCAAGCACCTGGTGCTGAAGTCGGTGCATCCTTCGCCGTTGTCGGCTTACCGCGGGTTCCTTGGCTGTGGGCACTTCAGCCGGGCCAATGGTTTCCTGGAGCAGCGTGGGCTGGCGCCGATCAATTGGGCGTTGCCGCCGCTTTAGGGGTGGCCCTGTCGCCGGCAAGCCGGCTCCCACATGAACCCCACCGCTCTCAAGGGCAGTGCGGTCCCTGTGGGAGCCGGCTTGCCGGCGATGAAGGCGCCACGATTACTGCTGATCAGCGTTCCACAGCCTGAACAGCGGCTCCGCCAGAAACAGCACGAACAACAGCCGCATCACCTGCAGCGCCGTCACCAGCGGCACCGACAATTGCAAGGTCTCCGCCGTCAGGCTCATCTCGGCGATGCCGCCTGGCATCATGCCCAAGGTCAGCGAACGCAGGTCCAGCCCCGTCATCACGCTCAACCCCCAAGCCGCGCCGCCGGCAATCAGCATGCACAACGCCGTGGCCACCAACGTGCGCCCGAGGAACGACGGTGCCCGCCGAAAGAACGCGCGGTTGAAGTGGCAGGCCAGCCCGCTGCCGATCAACCATTGGCCGATCTGGCTGGCACCATTGGGCAGGGCGATCTGCAGGTTGGCCGTCAGGCTCACCGCAGCCGCCACCAGCAAGGGCCCGAACAGCCAGGGGTTGGGTTGACGCAAGCGTTGCCAGATAAAGCCGACCGCCACACCCACGGGCACGATCAACGCCAGCCAACCCCAGCTGACACTGCCGGCGTGATTCAGGGCGACACCGTCACCGATCAGAAACTTGAACAGCGCCGGCACACACAGCACCACTGCCAGCACGCGCAAGCTCTGCGCCGCCGCCACCTGGCTGAGCACCGCGCCATTGCGCGCACCGAGGTTGACCATCTCCCCCGAACCGCCAGGCATGCTGGCGAAAAACGCCGTGGCTCGGTCTTCACCCGTGCGCCGCAGCAGCCACACGCCGATCACGCTGGAAAGGGTGGTGAACAGGGCTGCGCAGATGATCAGCACGAGGTGGCTGGCCACCTGTTCGATCACTGCCGGGGTGAAGTGCAGGCCGATGCCCAGGCCGATGATGCATTGCCCGCATTTGCGGCCATGGGGGATTTCCGTCAGCTGCCAGGGCGTCAGGCAACGCACCAGGATGATCGCCAGCAGCGAGCCGACCATCCACGGCAAAGGCCAGCCGACCTTGCTGGCGAGAAACCCGCCCGCAAGGCCGACCAGCCCGGTTGCCCAGAACAGCTGCAACGACCGATCAGGCATCGGCCAGCGCCCGGCGTTGCAGGCTGCGTTTACGCCAGATGCGCAGCAGTGGCAGGGTGAGCATGCACACCACCAGTGCCCATACGCCCATGCTGATCGGGCTCGACCAGAGAATGCCCAGCTCGCCGTTGGAGATCGACAGCGCGCGGCGCAGGTTCTGCTCCATCAGCCCGCCAAGAATGAAGCCCAGCAGGATCGGCGACAGCGGGAAGTCCAGCTTGCGCAGGATGTAGCCCATGATGCCGATGCCGACCATCAGGAACAGGTCGAAGGTGGTGGCATGCACGGCGTACACGCCGATCCCGGTGATGATCGCGATCACCGGCACCAGCGCCCAGTTCGGCACGGCAAGGATGCGGGTGAAGATGCGGATCATCGGGATGTTCAGGATCACCAGCATGATGTTGGCGATGAACAGCGAGGCGATCAGGCCCCAGACGATGTCCGGTTGCTGTTCGAACAACATCGGCCCCGGGGTGATGTTGTACAGGGTCAGCGCGCCGATCATCACCGCGGTGGTGCCCGAGCCCGGTACACCCAGGGTCAGCATCGGTACCAGGGCGCCGCAGCAGGAGGCGCCGATGGCGGTTTCCGGGGCAGCCAGGCCACGGGCATCGCCCTTGCCGAACTTGCCGCTCTCACCCGCGATGCGTTTCTCGGTCATGTAGGCCACGGCACTGGCCAAGGTAGCGCCGGCACCTGGCAGCACGCCCATGATGAAACCGAGCAGGCCGCAGCGCAGGTTGACCACGAACACCGAGGCCGCTTCCTTGAAGTTGAACAGCATGCGCCCGGTGGCCTTGACCGCCTGGTGGCCATGGTGGGTCTTTTCCAGCAGCAGGAGGATTTCACTGATGGAGAACAGGCCCAGCACCAGCACCACGAACTGGATGCCGTCGGCCAGGTGCACGCTGTCACCGGTGAAGCGGTACACGCCGCTGTTGGCATCGATGCCGACCGCCGACAGGAACAGGCCGATCAGCGCCGCGATGAAGGTCTTCAGCGGTTTGTCGCCGGCCATGCCGCCCAGCGCGACGATGGCGAACACCATCAGCACGAAATACTCCGCCGGGCCAAAGGCGATCGCCCATTTCGCCAGCAGCGGGGCGAACAGCACCATGCCGCAGGTGGCGATGAAGGCGCCGATGAACGAACTCCAGGCCGACAGCGACAGGGCCACACCGGCCAGGCCATTGCGCGCCATCGGGTAGCCGTCGAGGGTGGTCATCACCGTCGAGGCCTCGCCCGGGATGTTCAGCAGGATCGAACTGATCCGCCCACCGTACTCACAGCCCAGGTACACCGCGGCCAGCAGGATCAGTGCCGACTCCGGCGGCAGGCCGAGGGCGAAGGCGATCGGGATCAGCAAGGCCACGCCGTTGATCGGGCCCAGGCCCGGCAGCAGGCCGACCACGGTGCCGATCAGGGTGCCCGAGAGGGCGGTAACCAGGTTGTACGGGCTCAGGGCGACGCCGAAGCCCTGGCCCAGGTAGCTCAAGGTATCCATGTGTCAGTTCTCCAGTACGCTCAGCAGGCCAAGGGGCAGGGGCACATCCATCACGCGGTCGAACAGCCAGTAGAGGAACAGGCTCATGCCCACCACCACGATGGCGCTGTGCAGCCAGCGGCCGCCGTACAGGCGGGCCATGGGGATGCCGACCAGGGTCGCGCTGAGGATGAAGCCCAAGGCCTCGAACGTTGCAGCGAAGACGATCAGCAGGCCGATGCAGAACCCGATCTTGGTCAGGGTTTCGCGGTCCAGTTCGGGCTCGTCATCCTTGCGCACGATCGGTGTCGGGCGGATGGCGAGGTAGAGCAGGCCCAGGCTCATCAGGCCGAGCATCAGCAGCGGGTAGGCACGCGGGCCCACCGGTTCGTAGGAAAACGCGGCCTGGTAGGGCCAGGCCATCACGGCCAGGGCGGCGCATACCGCCAGCAGAGCCAGGGCGAAGAAGCGTTGCAGGATCATTGGCAAATCCTCGTAGGATGCGGACCCTGTGGGAGCGGGCTTGCCCCGCGAACACCGGCATAGCCGGTGCCATGCACCGCGGTGCCCTCTTCGCGGGACAAGCCCGCTCCCACAAGGATCAGTGACAGCTAGCTGAGCGGCTTACTGGATCAGGCCAAATTCCTTGGCCAGCGCCTTGTAGTCGGCCACCTGCTTCTTCACATAGCCGTCCAGCTCTGCACCGGTCATGGCGAACGGGAACAGCTCGCGCTGGTCACGCAGCTTGGCGAAGTCCTCGGAGGCGAGCATCTTGTCGAACGATTCCTTCCACCAGGCGTATTCTTCGTCGCTCACCTTCGGCCCGAGGTAGAAGCCACGCACCACCGGCCAGACGATGTCGTAGCCCTGCTCCTTGGCGGTCGGGATGTCCTTCATCTCCGGCTCGTCCAGGCGGTTTTCCGAGAACACCGCGAGGATGCGCATGTTGCCGCTCTGGATATGCGGCATGGAGTCGGAAATGTCGGTGGAGCCCACCTGGATATGGCCGCCGAGCAGCGCAGTGGCGATTTCGCCGCCGCCTTCCAGAGCCACGTAGCGCAGGTCGCGCGGGTTGATGCCGGCGGCCTTGGCGATCAGTGCGGTCTGCATCCAGTCCTGGCTGCCGACGGTGCCGCCGGAGCCGATCACCACTTTGCTCGGGTCTTTCTTCAGGGCCGCGACCAGGTCATCGAGGGTCTTGTAGGGCGAATCGCTCTTCACCGCGATGGCGCCGTAGCTGGTGCCGACCGCCGCCAGCCATTTCACTGCGTTTTCGTCGAAGCGGCCGAACTTGCCCTGGGCCAGGTTCAGCAGCGAGCCGCTGGACCAGGCCACCAGGGTGCCGGCATCGGCCGGGCGCTGGGCCACCACGGCGTTGTAGGCCACCGCGCCGACACCGCCAGGCATGTAGGTCACACGCATCGGCTTGCTGAGGATCTTCTCCTGCACCAGCGCGCTCTGCACCAGCTTGCAGGTCAGGTCGAAACCGCCGCCGGGCGAAGCCGGGGCGATGCATTCGGGGCGTTTCGGTTCGGCGGCGAGGGCATTGCCGGCCAACAGCAGGCAACCGGTAGCCAGAACGAGGCGGCGCAGTGAAAAGGTCATCGTCTATCTCCGTGAGCGTTGTTGTTATGGGTGACTGCTATTGGCTACCACAGCGCCACGCTGTAACTCACTAGCAGCCGCACTTCGTCGGCGTCGCGAGTGAAGTTGGAACGGAAGGTGGCGTTGCGCAGGCGCACGGCGACGTCTTTCAACGGGCCGCTTTGTACCACGTACTTGAACTCGGTGTTGCGTTCCCATTCCTTGCCCTCGCTGCCATCGGCACGGCTGACGTTGTCGCCGTTGATGTAGCGAGTCATGAAGGTCAGGCCGGGGATACCGAGCGCTGCGAAGTTGTAGTCGTAGCGCGCTTGCCAGGAGCGCTCGTCGGCACCGGCGAAGTCGTTGATCTGGACGAAGTTGACCAGGTACGGGTCGGCGCCATCGACGTAGGGGAAGGCGCTGTCGCCGGACAGGTGCTGGTAGGCGGCGCTGACCTTGTGCCCGCCCAGGGCGTAGCTGAGCATGCCGTTGACGGTGGTGTTGTCGATGTTGCCGGCCTTGGCCGCGCCCTGGTCGTCGCTGACCGCCAGGCGCAGGTCGGCGCCGAAGGTGCCAGGGCCCCAGGGCTGGGTGGCGAGCAGGCCGATGAAGTGCTGGCGGTAGATGTCGTCGAGCTGGGCGAAGTGGTAGCTGCCGGTGAGGCGGTCGGTGAACCTGTAGTCGAGGCCGGCCAGGTCGAGGTTGTCGGCGCTGAAGGTGCCGCCGAAGCGTCCGTTCTTGTTGTTGAGGGCGAGGTCTTCCCAGTTGGTGTCGTCGCGGTCCTTGGCCTTGTCCAGGCGCCCGCCGGTGAAGGTCAGGCCCTTGATCTCCTGGGAGGTGAGCAGGCCGCCCTCGAAGGTTTGCGGCAGGATGCGGCCGTCGTTGGGCTGCAGGGTCGGCAGTTCAGGGATGAGGGTGCCGATCTTCAGCTCGGTCTTCGACACTTTCACCTTGCCGGTCAGGCCGAGCTTGGCGTATTCGTCGGCGGCCTTGCCGTCGTCATGGGTCGGCAACAGGCCGGTGCCGGTGCGGTCGGGGCTGGAGTCGAGCTTGATGCCCAGCATGCCCAGCGCATCCAGGCCGAAGCCGACGTTGCCTTCGGTGTAGCCGGACTCGAAATTGAGCAGAAAGCCCTGGGCCCATTCGTCACGCTTGGATTGCTGCGCGCTGGTGCCATCGCGGAAGTCGCGGTTGAAGTACATGTTGCGGGTTTCGAAGGTCGCCGAGCTGTCTTCGAAGAAGGCGGCCTGGCTCATCGGGGCGACACCGGCAAGTGCCAGGGCACTGGCGATGGCCGAGGGGCGTGCGGACAGGGAACGGGCAGGTGCGAATGCCTGCAGCTGCGATGACAGCATCGGGGTGGCTCCGTTTATTGTTCTTATTCGTTGCACCTTGCTGGTGCTTTTTTTCGGCGCGCGGGGCGACCGTGGTGCGATGCTAGGCAACCAACCTTTCGCTAACCTTTCAGCGTGAAAGGTTTGTCACAAAGGGCTTCAAAGGCCGGGCGACAGCGGTACACTCCGCGCCACCGCCCCACCTGAGCAGGGAGAATCCGATGCGTGTGCTGCTGGTCGAAGACCACCTGCAACTGGCCGAAAGCGTGGCCCAGGCCCTGAAAAGCCATGGCCTGACCGTGGATGTATTGCACGATGGCGTGGCCGCCGACCTGGCCCTGGCCAGCGAGGAGTACGCCGTTGCCGTGCTCGACGTGGGGTTGCCGCGCATGGACGGCTTCGAAGTGCTGGCGCGCTTGCGTGGCCGCGGCAAGACCCTGCCGGTGCTGATGCTGACCGCGCGCAGCGATGTGAAGGACCGTGTGCACGGCCTGAACCTTGGCGCCGACGATTATCTGGCCAAACCCTTCGAGTTGACCGAGCTGGAGGCGCGGGTCAAGGCCCTGCTGCGGCGCAGCGTGCTCGGTGGCGAGCGCCAGCAGCGCTGCGGGCCGTTGGTGTACGACCTCGATACCCGCCGTTTCAGTCTGGGCGAAGACAACCTGACACTGACCTTGCGCGAGCAGAGTGTGCTCGAAGCGCTGATCGCCCGGCCGGGGCGGGTGATGAGCAAGGAGCAATTGGCCGCCCAGGTGTTCGGCCTGGACGAGGAGGCCAGCCCCGACGCCATCGAAATCTACATCCACCGGCTGCGCAAGAAGCTCGACGGTCACCCGGTGGCCATCGTGACCTTCCGTGGCCTGGGCTATCTACTCGAGCATCGCGATGCGTGACAACGGCAGCCTGCGCGGGCGATTGCTGGGCAACCTGGCGCTGCTGCTGGTGGTGCTGATGCTGGCCAGCGGCCTGAGCGCCTACTGGAACGGCCGTGAAGCTGCCGACACCGCCTACGATCGGACCTTGCTGGCTTCGGCCAGGACCATCGCCGCCGGCCTGTCCCAGCGCGACGGCACCCTGAGCGCGGACGTGCCCTACGTGGCGCTGGACACCTTCGCCTACGACAGTGCCGGGCGGATCTACTACCAGGTGCTGGACATCAACCAGAAGCTGATCTCGGGTTACGAGAAGCTGCCACCGCCGCCGCCCGGCACGCCGCGCACCGATGACTACCCGGCGCTGGCGCGTTTCTACAACGCCACTTATCTGGGCCAGGACGTGCGTGTGGTGAGCCTGCTCAAACCCGTGAGCGAGCCGAACATGAATGGCATGGCGGAGATCCGCGTGGCCGAGACCGAGGAAGCGCGGGTGCGCATGGCCCGTGGGCTGATGGCCGACACCTTGCTGCGCCTGGGCATGCTGGCGCTCGGTGCGTTGGTGCTGGTGTCGTTTGCGGTGAGCGCGGCGCTACGTCCCCTGGAGCGCCTGCGCACGGCGGTGGAAGAGCGCCAGCCGGACGACCTGCGGGCGCTGCCGGTGGTGCAGGTGCAGCGGGAACTGGGGCCACTGGTGCGTGCCCTGAACCACTTCACCGAGCGTTTGCGCGAGCAGTTCGAGCGCCAGGCGCAGTTCATCGCCGAGGCTGCCCACGAGTTGCGCACACCGTTGGCGGCGCTCAAGGCACGGGTGGAGCTGGGCTTGCGTTCGCAGCAGCCCGAGGAATGGCGCCAGACTCTGGAGTCCGCGGCTCAAGGTACTGATCGCCTGACTCACCTGGCCAATCAGCTGTTGTCGTTGGCGCGGGTGGAGAACGGTGCCCGCGCGATCGCCGAAGGTGGGGCGCAGCGTCTGGACCTGAGCCAGCTGGCGCGCGAACTGGGCATGGCCATGGCGCCTTTGGCGCACCATCGCGGCGTGGCACTGGCGCTGGAGGCCGAGGCGCCGGTCTGGCTCAAGGGCGAACCGACCTTGCTCAACGAGCTGTTGAGCAATCTGATGGACAATGCCCTGGCGCATACGCCGGCAGGGGGCAATGTGATCCTGCGGGTGCTGGCGCCGGCGGTGCTGGAGGTCGAGGATGATGGGCCGGGCATTCCCGAGGAGGAGCGTGAGCGGGTGTTCGAACGCTTCTATCGGCGTGGCGCCCAGGGTACTGGCCTGGGGTTGGCCATTGTGGGCGAGATCTGTCGCGCTCACCTGGCGCAGATCAGCCTGCATGATGGGGAGAAGGGCGGGTTGAAAGTGCGGGTGAGTTTCATCGCTGATTGATGTGTCGCCTAGGCTGGTCTCTTCGCGGGACAAGCCCGCTCCCACAGGTTCAATGCTGACCTCGGATATTGCGGTGATCTTGTGGGAGCGGGCTTGTCCCGCGAAGAGGCCAGTGCAGGCAGTCCTTGATCAACGCAACATGCTGCGCGCATCCAGCAGCTCACCAATGTCCAGCTCGGTGCCAGGCGGCAACCCCAGGTGCCGATAGGCCGGCAGCGTCCCCAGTGGCCGGTTGCGCCCGCGTTGGCTGAGGCAGCGGGCAATCTGTACCACGTCGATGTAGTCGACCTTGGCCGTGCAGCGATCCAGGTCCTGTATCTGGCTCGGCAGGTTCACCAGCTGCTCGGGAAACTCCCAGGAAGACAGGATCTTGTCGCCCAGCACCGGCTGGATCTGCTCGATCACGTAGTGCAGGCAGACCGGGTCGGAAAGCAGCTCGTTATGCTCCTCGGCATAGATCAGTACCGGCAGCGCGCCAATCTGATTGACCAGCCCGCCCAGGGTGGCCTGGTCGGGTTTGAGCTGGGTATAACGCCGACACAGTTCATAGCTGATGCCCGCCACTTCGAGACTGTTGGCCCAGATATCACGGAGCTTCTGCTCCACTGCGGGCGATCGGGCGTGGAAGATCTGCTCGATCACCAAGCCGATGGCCAGGTTGCAGCTGTAGTTGATACCCAGGCGGGTGATGGCCGTGTGCAGGTCGGTGACCTCGACCGCCGCACGCAACAGCGGACTGTTGACCACTTTGATCAGGCGTGCCGAGAGGGCAGCGTCGCGGCCTATCACTTTGCTCAGGGCGGCAACGCTGATTTCCGTGTCCTCGGCCGCCTCGCGGATACTCAAGGCCACTTCCGGAAGGGTCGGCAGGACCAGGTCGTCGTTGTCGATGGCAGCGAGCAATTGTGCTTGAACCGTCTCGGCCAGCTTGTTCATGAACGTCTCTACCGCAGGGGTGGCATGCTGGTCAGCGCTGGATTTCCCGGTCGCGGTCCAGTTCGTAAGGCAGGCTCAACAGCTGCAGGCGTGGGCCTTGCAGGCTGCCCAGGTGCAGGTTGTCGTCTTCCACTGCGTCGGCGCTCAGTACCGCGAGCAGCTCGCAGCCCTGGCCCGTGCTGGCGGCAATGACAACCTCGCCGACCGAAGAGCCATGGGTGGGCGAGAAGATTTCATCACCCGGTGACGGAATGTCTTGCTGGTCGAGCGCCAGACGGTACTGACGGCGCTTGAGCTTGCCCAGGTACTGCATGCGGGCGACGATTTCCTGGCCGGTGTAGCAGCCTTTCTTGAAGCTCACGCCGTCGACCGCCTGCAGGTTGATCATCTGCGGGATGAACAACTCGCGGGTCGGGCCCATGACCTGGCCGATACCGGCACGGATCTGCCCCAGCAACCAGTCGTTGAGGCTGCCTTCAGGCAAGGCAGTGGCAAGTCTTTCGCGCACGTTCGCGGCGTGGTCCGCCGGCACCCACAGCTCGATGCGACCCTGCGAGACGGCAACCGCGATCAGCCCTTCATGGCGCACGGTGGCGCCCGCGCCAGTCGGCACGTCCAGGCCCAGCGCCTGCAGCGCCGCATTGCCATGCTGCACGCCGAAGCGTACCCAGGCAGCGCTTTCGTCGCTGAGCGTGGCTTTGGAGAACACGGCGTATTTCTTCAGGTCGGCCAGTTGCGCCTCGAGCAGTTCGCTGGCCATGGCCAGCAAGTAGCCGTTGCCTTCGGGGAGAATGCGGAAGCTCGATTGCATGCGGCCCTTGACCATGCAGCGGGCGCCAAGGCTGGCATGCTCGGGGCTGAGGTAGTTGATGTTGCAGGTCAGCTGGCCCTGCAGGAACTTGCCGGCGTCGGAGCCGCGGACGGCGAGGATGCCCTCGTGGGACAGGGGGCTGAAGAAAGCGGAATCGGCCATGGGTCATCGCGGTGGCTAAAGTCTGGCGGCCATCATAGAACGCCGGTAACAAAATAGGTAGGTGACTAGACCAACGCCCGGTGTCGCTCGCGGCTTCGCGCGGTATACTGCCCGACCATTCGAGGAGGGCCCCATGGTCGAACAAACTGAACTCAACCGGCTTTTCTGGCACAGCCGCCGTGGCATGCTGGAACTGGACGTGCTGCTGGTGCCATTCACCCAGGAAGTCTATCCGACCCTGAGCGAAGCCGACCGCGAACTCTACGTTCGCCTGTTGAGCTGCGAGGATCAGGACATGTTCGGCTGGTTCATGGAGCGTACCGAGTCCGAAGACCCGGAGCTGCAGCGCATGGTTCGCATCATCCTGGACCGTGTCCAGCCCAAGTGAGCGTTTCGAGTGCCGTTGGCAGGGTTCGCGCCTGCTGCTGACGGCCTATCTGATCTGCCAGGCGCCGGCGCAGCTGGCCTTGTGGTCGAGTGCGCTGCCCTGGTGGTTTTGTCTTGCCGTTCTGGCAGCTTGTATTGCCCACGCTTGCTGGGCCATTCCCCGACGAATTCTGTTGACTGATCCGCGAGCCGTGACCGGTTTGCGCCGCGATGCGCTTGGCTGGCGGGTGTTCAGCCGTGCGCGCGGTTGGCAGCCGGTGCGGTTGTGTCGGGACAGTGTGGCGTTGCCGGGGTTGGTGGTGTTGCGGTTTGTGCGGCCGGGGTGCTGGTTTGGCGAAAGCCAATGTATTGCCCGGGATGCCCTGGGGGCTGATCAGCATCGGCGGCTGCGGGTAAGGCTCAAATTCAGTCGTCGCAGGTGGGCTGAAGCACCGGTGCGATGATCGGGCACCGAGTTGGCCTCATCGCCGGCAAGCCGGCTCCCATAATGCCTGCAGCGCCGCAGAACCCTGTGGGAGCCGGCTTGCCGGCGATGGGGGCACCACTGATTTCAGACCGGGCTAAGGATGGTGTCCTTGGCCTCGGGCAACATCCCTGGGTAATCCAGTGTGTAATGCAGCCCCCGGCTTTCCTTGCGCTGCATCGCCGAGCGAATCATCAGCTCGGCCACCTGGGCCAGGTTGCGCAGCTCGATCAGGTCGCGGCTGACCTTGTAGTTGCTGTAGAACTCATCGATCTCATCGAGCAGCAGGCGAACGCGGTGCTCGGCGCGCTGCAGGCGCTTGCTGGTGCGCACGATGCCCACGTAGTCCCACATGAAGCGCCGCAGTTCATCCCAGTTGTGCGCAATGATCACGTCCTCGTCGGAGTCGGTGACCTGGCTGGCATCCCAGCAGGGCAGGGCGCTGGGCATGTTGATCTGCTCCAGGTGCGCCCGGATGTCCGCCGCGGCGGCGCGGCCATAGACGAAGCATTCGAGCAACGAATTGCTGGCCATGCGGTTGGCCCCGTGCAGGCCGGTGAAGCTGGTTTCGCCGATGGCGTACAGGCCAGGCACATCGGTGTGCCCGCGGTCGTCGACCACGACCCCGCCACAGGTGTAGTGAGCCGCCGGTACCACCGGGATCGGCTGGCGGGTGATGTCGATGCCGAACGTCAGGCAGCGCTCGTAAACGGTAGGGAAGTGGCTCTTGATGAAGTCGGCCGGCTTGTGGGTGATGTCCAGGTACACGCAATCCACGCCCAGGCGTTTCATCTCGTGGTCGATGGCACGGGCCACGATATCCCGTGGGGCCAGCTCCTCGCGCGGGTCGAAACGTGGCATGAAGCGTTCGCCGTTGGGCAGGCGCAACAGGGCGCCTTCGCCGCGCAGTGCTTCGGTGATCAGGAAGCTCTTGGCCTGCGGGTGATACAGGCAGGTCGGGTGGAACTGGTTGAACTCCAGGTTCGCCACCCGGCAGCCCGCCCGCCAGGCCATGGCGATACCGTCGCCACAAGCGCCGTCGGGGTTGCTGGTGTAGAGGTAGACCTTGGCCGCGCCACCGGTTGCCAGCACGGTGAATCGAGCCCCGAAGGTGTCCACTTCGCCGCTGTTGCGGTTCAGCACGTAGGCGCCCAGGCAGCGTTCGCCGGGCAAGCCCAGGCGCCGCTCGGTGATCAGGTCGACGGCCACGCGCTGTTCGAGCAGCTCGATGTTCGGTCGCTGCCGCGCCTGGGCCAGCAAGGTAGTGAAGATAGCCGCGCCAGTGGCATCGGCGGCATGGATGATGCGCCGATGACTATGACCGCCCTCGCGCGTCAGGTGAAACTCGAAACCGCCATCGTCGACGCCGTGGTGTTCGTCGCGCGTGAAAGGCACACCCTGTTCGATCAGCCATTCGATGGCTTCGCGGCTGTGCTCGACGGTGAAGCGCACCGCATCTTCATGGCACAGGCCGCCGCCGGCATTGAGGGTGTCCTCGACATGGGACTGCACGGTATCGGTATCGTCCAGCACCGCGGCGACCCCGCCTTGGGCCCAGAAGGTCGAGCCGTTGGCCAGGTCACCCTTGCTCAGCACGGCAATGCGCAGGTGGCTGGGAAGGTTCAGTGCCAGGCTGAGACCGGCGGCGCCGCTGCCGATCACCAGGACATCATGTTGGAATTGTTGGCTCATGTCAGGACACTAGTAATCTTTGAAAGGGGCGCGGCACAATAGTCACGCGCAGATGGCATTGTGAAACTATCGTGAATGCAGGCCGGGCTGTCTTTATAGCAGCCTGCGGTAGCCAATTTCCATGCCACATGTGACGTAGCGGCGATCTTCGCGGGAACTTTCCGGCACGGCAGGAAATCCTATGAAGGCTGCCCGCACGCCACAATTTGCCGCGGCGACGCAGGGCGGCAGCTCTATTCGGGCTGACACCTGCGTATTCGAAACCTGATTATCGACGCAGCAGGCCGTGACCGCGCCGCGTCTTCCGTGCGAGCCGACCAAGGGCCGCAGGAAACTTGCTTGGAGGGGAGAACTTTTGCGCAAAGCCCGAGTCTATGGTTGCAAGCCTGAACGATGGCTGTGGCAACGCTCCTTCGAGTTCACTGAGGAGTGTTCATGCTAACCCAGGAAGAGGATCAGCAGCTTGTAGAGCGCGTACAGCGTGGTGACAGGCGAGCGTTCGATCTGTTGGTGCTGAAGTATCAGCACAAGATTCTCGGGTTGATCGTGCGGTTCGTTCACGATACCCACGAGGCCCAGGATGTGGCGCAGGAAGCCTTTATCAAGGCCTACCGTGCGCTTGGCAATTTCCGCGGAGACAGTGCGTTTTATACCTGGCTGTACCGCATCGCCATCAACACGGCGAAGAACTACCTGGTGTCCCGTGGAAGACGGCCACCAGACAGCGATGTGAGCTCCGAGGATGCGGAGTTTTACGACGGCGATCATGGTCTCAAGGATCTCGAGTCCCCAGAGCGCTCGTTGTTGCGGGATGAAATCGAAGGCACTGTCCATCGCACCATCCAGCAACTGCCGGAAGATTTGCGCACGGCCCTGACCCTGCGTGAATTCGACGGATTGAGTTACGAAGACATTGCGAGCGTCATGCAATGTCCGGTGGGTACCGTGCGCTCTCGAATCTTCCGCGCTCGGGAGGCCATAGACAAAGCCCTGCAGCCGTTGTTGCAGGACACCTGAGACAGCGGCGACAGCCAAGAGAGGAACCGCCATGAGTCGTGAAGCTTTGCAGGAATCGCTGTCCGCGGTAATGGATAACGAAGCGGACGAACTGGAATTGCGTCGCGTGCTGAACGCCGTCGACGACGCCGAAACCCGTGCCACCTGGTCGCGTTACCAGGTTGCCCGTGCAGCCATGCACAAGGAGCTGCTGCTGCCCAAGCTGGATATCGCCTCGGCGGTGTCTGCCGCGCTGGCGGACGAAGCCGTGCCAGCCAAGGTCAAGCAAGGCCCGTGGCGCAGCATTGGCCGCCTGGCCGTTGCGGCCTCGGTGACCGTTGCGGTGCTGGCGGGTGTGCGTATGTACAACCAGGACGAGATCACCGGTGCCGAGCTGGCTTCCCAGCAGCCTGCGCAACAAGGCCTGAGCATGCCACAAACTCAGGGCCCGGCCGTTTTGGCAGGCTATAGTGAGAGCAGTGAGCAACCGACCGGGCCAATGGCCAACGGCGTGCTGCAGAACCAGGCCGGCTGGGATCAGCGTCTGCCAGGTTACCTGCGCCAGCATGCCCAGGAATCCGCGCTCAAAGGCACTGAAACCGCATTGCCTTATGCCCGCGCCGCCAGCCTGGAAAACCGCTAAGTAAGGAGGATCATGCGCGCGCTACCTCTCCTGTCGCTGCTGATAGGCAGCTGCGTGATGGTGCCAGCGTTGGCGGCCAATTCCTCGCCCGAGGCGAGTGAGTGGTTGAACAAGCTGGCACTGGCCGAGCAAAAACAGAGTTACCAGGGTTCCTTCGTCTACGAACGCAACGGTAGCTTCTCTTCCCACGATATCTGGCATCGGGTTCAGGACGGCAAAGTCAGCGAGCGGCTGCTGCAGCTCGATGGTGCCGCCCAGGAAATCGTGCGCGTGGATGGCAAGGTACAGTGCATCAGTGGTGCGTTGGTCAGTGGCGTGGGCACGCCACCTGACGGTGCCGCCCGCGTGCTCGATCCTCTCAAGCTGATGAGCTGGTATGACCTTCGCCTGGCAGGCCGGGCGCGTGTCGCCGGGCGCGATGCCGTGATCGTCACCCTTACCCCACGTGACCAGCATCGCTACGCATTCGAATTGCACCTCGATCGTCAGACCGGGCTGCCCCTGCGTTCATTGATGCTCAATGACAAAGGCCAGTTGCTCGAGCGCTTCCAGATGACCCGGCTGGATACCGATGACCTGCCCACCGACCAGGACTTGCGCCCCAGTGCGGCGTGCAAGCCGGTAGAGCACGTGGCGAGTACCAAGGCCGAGACTGTCGCCGGTTGGCGTTCGGATTGGCTGCCAGATGGTTTCGAGCTGATCAACAGCTCCGTTCGCCGTGACCCAGCGCGTGACAGCACCATCAGCAGCCTGATGTACGACGATGGCCTGGCACGTTTTTCGGTGTTCCTGGAGCCTGTCAAAGACGACTCCGGCGCCGATGTGCGCACTCAGCTTGGCCCAACCGTGGCAGTTTCGCGTCGTCTGAACACGCCCAAGGGCAAGGTGATGGTCACCGTGGTCGGGGAAATCCCATTGGGTACCGCAGAACGCATTGCGCTGTCGATGCGGCCCCAGGATGCCCAGGCGCGCCAGTGATGGCGCGCTTTTTTCGGTCCATGCCAAGCTTTGCGGACATGCTGCTGAAATGAAATTAAAGCATTGTCATTTGCAATCCATCGGTAAATTTTCTATAGGTCAGGCTTCTTGGAGTCTGGCCTTTCCTGCTTTTGCAGGGGGCCTTACGCTAACTACGCTCGTTGTGACGGGAGCCGTATGTCAATACCACGCTTGAAAACCTACCTATCGATGTTCGCCGCCGTGCTGATGCTCGGCCAGGTGCTCAGCGCCCAGGCCGAAGCCCTGCCGGACTTCACCACGTTGGTCGAGCAGGCCTCGCCGGCGGTGGTCAACATCAGTACCAAACAGAAGCTGCCAGATCGCCGCATCGCCTCGGGGCAGATGCCGGACCTCGAAGGCCTGCCGCCGATGTTCCGCGAGTTCTTCGAGCGCAACATGCCGCAGCAGCCGCGTTCGCCGCGCGGTGATCGCCAGCGTGAGGCGCAGTCGCTGGGGTCGGGCTTCATCATTTCCAGCGATGGTTACGTGCTGACCAACAACCACGTGGTCGCCGACGCCGACGAGATCATCGTCCGCCTCTCGGACCGCAGCGAGCTGCAGGCCAAACTGGTCGGCACCGACCCGCGCACCGACGTGGCCTTGCTCAAGGTGGAGGGCAAGAACCTGCCGACGGTCAAGCTGGGCGATTCCGAGAAGCTCAAGGTGGGTGAGTGGGTGCTGGCCATTGGCTCGCCGTTTGGCTTCGACCACTCGGTGACCAAAGGCATCGTCAGTGCCAAGGGCCGCACGCTGCCCAACGACACCTATGTGCCGTTCATCCAGACCGACGTTGCCATCAACCCGGGCAACTCCGGCGGGCCGCTGTTCAACATGAACGGCGAAGTGGTGGGGATCAACTCGCAGATCTTCACGCGTTCGGGCGGTTTCATGGGCCTGTCCTTCGCCATTCCGATCGATGTGGCGATCGATGTGTCCAACCAGCTCAAGAAAGACGGCAAGGTCAGTCGCGGCTGGCTGGGCGTAGTGATTCAGGAGGTCAACAAGGACCTGGCTGAATCCTTCGGCCTGGACAAGCCGGCCGGTGCGCTGGTGGCCCAGGTCCTGGAAGACGGCCCGGCGGCCAAGAGCGGCCTGCAGGTGGGCGATGTCATCCTGAGCATGAACGGCCAGCCGATCGTCATGTCGGCGGACCTGCCTCATCTGGTCGGCACCTTGAAGGATGGCGACAAGGCCAAGCTCGAGATCATCCGCAATGGCAAGCGCCAGAATCTGGATGTCACCGTTGGCGCCATGCCGGATGACGATGCCGATATTGGTGTCGGCAGTGCCGAAGGCGGCGCCGAGCGCAGCAGCAACCGCCTGGGTGTTGCCGTGTCGGACCTGACTGCAGAGCAGAAGAAAACGCTGGAGCTCAAGGGCGGCGTAGTCATCAAGGAAGTCCAGGACGGCCCGGCAGCGATGATCGGCCTGCGTCCGGGCGACGTCATCAGCCACCTGAACAACCAGGCGATCACTTCGGCCAAGCAGTTCACCGAAATTGCCAAGGACTTGCCGAAGAACCGCTCGGTGTCCATGCGCGTGCTGCGTCAGGGACGGGCGAGCTTCATCACCTTCAAGCTGGCGGAATAAGCTGGCTTTGAAGTAGGAAAGGGCAGCTTCGGCTGCCCTTTTTCATGAGATTTCACAATTCCCTGCGGGAAAGCGGGTGCACTGTGCGACAGAGGAATCTCCCATATCCCTGCTGCTTGAGGTACAATTCCCGGCTATTTTTCGGCGGGCGTTCCGGCTCGCAGCCTTTTCGAGTGTTGACCCGTGAGTGATTTGAGTCATATCCGCAATTTCTCCATCATCGCCCACATCGACCATGGCAAGTCGACGCTGGCCGACCGTTTCATCCAGATGTGCGGTGGCCTGTCGGCACGCGAAATGGAAGCCCAGGTCCTTGATTCCATGGACCTGGAGCGCGAACGCGGGATCACCATCAAGGCCCACAGCGTCACGCTTAACTACAAGGCGCAGGACGGCAAGGTCTACCAGCTCAACTTCATCGACACCCCCGGCCACGTCGACTTCACCTACGAAGTCTCGCGCTCGCTGGCAGCCTGTGAAGGTGCTCTGCTGGTAGTGGACGCCGGCCAGGGCGTCGAGGCCCAGTCCGTGGCCAACTGCTACACCGCTATCGAGCAAGGCCTTGAGGTCATGCCGGTACTGAACAAGATGGACCTGCCGCAGGCCGACCCGGATCGCGTCAAGGACGAGATCGAGAAGATCATCGGCATCGACGCCACCGACGCCGTGGCCTGCAGCGCCAAGAGCGGCATGGGCGTCGACGAAGTGCTCGAGCGCCTGGTGCAGACCATCCCCGCGCCGGTAGGCGACATCGACGCGCCGTTGCAGGCGCTGATCATCGACTCCTGGTTCGACAACTACCTGGGCGTGGTCTCGTTGGTGCGTGTGCGCCAAGGCCGCGTCAAGAAGGGCGACAAGATCCTCGTCAAGTCCACCGGCAAGACGCACCTGGTCGACAGCGTCGGTGTATTCACGCCGAAGCACACCCAGACCGCTGACCTGAAGGCCGGTGAAGTGGGCTTCATCATCGGCAGCATCAAGGACATCCACGGTGCACCTGTGGGTGACACCCTGACCCTGTCCACCACCCCTGAGGTGGAAGTGCTGCCGGGCTTCAAGAAGATCCAGCCGCAGGTCTACGCCGGCCTGTTCCCGGTCAGCTCCGACGACTTCGAGGACTTCCGCGATGCCCTGCAGAAGCTGACCCTGAACGACTCGTCGCTGCAGTACATGCCGGAAAGCTCCGACGCCCTGGGCTTCGGCTTCCGTTGCGGCTTCCTCGGCATGCTGCACATGGAAATCATCCAGGAGCGCCTGGAGCGCGAGTACGACCTGGACCTGATCACCACTGCACCAAGCGTGATCTACGAGCTCGAGCTCAAGACCGGTGAAACCATCATCGTCGACAACCCGTCGAAGCTGCCGGACGTATCGTCGGTCACAGACTTCCGCGAGCCGATCGTCACCGCGACCATCCTGGTGCCACAGGAGCACCTGGGCAACGTCATCACCCTGTGCATCGAGAAGCGTGGCGTGCAGCGCGACATGCAGTTCCTCGGCAGCCAGGTGCAGGTGCGTTACGACATGCCGATGAACGAAGTGGTGCTGGACTTCTTCGACCGTTTGAAGTCGACCAGCCGCGGCTATGCTTCGCTGGACTATCATTTCGATCGCTACCAGTCGGCCAACCTGGTCAAGCTGGATGTACTGATCAACGGCGACAAGGTCGATGCCCTGGCATTGATCGTTCACCGCGACAACGCGGCCTACAAAGGCCGTGCGTTGACCGAAAAGATGAAGGAACTGATTCCTCGGCAGATGTTCGATGTGGCGATCCAGGCGGCCATTGGCGGCCAGATCATCGCGCGGACCACGGTCAAGGCGCTCAGAAAGAACGTACTGGCCAAGTGCTACGGCGGTGACGTCAGCCGTAAGAAAAAGCTGCTGGAGAAGCAGAAGGCCGGTAAGAAACGCATGAAACAGGTCGGCAACGTGGAAATTCCACAAGAAGCCTTCCTCGCCGTGCTCAGGTTGGATAGCTAGGTCCTATGTCGCTAAATTTCCCGCTGTTGCTAGTCATCGCCGTAGCCGTCTGCGGCCTGTTGGGCTTGATCGACCTGCTGTTCCTGGCCCCGCGCCGGCGGGCGGCGGTCGCCAACTACCAGGGGCGCGTCAACCCGCCAGAAATGGCCGTGGTCGAGCGCCTGAGCAAGGAACCGCTGCTGGTGGAGTACGGCAAGTCGTTCTTCCCGGTGCTGTTCATCGTGCTGGTGTTGCGCTCGTTCCTGGTCGAACCGTTCCAGATTCCGTCGGGGTCGATGAAGCCGACCCTGGAAGTGGGCGACTTCATCCTGGTGAACAAGTTCTCCTATGGCATTCGCCTGCCGGTGATCGACAAGAAGGTCATCGAGGTCGGTGACCCGCAGCGTGGCGATGTGATGGTGTTTCGCTACCCAAGCGACCCGAACGTCAACTACATCAAGCGTGTAGTCGGCCTGCCGGGCGACAAGGTGCGCTACACCAACGACAAGCGGCTGTTCGTCAATGACCAGCCGATTGCCGAACAGTTGGTCGGTGCCGAGCCAGGCACCCTGGGCAGTGCCCAGCTGTACAAGGAAAAGCTCGGCGCCGCCGAGCACTTGATCCGCAAGGAAATGACCCGTTATCGCATGCCGCCGGACCAGCAATGGACCGTGCCGGCCGGCCACTACTTCATGATGGGCGACAACCGCGACAACTCCAACGACAGCCGTTACTGGGATGACCCGAACATTCCCAAGGAACTGCACGGCATGGTTCCCGACCGGAACATCGTCGGCAAGGCTTTCGCGGTGTGGATGAGCTGGCCAGAGCCAAAACTCAGCCACCTGCCCAACCTGTCGCGGGTTGGTCTGATCCATTGATACCCATCGGCGCTGTCCTGTAGACAGCGCCGAATGCATTTCTGACATAGGCTGTGTTCTCAAGGACCGAGAGATTCGCCGCTCACCGCGCCGGACCACAGCCCAACAGTCTTTCAGGATGTTGATTTGAACAACGCGTTGAATAACCCACGGGTGGCTGCATGAGTGCTTCCCTTGCCCGTCTCGAGCGCAAGCTCGGCTACACCTTCAAGAATCAGGACCAGATGCTGCTGGCCCTGACCCACCGCAGTTATGCCGGGCGCAACAACGAGCGCCTGGAGTTTCTCGGTGACTCCATCCTCAACTTCGTTGCCGCCGAGGCGCTGTTCGAGCGCTTTCCGCAGGCCCGCGAAGGCCAGCTGTCGCGCCTGCGTGCCCGCCTGGTCAAAGGCGAGACCCTGGCTCGTCTGGCCCGCGGCTTCGACCTGGGCGAATACCTGCGCCTGGGCTCGGGTGAGCTCAAGAGTGGCGGTTTCCGCCGCGAATCGATCCTGGCCGACGCCCTGGAAGCACTGATTGGTGCCATCTATCTGGACGCCGACATGCAGACCGTGCGCGAGCGCATCCTGGCCTGGCTGACCGACGAGTTCGACAGCCTGACGCTGGTCGACACCAACAAGGACCCGAAAACCCGCCTGCAGGAGTTTCTGCAGTCGCGTAGCTGCGATCTGCCACGTTACGAGGTGGTGGACATCCAGGGCGAACCGCACTGCCGTACTTTCTTCGTCGAATGCGAAGTGGTGCTGCTGAACAACAAGAGCCGTGGCCAGGGCGTTAGCCGGCGTATCGCCGAGCAAGTCGCTGCCGCCGCCGCATTGATCGCCCTGGGCGTGGAGAATGGCAATGACTGAGAACAACCCGACCCGCTGCGGCTATGTGGCCATTGTCGGCCGCCCCAACGTGGGCAAATCGACCCTGCTCAACCACATCCTCGGCCAGAAGCTGGCGATCACCTCGCGCAAGCCACAGACCACCCGCCACAACATGCTCGGCATCAAGACCGAGGGTGACGTGCAGGCGATCTACGTCGACACCCCCGGCATGCACAAGGCCAACGACAAGGCCTTGAACCGCTACATGAACCGTAATGCCTCGGCGGCCCTGAAGGACGTCGACGTGGTGATTTTCGTGGTCGACCGCACCCGTTGGACCGACGAGGACCAGCTGGTGCTCGAGCGCATCCAGTACGTGACCGGCCCGGTGATCCTGGCGGTGAACAAGACCGACCGCATGGACGAGAAGGCCGAGCTGATCCCGCACCTGCAGTGGCTGCAGGAGCAACTGCCAAATGCCGAGATCGTGCCGATCTCGGCCCAGCAGGGGCACAACCTCGAATCGCTGGAAGCGCTGATCGCCAAGCACCTGCCGGAGAACGACCACTTCTTCCCGGAAGACCAGATCACCGACCGCAGCAGCCGTTTCCTGGCCGCCGAACTGGTACGCGAAAAGATCATGCGCCAGCTCGGTGCGGAGCTTCCCTACCAGATCACCGTGGAAATCGAAGAGTTCAAGCAGCAAGGCCATGTGCTGCATATCCATGCCCTGATCCTGGTCGAGCGTGACGGCCAGAAGAAGATCATCATTGGCGACAAGGGCGAGCGTATCAAGCGTATCGGCTCCGACGCGCGCAAGGACATGGAAGTACTGTTCGACGCCAAGGTCATGCTCAACCTGTGGGTCAAGGTCAAGGGCGGCTGGTCCGATGACGAGCGCGCCTTGCGTTCGCTTGGCTACGGCGACCTGTAACCTCTCCAGCGGCCCGAATTCCTCCTTGTGGGAGCGGGCTTGCCCCGCGAACACGGGCGAAGCCCGTGCCATGCGCACCCGGTATCCGGGCTGGCCTCTTCGCGGGGCAAGCCCGCTCCCACAGGATGTGCGTCCGACCTGCGACCGAGTGACCGCTCATGGAACAACCTGTCGGCCAGCCGGCCTACGTGCTGCATAGCCGTGCCTACAAGGAAACCAGTGCGCTGGTGGACTTCTTCACGCCGCAGGGTCGCATGCGCGCGGTGTTGCGGCGGGCGCGGGGCAAGGGCGGCAGCCTGGTAAGGCCGTTCGTGCCGCTGGAAGTGGAACTGCGCGGGCGCGGTGAGCTGAAGAATGTCGGTCGGCTGGACAGCGTCGGCATCGCCGCCTGGCTGCACGGCGATGCACTGTTCAGTGGTTTGTACCTCAATGAGCTGCTGATGCGCCTGCTGCCTGCCGAGGCGCCCCAGCCCGAGCTGTTCGAGCACTACGCCCTGACCTTGCAGGCGCTGGCGGCCGGGCGGCCGCTGGAGCCGCTGCTGCGCGCCTTCGAATGGCGCCTGCTGGACGACCTCGGTTATGCCTTCTCGCTCAGCCACGACATCAATGACGACCCTATCGCGCCCGATGGCCTCTACCGTTTGCGGGTCGATGCCGGCCTTGAGCGGGTGTACCTGGTGCAACCTGGCCTGTTCAACGGCACCGAGCTGATCGCCCTGGCCCAAGTCGACTGGCAGGCACCGGGCGCCTTGCTTGCGGCCAAGCGCCTGATGCGCCAGGCATTGGCGGTGCATCTGGGGTCAAAGCCACTGGTCAGCCGGGAACTGTTTCGCAAGCGCTGAGCACGTCGTATGCTGTGGGGCTAAATCCTCAGGAGAGCCTTTCGTGACTCACAGCAACCGCATGCTTCTCGGCGTCAACATCGACCACGTGGCGACCCTGCGCCAAGCCCGCGGCACTCGCTATCCCGACCCGGTAAAAGCCGCGCTGGACGCCGAAGAAGCCGGTGCCGACGGCATCACCGTACACCTGCGCGAAGACCGCCGGCACATCCAGGAGCGCGACGTGCTGGTGCTCAAGGACGTGCTGCAGACGCGGATGAACTTCGAAATGGGCGTGACCGAAGAGATGATGCTCTTCGCCGAGAAGATCCGCCCGGCGCATATCTGCCTGGTGCCTGAGACCCGCCAGGAGTTGACCACCGAGGGTGGCCTGGATGTGGCCGGCCAGGAGGCACGGATCAAGGCTGCGGTGGAGCGCCTCTCGCGTACGGGTGCCGAAGTGTCGTTGTTCATCGATGCGGACGAGCGGCAGATCGAAGCCTCGCGCCGTGTCGGGGCGCCGGCCATCGAGCTGCATACCGGCCGCTATGCCGATGCCGAAACCCCCACTGAAGTGGCTGAAGAGCTCAAGCGCATCGTCGATGGCGTGGCGTTCGGGGTTGGCCAGGGTCTGATCGTCAATGCCGGCCACGGCCTGCATTACCACAACGTCGAAGCGGTAGCGGCGATCAAGGGCATCAATGAACTGAACATTGGCCATGCGCTGGTCGCCCATGCGCTGTTCGTCGGCTTCAAGGCGGCGGTGGCGGAAATGAAGGCGCTGATCGTCGCGGCTTCGCGCTGATCAGTTGTGGCCCCATCGCCGGCAAGCCGGCTCCCACAGGTACTGCACAACACCCGAGAACTGTGCAGATCCCTGTGGGAGCCGGCTTGCCGGCGATAGGGCCAGTCCAGACAACTACCTATTCGGCTCTGAACACCAGGGAAAAACGAGTGGGCCCTGCGCAACTGCTGCTCACCTCGACCCGCCCTCCAAGCAGCTGCATGATCGATTTCACGATCGCCAACCCCAGCCCCGTCCCACCTTCCAGCCGCGAACGCCCCGACCCTGCCCGATAGAACCGCTCGAACAGCTGCGGCAGATGCTCATCAAGGATCCCTGGCCCCTCATTCGCCACCCAGAGCCAGACCTCGTTGCCACGGCGCTCGATGCCCAGGTTCACCTCGCGACCCTCCGGGCTGTGGCGAATCGCATTGCTCAACAGGTTCGACAGCGCCCGCTGGAACATCAGCCGATCAGCCAGGGCCGTTCCCCAGCCTTTGAGCTGTAGCGTCAACGCCTTGTGTTCGGCGCTGTAGGAAAACAGCTCCAGCACCTGTTGCGTCTCGTCAGTCAGGGACAGCGGCTTGAGCGCCAGCTGCACCTGGGGTTGGCTGACCTGGGCGAGAAACAGCATGTCGTTGATGATGCGGTTCAGGCGGGTCAGTTCGTCGATGCTGTCGGCCAGCACTTCGCGGTAGTTCTCACTGTCCCGTTCGCGGGCCAGGGTCACCTGGGCCTTGCCCATCAGGTTGCTCAAGGGCGTGCGCAGCTCGTGGGCCAGGTCATCGGAAAATTGCGACAACTGGCGCACGCCGTGGTCCAGGCGGTCGAGCATCACGTTGATGCCGGTCGCCAGCTCGGCCAACTCCACCGGCAAGCCATGATCGGGCAGGCGGTGCTGCAGGTCCTGGGCGGACACCTTGCCAGCGATGCGTCGAAAGTGGCGCAGCGGTTTCAAGCCGCGCTGCACCAACCACCAGGCACCGGCACCGATCAGCAGCAACAGCAGCGGCAGGGCCAGCAGGGTCGAGTGCAGGTACGCTTGCAGCAGGTCGTTGTCGTCAGCGCGGTTGAGCGACATCATCACGCGCACCGGGGTATCGTCCCGCAGGCGCATTTGCCGGGTCACCGTGAGCAGCTGTTGGCCGGTGCTGTCGCGCCATTCATGGAAGCGCAGTCGGGCGTCGGTGTACAGCGCGCCCACCTGCGAATCCAGGGCAGGGCCCAGGATGAGCAAATGCGGGTGGCGGCCATCCAGGGTCAGCACGCTCAGGCTCAGGTTGTCGTGCCCCATCACCAGGTCGAGCAGCGGATGGGCACGGTTGCCCAGGTCTTCACTGCGCAAGTCGACCCGCAGGTTGTGCTCGACCTGCAGCATCTTGCGCGCCAGGTCCTTGCGCGCGCGGCTGTCGAGTTCATGCTCGAGGGCGAACACGGCCAGGCAGCCCAGCAACAGTACCAGCGCAGCGCCCATCAGGGTCACGCCCAGGCCAAGGCGCAGCGACAGGCTGGCTTGTCTCATCGACGCGCTTCCAGGACGTAGCCCACGCCGCGCAGGGTGTGGATCAGTTTGTCTTCGAACGGGTCATCGATCTTGGCGCGCAAGCGGCGGATCGAGACCTCGACCACGTTGGTGTCGCAGTCGAAGTTCATGTCCCACACCAGCGAAATGATCTGCGTGCGCGACAGCACCTCGCCGCTCTGGCGCATCAGCAGGTGCAGCAGGGCGAACTCCTTGGCGGTCAGGTCTATGCGTTGTCCGCCCCGGTAGGCGCGGTGGCGGCCTGGGTCCAGTTCCAGGTCGGCGACGCGCAGGGTACTGGGCTGCATGTGTTGGTCGTTGCGGCGCAGCAGGCTGCGAATGCGTGCCAGCAGCTCGGGGAACTCGAACGGCTTGAGCAGATAGTCATCGGCGCCCAGGTCCAGGCCCTTGACCCGGTCGGCCAGGCGGCCGTGGGCGGTCAGCATCATGATGCGTGTGGCCGACTCGGCGCGCAGGCGCTGCAGCACGGCCCAGCCATCGAGCTCGGGCAAGTTGACGTCGAGAATGATCAGGTCATAAGGCTGCTGGCGTGCCAGGTGCAGGCCGTCGGTGCCGGTGTGGGCGCAGTCGACCACGTAGCCGTTCTCGCGCAGGCCCTGCTGCAGGTAGTCGGCGGTACGCAGTTCGTCCTCGATGATCAATAGGCGCATGAGAGGCTCAGGGTAGGGAAAAGGGAGCGATTCTCGACCCTGTAGGGGCTTCAGGGTCAACGGGCAGGATGTTACGGCATGCGTAAGGCCAAGCGGGGTAGATAACGGATTTGTAATCCTGGTGTTATCTGCCTGTTCATACGGGCCTCTTCGCGGGACAAGCCCGCTCCCACAGGTACTCCGCCCATTCATGTGGGAGCGGGCTTGTCCCGCGAAAGGGCCAGAACAGACAACGCAGGCCTACATTGCAAGACTGTAATCCCCCCCTCACCTTGGCGTTAGCTGCCCCTCGCTAGGATAGCCCTGTCTGATCGGTTATCACGAGGCAAGCACGATGAACCTGACCAAATATTTGCTGCTGGCAACCCTCACCCTGGGCAGCGCCAGCGTTTACGCCGAAGGCGGTGCGGAGCGTTCCAGGCTGTATTGGGAAGCCTTCCGTCAGGACCAGCAACGCCTGCATGGCGACAAGCAGCAGGCGGTTGTAGAGCGTGAGCGCAAGGCGCAGGAAAACGCGCAGAAGGTGGCGAAGGATTGAGGCAGCAGCACCTGGGCCGAAACAGCTCCTCGGCACAGGTGTGATTCGGGCGCCGTGATCGGCGCCTTTTTTATTTGCGCGCCACCAGGGTCGCGCGGCGGGGGGCCGGCAGGCCCTCGATGGTCTTGCTGTGGTCGTTCGGGTCGAGGAAGTCGCCGAGTGACTGGTAGCGCATCCATTCGGTACTGCGCTGCTCCTCGACGCTGGTCACGCTGACATCCACGCAGCGCACGTCGCTGAAGCCAGCGCGCCGCAGCCAGCGCTCCAGCGCAGGCACCGAGGGCAGGTACCAGACGTTGCGCATCTGCGCGTAGCGGTCTTCGGGTACCAGCACCTGTTGCTCGTCACCCTCGATGACCAAGGTCTCCAGCACCAGTTCGCCGCCTTTGACCAGGCAGTCCTTGAGTGCCAGCAGGTGTTCGATGGGCGAGCGGCGGTGGTAGAACACGCCCATGGAGAACACCGTGTCGAAGCCTTCGAGATTGGCTGGCAGCTCTTCCAGGGCGAACGGCAGGTGCCACGCGGGCAGCTCGGGCAGGTACTGCTGAACGGCCTGGAACTGGCAGAAGAACAACCAGTTGGGATCGACGCCGATGACCATGTCGGCACCGGCACCGAGCATGCGCCACTGGTAATAGCCGTTGCCACAGCCCACATCGAGCACGCGCTTGCCTTTGAGGTCCAGGTGCGGGCTGACCCGCGACCATTTCCAGTCCGAACGCCATTCGGTGTCCACATGCACCCCGAACAGATCGAATGGCCCTTTGCGCCAAGGCGACAGGCCCATCAGCGCATCGCGCATGCGGGCGCGGGTGGCGTCGTCGCAGTCGCAGTCCAGGCGCAGGCCATCGACCAGGTCGATCTGGCTGGGTTTCAGGGCCGGCAAGGCGTCGAGCGCACCGCGCCAACGGTCGAGGTCGCCGTGGCCTTTTTCCAGCTTGGTGTCCAGTTGCGCTTGCAGGCCTTGCGACCAGGAAGCCAGCGGCGTGCCCGCCAGGCGGCGGACGAGGGGAGACAAATCGATCATGGCAGGGCTATCAACGAGGCAAAGTTAAGGCATTGGAACCACGGCACCACCTTGCTGAAGCCCGCCGCGCGCAAGCGCTCGGTATGGGCCTGCAGGGTATCGGGCTTCATCACGTTCTCGATGGCACTGCGTTTCTGGGCGATTTCCAGTTCGCTGTAGCCGTTGGCGCGTTTGAAGTCCAGGTGCAGTTCATTGAGCAGCGTCTGTTCCTCGTCGTCGGCGAAACGCAGTTTCTCCGACAGGATCAGCGCGCCGCCAGGCAGCAAGGCCTGCCGGATGCGACCGAGCAGCGCCAGGCGCTGTTCGGGTGCGACGAACTGCAGGGTGAAGTTCATCGCCACCACCGAAGCGGGCTCGAAGGGCAGGGTCAGGATGTCGGCCTCCAGTACTTGCACCGGTAGCAGTTCCTGGAACATCGAATCTTGCGCGGTGAGGTACTGGCGGCATCGCTCGACCATTGCCGCCGAGTTGTCCACGGCGATGACCCGGCAGCCATCGACGCGCACATGGCGGCGCAGCGATTGGGTGACGGCGCCCAGCGACGCACCGAGGTCATACAGCGCGGTGTTCGGCTGGGCGAAGCGCCCCGCGAGCACGCCGAGGTTCTCGACGATGGTCGGGTAACCGGGCACCGAGCGCTTGATCATGTCCGGGAACACGCGCACCACATCTTCGTTGAACACGAAGTCGGGGACTTGCTCCAGAGGCTGGGCGAAAAGGCGGTCGGGTTGTTTGCTCACGGTGAATCCAGGCGGCTGACAATAGGCAGGGCCGGCATTCTAGCCAAACCGCGACAAGGATGCATGGTTGGCTGACCAGCGCTGTGCGATCAGTTAACCCGTACGGCGCAATCGAAGGTCTGCACCGGTCGCACTTCCGGGGCCCATGGCTGCTGATAGACCAATACCAGATGACCTTCACCCGCAGCGCGGGCCTCGAAGCGCCAGCTGGAAATGCCCGCACTGCCAACGATTCCGGCGTCTTCGGGGGCGCTGTAAACCTCGGGGCCGAGGCTGCGCAGTACATTCGAAGCCGGGTTCTGCACCAACCAGCGGTAGCCGGTAGTGGGATTGCTGGGCAGCGTCAGGGTCAGGGCCTGGCCGACTTGCAGGCGTTGGGGGCATTCGCTTTCGGCGTCCAGTTCGACGGTTTGCCTGGGCTGTTGGGCGCAGGCGGTGAGCAGGGCAAGGCTCAGGGGAACGAGCAGACGAGGGGCAGTCATGGTGGCTCCGGAGGCTGGCGATGGCCTGAGGATACCCGAAGCAGATGAGAATTTGTGCTGACTCTTGAGGCCCCATCGCCGGCAAGCCG
>NZ_AKJC01000164.1 GCF_000282535.1 Pseudomonas sp. GM84 | reverse complement strand
TGCCGGCGATGGGCTGCAAAGCAGCCCCCTTTGGCCATCAAAGTGCGCCAAATACCTTCTTGGCCAGGCTGGTAGCTGCCTGGGCCGGGTTCTGGCGAATGCTCTGCTCCTGCTTGCCAATCATCTCGAACAACCCGTCCAGGGCCTTCTCGGTCACGTAGTTCTCGATATTGGCGTCATCCTTGATCAGCCCCAGGCCCTTGGCCTGGCCTGCGAAGCTGTTGTACTGCTGGGCCAGGCCGACCTTGTCGGTGGCCTGCTTGACGATGGGCAGGAACTTGGCGCGGATCTGCTCGCGGCTGCTCTTGTTCAGGTACTGGGTAGCCGAATCGTCGCCGCCACTGAGAATACCCTTGGCGTCGGTGACGCTCATGTTCTTCACCGCATCGACCAGAATCGCCTGAGCTTGCGGCACTGCAGCTTCGGCGGCCTTGTTCATGCTGGCTTCCAGGGCTTCGACCTGGTCACCTTTGCCGAACATCTTCATGGCCTTGGCGGCCTTGCCGAGGTTGCCCGGCAGTTCGATGCGCACGTCCGGGTCGTTGCTGAAGCCACCTGGGGTGCTCAGTTGCTTGACGGCCAGTTGGGCGCCCTGGGTCAGGGCGTCCTTCAGGCCGCCGGTGGCGTCTTTCTGGCTCAGGTCGCCGAGCGACAGGGCCAGGGCGCTGGCCGACAACAGCAGGCCGGCGCATAGCGTGGTGAAGCGCAGGGAAGAGCGAATCATGAGGCGTTCCTTCTGAACGAAAACAAAAGCGCGTCAGCGCACCGGATCGACCTTGATCCGCACGGGCTGTGGGTCGCTGCCGTCGAGCGTGACGCCGTGGTGTTCGGTATTGATGAACAGCAACTTGCCGTCCAGTTCGATACGGGCGCTGACCGCATAGCGGTGGCCGGGCTTGATCTGGGCCGGGTCATAGCTGAGGTGGAAGGGTAATGGCACGTTGCCCTTGACCGGGCCGGCCTGGCTGGCCAGGGTCACGGCGGGGGCGTCCATCAGCGAAACGTCCTGCAGGCTCACATTCAAGGTAGCGGCAGGTGGCAGGGCGATGCGCTGCAAGTAGAAGACTTCACCGTCCAGGCTGGCGTGGTTCGAGGGTGTTTGGCTGGAACAGGCTGCGAGCAGGGATGCGCAACACAGCATAAAGAGTTTTTTCATGGAATCTCCGGTGTCCTTGGGGCTGGCTTTTGGCCAACCCCGAGGACTTTAGCGGATTTTGCCGGTGGGGTGGTCAACCCTTGTGCTTACCTCCCTGAATACCCTCGACGCTTTCCAGGGGCAGGTTGCCGCCGTGGATGCCATCAGTGACAGTCGTTTTTCTTGAAGTCATGAGTGAACTCCTTGAGCAGGCATCAATGGACGTGTTCAGCGTACCGTCAGTGGGATACCCCAGCTGCCGCCGTGAACTTCGTCGGTCATCGAGTCGATCTTGTCGACGGTTACCTGGAGCTTGCCCTTGACCTTGTCGAGTGCGACTTCATGGGTGCGGGTGTTGATGTACAGCAGCCGGCCATCCTGTTCGATACGCACCGACAGCGCGTAGGTGTGGCGAGGGTCGATCTGCTGGCTGTCGTAGTTCAGGCGCAGGTTGATCGGCATCGTACCGGCGCAGCGCAGGCGCAGCTGGGCATGGCAGATGGCCGGCGCATCGGCCAGTGACACATCGTCCAGGCTCACTTGCACGAGCCCGGAAGACGGCACGGTACCGTCGCTCGAGGCGACGATTTCGACGTCCAGGGATTGGATGGAAGTGTCACTCATTTGAGTACTCCGAATGGGATGGGAAGGGTCCAGCGAACCCATCCTCACCCCATCGGCCCGTCTTGCGGCAGTAGCAAGCCTTACCCTGTGAAGGCCTCTACGGTCTCGTCGCGATGCAGTGCAACCTGTCGGATCGACAACCGCAGCTCGGCCGACAGCACACGCTTGGCCACACCCTCGGCGAGCTCGCCGAGTTTTTCGTGGTGGCCGAGCTTGCCGTCACCGCCTGGGCGCAGCACGCCTTGCTCGATCAAGGTCTGGATGAAATGCCGGAACAGGGTCTTGTCGAAGAACTCCGGGGCGTTAAGGCCATGCAGGATCGACAGGCGCTGGGCCATCATCACGCAGAGGTCTTCCAGTTCTTCGGCGCTGAGGGTGTTCTGGCCGCTGTTGAGCAGCAGCGAAGTCGCCATGTAGAAGCGCTGCAAGGTCTGGGTGATGGTCCGGGCGAGCAGGGTCAGCAGGACGTACTGGCGCGAGCTCGGGACGGGGCGGATGTACATCTCGCCCTCCTGGCGCAGCAGGCCCTGTTCGACCAGCGCGGCCAGCCACTGGTCGATCACTTCGTCCAGCTGCGCAACCTCCCAGCGCAGGAACAGCTCGGCCTGCAGGTACGGGTACAGCGCGTGCACGTACTGGCCGAGCAGTTCGCGGCTCATCCGCGAGCTGCTGTGGAAGAAGCTCGCCAGCAATGCCGGCAGGGCAAAGATGTGCAGGACGTTGTTGCGGTAATAGGTCATCAGTACCGCGTTGGCTTCATCCAGGTACAGGATGCGGCCCAGGGCGTCTTTCTGCTCGGCCAGCAGGTCCATGCGCCTGACGTGTTCGATCAGCGCCTGGCCGTTACCCTCAGGCAAGGTGGTGTGCTCGGAGTACGGCACCTTGCGCAACAGCGCCAGGTACAGGTCGAGCACCCGTTTCAGGGCCTGTTCGTCCAGGGCCAGGCGGCTGGTGGACAGCAGTGCCAGCGCCACCAGGTTGACCGGGTTGATCGCCGCCGCCTCGTTCAGGCGCCGGGCAACGGTTTCGCCCAGGCGGGTGGTGGTCTCATTGAGCCAGGCCGGGCGGAACTGCGGGCCATGATCCTGCTCGCGCCAGCCGGGTTGCTGCTGGTCGAGGAAGCCGGCCAGGCGGATCGGCTCGCCGAAGTTGACGTAGACCTGGCCGAAGCGCTGTTTCAGTGCGCCGATCACCTTGAAGATGTCGAAAATCGACTCTTTCTTCTTGCTCGCGCCCCGCAGTTCACCCAGGTAGGTGCGGCCTTCGAGCACTCGCTCGTAGCCGATGTATACGGGAACGAAGACGATTGGCATGCGTGACGAGCGCAGGAAGCTGCGCAGGGTGATGGCCAGCATCCCGGTGCGTGGCTGCAGCATGCGCCCGGTGCGCGAGCGCCCGCCTTCGACGAAGTACTCCACCGGGAAGCCTTTGCTGAACAGGGTGTGCAGGTATTCGTTGAACACCGAGGTGTACAGCGGGTTGCCCTTGAACGTGCGGCGCATGAAGAAGGCGCCGCCACGGCGTAGCAGGCCGCCGATGCCGGGCATGTTGAGGTTGATGCCGGCGGCCACGTGCGGCGGCGTCAGGCCGTTGCGGAACAGCAGGTAGGACAGCAGCAGGTAATCGATGTGGCTGCGGTGGCACGGCACGTAGATCACTTCGTGGCCCGGTGCGATGCCCTGCACCTGCTCGATATGGTTGACCTTGATACCGTCGTAGATCTTGTTCCAGAACCAGCTCAGGACCACTTCGAGGAAGCGGATCGCGGTGTAGGTGTAGTCCGAGGCAATCTCGTTGCCATAGCGCAGTGCCTGGGCTTCGGCCTTGGCCTGGGGAATGTTCTCGCGCTGCGCCTCTTCGGCGATGGCCTGACGTACCTGCGGGGCATGTACCAGGCCCTTCACCAGGTTGCGCCGGTGGGAGATGTCCGGGCCGATCACCGCGGTCTTGAGGTTGCGGAAATGCACGCGCATCAGGCGCTGGGCCATGCGTACGGTGCGTTCATGGCCTTTGTTGTGCTGCACCAGTTCGCGCAGGTGGATGGGGGCGGAGAACTGCACGCGGGTCTTGCGCCCCAGGATCAGGATGGTCAGTAGCCGGCGCAGGCGCCCGGTGACCGCCCAGCTGTCGGCGAACAGCAGTTTCCACGGGCTGGATTCGCTGGCCGGGGTCTGCCCCCAGAACACGCTGACCGGGATGATTTGCGCGTCTTCCTCGGCGTGCTGGCTCACGGCGGCGACCAGACGCTCCAGGGTCGGCGGTGCGCCGCGTTTGTCATGGCGGCCCAGCCAGTCCGGGTCGGGGGTGAGGTAGAAGAACCCGGCGGGTTCGTGCAACGGACCCACGGCCACCGGCAGTACCGGGCGCGGCAGGCCGGCCTTGGTGCACTCATGATCCAGTACCGCCAGGTCGCTGAGCGAGGGCGAAGGCAGGGCATAGAACACCGACCGGCTGCGGTCGAGGTTGAGGCTCATCGACGATTGGTTGATGGTCTCGGAGCGCACCCACAGGTACAACAGGCGACGCAAGGCGCCGAAGATCAGGCGGCGCAGGGGGGAACGGGTCATGGGGTGTGTGCCCTGGGTGTGATGACAGGTGGTGATTTTTTGCGAGTGCAGCCAATTAGTCTGCCGTATCTGCGCAAGTTCAGCAAAATCCTGCAAGCGGCGCCGCAGTCATGAAATTTATTTGTTCCGTGTCATATACTCGGCCTGCCACTTGCAGGATATTTCATCAAGCGGCGTCGGCACGGGGTGAAGACCTTGTGCCTGCAAGGCGATCTTCACAATAAAAATTCGGAGTAGTTCAGATGTCGTCTCGTGAGACTGGGAATGTAAAGTGGTTCAACGATGCCAAGGGCTATGGCTTCATTCAGCGCGAAGGTGGTGCGGATGTGTTCGTCCACTATCGGGCGATCCGCGGTGAGGGGCATCGTACCCTGGTCGAAGGGCAGCGGGTGGAATACGCCTGCGTGCAGGGCCAGAAAGGCCTGCAAGCCGAGGACGTAGTAGGCCTCTGAGCTTGTAGGAGCTGGCTTGCCGGCGATCAGCGGCGGACACCGCGGTGCTTGCATCGCCGGCAAGCCGGCTCCCACAAAGAACGTTGTACATTCATGTACGCCAGGTGATTTCCTCTTCACCGTCGGCGCTGATGCGGACCCAGCGGTCGGCATCTTCTTCCCCGTCCTCCTCGACCCAGCCACCCGGTGCACAGCGCACTTCGACGCCCAGTGCGGCGAACGCGGCGCGGGCGCAGGCGATGTCATCGGCCCAGGGGGTCTGGTCGCTTTCCAGGTACAGGCTGTTCCATTTCCCTACAGCCTTCGGTAACCAAGTGACTGGAATGTTACCGGCTTGGCATTTGAAGGTCTGACCTTTCTGCTGCCATTCGCTGCACGGGCCGATTGCCTCGGCCAGCCACTTGGCAATTTGCTGGTGGTCGACGTCGGCGTCCTTCAGGTAGATCTCGATATCAGGTTGGCGCATAAGGGCTCCGGGTGTGCTCAGTCTTGGCGCACGAAATAGTCATAACGCATGGAAACCGTGACCTCGAACGGCTCGGGCTGGTCGATCACCCGCGCGCGCTTCTCGGCACTGGCTCGCCAGCCGTGAGGGGTCATTGCCAGCAGGTCGGCGCGGGCCTTGGGTTCGGCCAGGCTCAGGCGGAACTCGAGGATTTCGCCGTGGGCGTGGGCCATGCCCTCCGGCACCAGGGCCAGGTGCTTGTCGTCGGCGTAGGGGCGTACTTCATCGTAGAGCACTTCGCGCAGTTCCATCAGGTGCCCGCTGGTCGGGCCAACCCGCATCAGGCCACCACCGGGGCTGAGCAGGCGCTTGGCTTCGGCCCAGTCGAGCGGGCTGAACACACTGGCGATGAACTGGCAGCTGGCATCGGCCAGTGGCACGCGGGCCATGCTGGCGACCATCCAGGTCACGCCAGGGTCGCGGCGGCAGGCACGCTTGACCGCTTCGCGGGAGATGTCCAGGGCATAGCCGTCGGCCTGTGGCAGGGCCTGGGCCAGCTGTGCGGTGTAGTAGCCCTCGCCGCAGCCGATGTCGAGCCAGGCGCCGGGCTTGCGCTCGGCGGCCAGCGCTGCCAGGCGGCGGGCCACCGGGGCATAGTGGCCGGCGTCGAGGAAGTCGCGGCGCGCTTCGACCATGGCCTGGTTGTCGCCTGGGTCACGGCTGTTCTTGTGCTGCACCGGCAGCAGGTTCAGGTAACCCTGGCGGGCACGGTCGAAGCGGTGGCCAGCCGGGCACACCACACCGTTGTCGAGGCGCGTGAGGGCGGCCTGGCAGATAGGGCAGGCGAGCATCAGGCGAGCAACCGGACCAGGGTCTGGTAGTAGATCTCGGTCAGCAAGTCGAGGTCGCTAGCCAGGATGCGCTCATCGACCTGGTGGATGGTGGCGTTGACCGGGCCCAGCTCGACCACCTGGGTGCCCATGGTGGCGATGAAGCGGCCATCGGAGGTGCCGCCACTGGTGGACGGCTGGGTGTCGCGGCCGGTGACGCCCTTGATGCTGGCTGCCACCGCATCGAGCAGTTCGCCCGGCTCGGTGAGGAAGGGCAGGCCCGACAGCGCCCAGTCGATCGACCAGTCCAGCTCATGCTTGTCGAGGATCGCCGAAACCCGTGCTTGCAGGCCTTCGACGGTCGACTCGGTAGAGAAGCGGAAGTTGAACAGCGCAGTCAGCTCGCCCGGGACCACGTTGGTGGCACCGGTGCCGGAATTGAGGTTGGAGATCTGGAAGCTGGTCGGCGGGAAGAACGCATTGCCTTCGTCCCAGTGCTCGCCAGCCAGTTCCGCCAGGGCCGGCGCGGCCAGGTGGATCGGGTTGCGCGCCAGGTGCGGGTAGGCCACGTGGCCCTGCTTGCCACGCACGGTCAGCTTGGCGCCGAGCGAGCCACGGCGGCCGTTCTTGACCACATCACCGAGCAGCGTGGTGCTCGACGGCTCGCCGACGATGCACCAGTCCAGGCGCTCGTTACGCGCCTTCAGGCGCTCGACCACGGCCTTGGTGCCGTGGTGCGCCGGGCCTTCTTCGTCGCTGGTGATCAGGAAGGTGACCTTGCCGCGGTGGTCAGGGTAGTCGCGCACGAAGCGCTCGCTGGCCACCACCATCGACGCCAGGCTGCCTTTCATGTCGGCGGCGCCACGGCCGCAGAGCATGCCGTCGGCATCGATCAGCGCCTCGAACGGCTCGTGTTGCCACTGCTGCACCGGGCCCGTGGGGACCACGTCGGTGTGGCCGGCAAAGCACAGCACCGGTCCGTCCTGATTGCCGTGGCTGGCCCAGAAGTTGTCGACGTCTTCGATGCGCATCGGCTCGAGCTGGAAGCCCACGGCGGCCAGTCGATTCATCATCTGTGCCTGGCAGTCGGCGTCGACGGGGGTGACCGAGGGGCGACGGATCAGGTCGCAGGCCAGTTGAAGGGTGGGCGAGAGCTCGGCTGGGGCCGTCATGGGGGACTCCGGGGCAAGGCAAGGCGGGAAAACGAGGGGCGTTATCTTATATCAAACAAGGGGCGTCGGCACGGGCCAATGGGGCCGCTTTGCGGCCCAATCGCCGGCAAGCCGGCTCCCACAGGTGCTGCGCAGTTCTCAAGGTGGCGAGAATCCTGTGGGAGCTGGCTTGCCAGCGATCGGGCTGCAAAGCAGCCCACGACAATCTCATGCCTGCTGCGGTTCTGCGACCTTGTCCGCAGGCTTTGGCAGCGACGACAAGAACGCCATCACCAGCGCCGCCAAGTAAGGCAACGACTGCACCAGCAGCATCGCCACCCAGAAGCGCATGTCCGAACTCGGCAGCCCTTGCACCAGATAGATCCCAGCCGCCGCGCCCCACAAGAGCAACATGATGAACAGCTCTTCCCGCGCTTCGGAAATCGCCACCAGCAACCCGTGGCTATCGGCATTCTTCGGCGTGCGGAAGAACGGCATGCTGCTGGTGAAGAACCCGTACAGCACCGCTTTGGCGATCGTGTGCGACAGGGCCAGGCCGGCCAGCGCCGCCGCGAAGGCATCCTTCAGGTTCACCCCCACCGCACGGCGGTACAGGAAGATGATCTTGCCCACCTTGAAGAAGAACAGCGCCAAGGGCGGAATGGCAAAGATCATCAGCGGCGGGTCGACCCGATGGGGCACGATGATCATCGCCGCCGACCACAACAAGGCGCCGACGGTGAAGAAGATGTTCATGCCGTCGGCGATCCACGGCAGCCAGCCGGCCAGGAAGTGGTAACGCTGGCCGCGGGTCAGCTCGCTGCCTTTGCCACGCAGCAAGGCCGCGGCATGGTGCTTGATGATCTGGATGGCGCCATAGGCCCAGCGAAAGCGCTGCTTCTTGAAGTCGATGAAGGTATCGGGCATCAGGCCCTTGCCATAGCTGTTGTGGGCGTAGGCGGCCGACAGGCCTTTCTCGAACACGCGCAGGCCCAGCTCGGCATCCTCGCAGATGCACCATTCTGCCCAGCCCAGCTCTACGAGCACGCTGCGCCGGGTCATGGTCATGGTGCCGTGCTGGATGATCGCGTCACGGTCGTTGCGGGTGACCATGCCGATGTGGAAGAAACCCTTGTATTCGCTGTAGCACAGTTTCTTGAAGGCGCTTTCGTGCTGGTCGCGGTAGTCCTGCGGCGATTGCACCACGGCGATTTTCGGGTCGGCGAAGTGCGGCACCATGTGCTTGAGCCAGTTGCGGTCGACGCAGTAGTCCGAGTCGATCACGGCGATCACTTCGGCATCTTCGGCCGTGTGCGGGATCAGGTAGTTCAGCGCGCCGCCCTTGAAACCGGCCAGCGGCGCTACGTGGAAGAACTTGAAACGTTCGCCGAGCTTTTCGCAGTGAGCCTTGAGGGGCTCCCACACGGCCGGGTCCTTGGTGTTGTTGTCGATCACCAGTACTTCGTAATCCGGGTAATCCAGCGCGGCCAGGGCGTCCAGAGTCTGTTTGACCATCTCCGGCGGTTCGTTGTAGCACGGCACATGCACGGAGACTTTCGGCCGGTAGGCGGTGTCGCCCTGCACCGGCAGGAATTCTCGGCGGCGTTTGTGGATCCACACCGCCTCGGCCAGTTCATGGGCCTCGGTCATCAGCACGATGAACACGCCCAGCGCGCCCAGTGCCAGCAACACGCCGACGGTGAGGCTGAACCAGGTGCTGTACTGCTGGCTGTAGTCGTAGCCGATCCACACCAGTACCGAACCACAAAGGAAGGTGATGAAGGTGAGGAAGGTTCGCCCGCGCTGGCGCAGGGCCGAGCCGTCGATCAGCAGCACGGTCAGGGCGATCATCGCCAGTACCACCGAGGCGACCGCCAGCGCACGCCATTGCGGAATCGCCACCACGGGCCCTTCGAAGTTGAATTTCTGCTGGCGTTCGGCGTTGAACACGCCCCAGTAGGCCCCCACCGAGCCTTCGTCACTGGCTTTCCACGGCTGGTCGTAGGCTTCGATGACGAAGTAGTTGTAGCCACGGCGGTTGAGGGTGTTGACCAAGGTGCGCAGGTAGATGGCCTGGTCGGCCTGGGTGGCGTCGGCACCGCCGCGCATGCGGCCATTGCTCGGCCAGCCGACTTCCGAAAGCAGCAGGGGCTTGCGCGGGAACTGCTGCTTGAGCTCGCGGGCGCGGTCGAGGACGAACTCTACCGAGTCCTGCATCGGCACGAACTCCCAGTAGGGCAGGATGTGCGCGGCGATCAGGTCGACGTGCTTGGCCAGCTCCGGGTGTTCCTTCCAGATATGCCACTGTTCGCTGGTGGTGACCGGCACCTTGACCGCCGCACGCACTCGGTCCAGGTATTGGATGAGCGCTTCGGGGGTGATTTCCTCACGGAACAGGGCTTCGTTGCCCACGACCACGCGCACCACGCTGCGCGAGGTATTGGCCAGTTCGATGGCTTTGGCGATCTCGCGCTCGTTGCGCTCCAGGTCGGGACTGATCCAGATGCCCAGGGTCACCCGCAAGCCGAACTCCTCGGCCAGCCGCGGAATGTCGGCCTGGGAGCCTTCGACGGTATAGATGCGGATGCTGTCGGTCAGCTTGTTCATCTGCTCCAGGTCCTGGCGCATCTCGTCGTCGCTGGGGTACTGGCCCTTTTGCGGGCTTTCCCCGAGGCGGAATGGCGAGTACGAAAAGCCGGAGATCTGTTCTGGCCAGGCAGGCGCGGACACTGGGCGATTGACCAGCGCCCAGAACCCGGTGAACAGTGCGGCGATGGCCAGCACCACCACCAGGTTGAGGCCGAATTTGCGTGAAGACATTGTGATCCAGTTCTGTCCAGGTGATAGGACATTAAAGCAGTATTGGTAGGCTGTTTCCTAACGATGGAGCTGGTGGCGGTCGCTGGCCTATAATGCGCGCCGATTTTTGCGGTATGAGCTTCGGGATAGTCACATGAGCACAGAAGATCCACGCTTCGCCGGCGTCGCCCGGCTTTTCGGCGACGACGGCCTGCAGCGCCTGAGCCAGGCCCACGTGGCGGTCGTCGGTATCGGCGGGGTCGGCTCGTGGGCGGCCGAGGCCCTGGCGCGCAGTGGTGTGGGCGAAATCACCCTGTTCGACCTCGACGATGTCTGCGTCAGCAACACCAACCGCCAGGCCCATGCCCTGGAGGGCCAGGTCGGGCGGCCCAAGGTCGAGGTGATGGCCGAGCGCCTGCGGGCGATCAACCCGACGTGCACGGTGCATGCAGTGGCCGATTTCGTCACCCGTGACACCATGGCCGAGTACATCACCGAGAATCTCGATGCCGTCATCGATTGCATCGACAGCGTGATGGCCAAGGCGGCGCTGATCGCCTGGTGCCGGCGTCGCAAGATCGCCATCGTGACCACCGGCGGGGCGGGGGGGCAGATCGACCCGACGCAGATCCAGATCGGCGACCTCAACAAGACCTTCAACGACCCACTGGCTTCACGGGTGCGTTCGACCTTGCGCCGCGACTACAACTTCTCGCGCAATGTCAGCCGCAACTACGGTGTGCCGTGTGTGTTTTCCAGTGAGCAGCTGCGTTATCCCAAGGGGGATGGCAGTGTTTGCCTGCAGAAGAGCTTCGTCGGCGAGGGCGTGCGCCTGGACTGCTCGGGGGGCTTTGGCGCGGTGATGATGGTGACCGCGACCTTTGGCATGGTGGCGGCGAGCAAGGCGGTGGAGAAACTGGTGGGCGGTGCCAGGCGGCCGTCGGAGCGGGTCAAGGCTCCATAACCGTATCCCTCCTCGAAAAGCTTGCGCGATCCCCTGTGGGAGCCGGCTTGCCGGCGATGGGGTGGGGGCAGACAGCAGCCAGTAGCCCGTTTAGGCCCTATCGCCGGCAAGCCGGCTCCCACAGGTACCCCCGCAGTTATCGAAATCTGTGGGGTGCATCACTGCTGATGTCGGGTCAATTCGGCCATGCGCTGCAACACCGCATGCAGCCCATTGCTGCGCGATGGCGACAGTTGCCGCTCCAGCCCTAGCTGGGCAAACCACGCATTGAGGTCAACACCTGCCAGCTCTGCGCTGGCGAGCCCTTGCACCCGCACCAGCAGCAACGCCAACAACCCGCGCAACAATCGCGCATCACTGCCGGCCTTGAACCGCCATTGGCCATCGTGCTGCTCAGCCACCAACCACACCAGGCTTTCACAGCCATGCACGCGGTTGTCTTCGGACTTGTCCGCCTCGCCAAGCGGTTCCAGGGTGTCGCCCATCTGCATCAGCAGCCGCGCACGCTGCTCCCAGCCACGGGCCTGCTCGAAACGCGCCAATGCCTCCTGGGCTTCTAACGGCAAACTCATCGCAACAGCTCCAGGCCCTGATCGAGTGCGTCGAAGAACCGCTGCAGGTCATCACTGTCGTTGTACAACGCCAGCGACACGCGAATCGCGCCTTCCAGGCCCAGGCCCTTGAGCAGCGGCATTGCACAGTGATGACCGGCGCGCACGGCAACGCCTTGCTCGGTCAACAGGTGCGCGATGTCGGCGTTGTGCACGCCTTCGATGACGAAGCTGGCCAAGGCGGTTTGCGGTGTGCCTAGGACACGCACACCTTCGCGGTCGGCAAGCCCGCGTAGCAGCGCCTGATGCAGATGCGCTTCATGGGCCTCGACGGCATGGCCGTCGAGGCTGGCCAGGTAATCCAGGGTCGCGCCCAGGCCGATCACCCCGGCAATCGGCGGGGTGCCTGCCTCGAAGCCCAGCGGTGCGGGGCGGAAACTGGCGTCCTGGTAGTCGGCCAGTTGCACCATTTCACCGCCGAACTGCCAATGGCGCAGCAGTTCCAGCGCCTGGCTGCGCCCGTACAGCACGCCGACGCCTTCGGGCCCGTACAGCTTGTGGCTGGAGAACACGTAGAAATCGCACCCCAGTTGTTGCACGTCATGGCGGCCATGGACCACGCCCTGGGCGCCATCGACCACGGTCAGCGCACCCTGGGCGTGGGCATGGGCCAACAACGCGGGAAGCGGCTGCCAGGTGCCGAGCACGTTGGACAGCTGGCTGAGCGCAAGCAGCCGGGTGCGTGGGCCGATCAGCTGCAGCGCTTGCTCCAGGTCGATACGGCCATGGACATCCAGCGGCAGCACGACCAAACGCAGGTTGCGGCGGCGAGCCAGTTGCTGCCAGGGCAGCAGGTTGGCGTGGTGCTCCAGGGCGCTGATGGCGATCTCGTCGCCCGCCTCGAAGCGGTGCTCCAGGCCATAGGCCAACAGATTCAGGGCCGAGGTGGCGCCGTGGGTGAAGATGATCTGCCGCGATTGCGCTGCATTGAGCCAGGCGGCAACCTTGTCCCGGGTTCCCTCGAACGCCTGGGTCGCCAAGGCACCGGGCAGGTGCTGGGCGCGGTGCACGTTGGCCGCGCCATGGCCGTAGTAATGGCTCAGGGCATCGAGCAAGGCTTGGGGCTTCTGGGTGGTGGCGGCGCTGTCCAGGTAGGTCTGGTGCTGCCGTTGCAGGGCGGCGATGGCGGGGAAGTCGGCACGCCAGGGGGAGGGCTGGAACATGATCACGGGGCCTGGAATGAAAATCGGGTCTGGCGTGTGTGCGCCAGACCCGATCTTAACACTTCGAACCCGCAGGGAGTTCTCAGTTGTGGGCGTGCAGCGCCTCGTTCAGCTCGATGGCCGACTTGTGCGTCTTGCACTCGACGGCACCGTTCAGCGAGTTGCGGCGGAACAGCAGGTCGGTCTGGCCTGCCAGGTCACGGGCCTTGACCACCTTGACCAGCTCGTTGTTTTCGTCCAGCAGGTTCACCTTGGTACCGGCGGTGATGTACAGGCCGGCTTCGACGGTGTTGCGATCACCCAGCGGAATGCCGATACCGGCGTTGGCGCCGATCAGGCAGCCTTCGCCGACCTTGATGACGATGTTGCCGCCACCGGACAGGGTGCCCATGGTCGAGCAACCGCCGCCCAGGTCAGAACCTTTGCCCACGAACACGCCAGCCGAGACACGGCCTTCGATCATGCCCGGGCCTTCGGTGCCAGCGTTAAAGTTGACGAAGCCTTCGTGCATGATGGTGGTGCCTTCGCCGATGTAGGCGCCCAGGCGCACACGGGCGGCATCGGCGATACGCACGCCGGCCGGGACCACGTAGTCGGTCATCTTCGGGAACTTGTCCACCGAGAACACTTCCAGCAGCTCGCCTTTCAGGCGGGCTTCCAGTTGCAGCTCGGCCAGTTCGCTCAGGTCGACGGCGCCCTGGTTGGTCCAGGCCACGTTCGGCAGCAGCGGGAAGATACCAGCCAGGCTCAGGCCATGCGGCTTGACCAGACGGTGCGACAGCAGGTGCAGCTTGAGGTAGGCCTCCGGGGTGGAGGTCAGGGCTGCGTCTTCGGCCAGCACGGTGGCGACCAGCGGCTTGTGGCTCTCGGCCAGTCGGGTCAGCAGCGCTGCCTGGGCGGCATCGATACCTTTGACGGCTTCGGCCAGCTGAGCGGCCTGGGCATTGCTGAAGGTGATGGCCTGGTTGCCAGCTTCGTAACCCAGGATCGGGGCTACGGCGGCAACCAGCTCGGCGCTCGGGTTGAGCAGCGGCTGTGCGTAGAAGACTTCCAGCCAGGTGCCCTGGCGGTTCTGGGAGCCGACGCCGAAGGCCAGGCTGAACAGGGTATTGGACATGTGATTACCTCGTGCGAAATAGGGTAGGGGCTCAGGCCAGGGCAGCGGCATACAGGTCGGGCTTGAAGCCGACCAGGGTACGCGCGCCAAGGTCGAGCACCGGGCGCTTGATCATCGACGGCTGGGCCAGCATCAGTTCGACGGCCTTGGCCTGGTCGAGGTCGGCCTTGCTGGCGTCGTCGAGCTTGCGGAAGGTGGTGCCGGCACGGTTGAGGATGACTTCCCAGCCGTGTTCGTCGCACCAGCGGTTCAGGCTGTCACGGTCGATGCCTTGAGTCTTGTAGTCGTGGAATTCGTAGGCGATGGCCTGGTCTTCGAGCCAGGTACGCGCCTTTTTCATGGTGTCGCAGGCTTTGATACCGTAGAGCGTATGGGTCATTGTGTGCATTGGGGTCAAAGGTTTCCCCAATTTCTCCATTTTCGAATGTCAGTCGCGGGATTATGCGGGAACGAACCTCGCGGCGCCACGGGTGTGCAACCACGTACACGTATCATCGTGTTACATATTTGCGCATCACCTGCGACTATCGTGCAGCGGTCGCATTTCCCATCACACCGCTAACATATTGTTTCAATGGCGATGTTTCGCCCCGCTGCAGTTATTGGTTCACAAAGGAAGCTTTCACGGATGCAGTCCGCCTATACCGTCCTCATCCTGCTGACGCTGGTAAGCGTGTCAAAACTGGTCGGACGGGTCATCCCGCTGCCCCTGCCGCTGGTACAGATCGCCGCTGGTGCCTTGCTGGCGTGGCCGACCCTGGGCTTGCACGTCGCCCTGGACCCGGAGCTGTTCCTCTTCCTGTTCCTGCCGCCGCTTCTGTTCGCCGACGGTTGGCGCATGCCCAAGCGCGAACTGTGGCGCATCCGCGGCCCGGTGGTGGCGTTGGCCGTGGGGCTGGTGCTGTTCACTGTGGTGGGGGCGGGTTACTTCATTCATTGGCTGCTGCCGACGATCCCGCTGCCGGTGGCCTTCGCGCTCGCGGCGGTGCTCTCGCCAACCGACGCCGTGGCGGTTTCAGCCATTACCCAGGACCGTTTGCCTACACCGTTGATGCACATGCTGCAGGGCGAAGCGCTGATGAACGACGCCTCGGGCCTGGTGACCTTCAAGTTCGCCCTGGCTGCTGCCATTACCGGGGTGTTCTCGCTGGCAGACGCCAGTTTCAGTTTCGTCCTGGTTGCCTTGGGTGGCCTGGCGGTGGGCGTGGCCCTGAGTTGGTTGATCGGCCGCCTGCGGGCCTGGATGATCGCCCGCGGCTGGGATGACCCGGCAACCCACGTGGTGTTCATGTTGCTGCTGCCCTTTGCCGCCTATGTGCTGGCCGAGCGGCTGGGCGTTTCCGGCATCCTCTCGGCGGTAGCGGCCGGCATGATGCAAAGCTGGCTCGACCTGCTGCCGCGCCAGACCAGTACTCGCCTGCTCAACCGCAGCGTCTGGTCGCTGCTGGAGTTCGCCTTCAACGGCCTGATCTTCCTGCTGCTGGGGCTGCAGCTGCCGGACATCATCAAGGCAGTGGTCAGCCATGAAGCCACCCTCTGGCCGACCTTGGCCTACCGTTGCCTGGATGTGCTGGCGATCTTCGCTGCGTTGATCCTGTTGCGCTTTATCTGGGTGCAGAGCATCTGGCGAGCGATCGGCGTGGTCCGGCGCTGGCGGGGCAAGCCGGCCCTGTTGCTGATGCCCACGGCCCGCTCCTGCTGGTTGCTGACCTTGGGTGGCGTACGTGGGGCGGTGACCCTGGCGGGTGTGATGTCGGTGCCGTTGCTGATCGGCGCAGGCCAGGCATTCCCCGAACGTGACTTGCTGATCTTCATTGCCGCCGGCGTCATTCTGCTGTCGTTGATCAGTGCCTGCATCGCCTTGCCATTCCTGCTTCGCGGGGTGACCAGAAGCCCCGATGAGCGGCTGCACCAGGAGGTGCTGGACGCTTGGCGGCGCACGGTCGAGGCCGCGATTCATGCCCTGGAGGCGGAGGAGGTGATTGACGCCAGCGCACCCCAGGATGCGGCGCAGGCGACCATGGCCACCGAGCTCAAGGCGCGGCTGATGGCGGAGTATCGCGATGAGCTGAACAGCTATAACGACACCGCCGAGGCAAGGGCCCTGGCCGATCAGATGGACTTGCTGGAGCGGCGTTTGCGCTTGCGTGCGCTGCGGGCGCAGCGGTTGGAATTGTACAACCTGCATCGCCAGCATCTGGTGGGCGATGAGGTGGTGCGGCAGGTGTTGGGGGAGCTGGATATGAGCGAGGCGAACCTGGGGGCGGTCAAGTAGATCGGCGGTGCTGCAATCGCCGGCAAGCCGGCTCCCACAGGTACACCACTCGCCTTGAAGTGAGTGGTAACCCTGTGGGAGCGGGCTTGTCCCGCGAATGGGCCGCAGAGCGGCCCCGGCTCAATCAGCGATTCTGCACAAACGCACGGATCCGCTCTGCCGCCTCGATGCACTCGGCCAGCGGCGCAACCAATGCCATGCGCACCCGTCCAGCCCCCGGATTCACGCCATCGACTTCACGCGACAGGTACGACCCTGGCACCACGGTCACATGCTGTGCCTCGAACAGGTCTCGAGTGAACTCGGCATCGCCGCCCGGCACCTTGGCCCACAGGTAGAAGCTGCCATCCGGCCGCTGCACGTCCAGCACCGGCTGCAGGATGTCCAGCACGGCGTCGTACTTGGCGCGGTACTGGTCGCGGTTATCGCGCACGTGGGCCTCGTCCTGCCAGGCGGCGATGCTGGCCAGCTGGGTTTGCACCGGCATCGCGCAACCGTGGTAGGTGCGGTAAAGCAGGAACGGCTTGATGATCTCGGCGTCACCGGCAACGAAGCCCGAACGCAGGCCTGGCAGGTTGGAACGCTTGGACAGGCTGTGGAACACCACGCAACGCTTGAAGTCGCTACGGCCCAGCGCCGCACAAGCGCTGAGCAGGCCTGGCGGTGGCGCATCTTCGTCGAAATACAGCTCGCTGTAGCACTCATCGGCGGCAATCACGAAGTCATGCTGGTCGGCCAGGGCGATCAACTTCTTCAGGGTATCCATCGGCACCAGCGCGCCGGTGGGGTTACCCGGCGAGCAGAGGAACAGGATCTGGCAACGCTGCCAGACTTCGGCCGGCACGGCATCGAAGTCGGGGTTGAAGCCGTTGCTTTCCAGGCACGGCAGGTAATGCGGCGTGGCGCCGGCGAGCAGGGCCGCGCCTTCATAGATCTGGTAGAACGGGTTGGGGCTGACCACCAGGCCATCATCGGCCCGGTTGACCACGGCCTGGGTGAAGGCGAACAGTGCTTCACGGGTGCCGTTGACCGGCAGGATGTGGCGGTCGGCATCCAGCCAGCCGGCCGGCACGCCGAAACGACGTTCGCACCACTGGCCGATGGCTTGGCGCAAGGCGGGCAGGCCGAGGGTGCTGGGGTAGACCGCCAGCTTGTCGAGGTTGTCGGCCATGGCCTTGGCGACGAAGGCCGGCGATTCGTGCTTCGGCTCACCGATCGACAGGGCGATGGCGCGTTTGTCCGCAGCAGGTTTCACGCTGCCCAGCAGGGCGCGGAGTTTCTCGAACGGGTAGGGCTGAAGCTGGGTCAAGGCGTGGTTCATCGGCGCAAGGTCTCGTCAATCGTCTAATCGTTAAAAGGTCATGCGGGTCGGGCTGGATTCACTGGCCTGGCCGGCCTGCAGCTGCTGCACGATGGCCTCCTGCAGGCGGCTGCACAGCTGCGGGTCGGACAACGGCTGGTTGTCGGCATCGGTGATGAAGAACACGTCTTCGACGCGTTCGCCGAGGGTGGCGATCTTGGCGTTCTGCAGCGACAGGTCGAATTCCAGGAAGATGCGCCCGAGCCGGGCCAGCAGCCCTGGGCGGTCTGGCGCGGTGATTTCGAGGATGGTCACCTGTCGCTGGGCATCGTTGAGGATGGTCACCTGCGGCGGGAAGTTGAAGTGCTTGAGCTGGCGCGGCACCCGACGCTGGATGATCGTCGGATAGTCCTCGGGGTTGCGCAGCGCTTCGGTCAACCCGTCGCGGATCTGCTTGACCCGTTGCGGGTTGTCGCCAATCGAGCCGCCATCGTTGTCCAGCACGATATAGGTGTCGAGGGTGAACTGGCTGCTCGAGGTGATGATCCGTGCATCATGGATGTTCAGGTTCAGCTGCGACATGGCCGCCACGGTCACGGCGAAGAAATCGTGCTGGTCGGGGGCGTAGATGAAAATCTGCGTACCGCCCTCGAACTCGCGCTGGGTGGTTTCCTTGATCAATACCAGCGGGCCGCCGTCGGCCGGCTGCTGGAGGATGGCGTCACTGTGCCAGGCCACATCGGCGGCGGTGTGGCGCAGGAAATAGTCATCGCCCAGTTGCGACCACAGTTGCTCCACATCGTCCGGGTCAGTGCCTTCGCGTACCAGGATGTCCAGTGCGGCGCTTTGCGTCTGGCGGATCTGCTCCTCGCGGTCCAGCGGATTTTCCAGGCCGCGGCGCAGGGCGCGCTTGGTCTCGGTGTACAACTGACGCAGCAGGCTGGCACGCCAGGAGTTCCACAGGCTGGGGTTGGTGGCATTGATGTCGGCCACGGTCAGCACATAGAGGTAGTCCAGGCGCGTTTCATCGCCTACGTGCAGGGCGAAGTCGTTGATGACCTGCGGGTCGGAAAGGTCCTTGCGTTGGGCGGTGGTGGACATCACCAGGTGGTTCAGCACCAGCCAGACGATCAGACGGCTGTCCCAGGCGGGCAGTTGGTGGCTTTCACAGAACTTCTGCGCGTCCACCGCGCCGATTTCCGAATGGTCGCCTTGGCGACCCTTGCCGATGTCGTGATAAAGGCCGGCCAGGTAGATCAGCTCGGGCTTGGGCAGGCGGCCCATGAGCTTGCTGGCGAGCGGGAATTTCTCGGACACCGGGGTGTACTGCAGTTTGCGCAGGTGCTTGATGAGGTTCAGGGTGTGCGCATCGACCGTATAGATGTGAAACAGGTCGTGCTGCATCTGCCCGACGATCAGGCCGAATTCGGGCAGGTAGCGCCCGAGAATGCCGTAGCGGTTCATCCGCCGCAGGTTGCGGTGGATGCCGATCTCGCATTTGAACAGCTCGATGAACAGGCTGGTGTTGCGAATGTCGTGGCGGAAGGTGTCATCGATCAAGTGCCGATGCTCACGCAGCAGGCGCACGGTGTCGGCGCGCACGCCCTTGATCTCCGGGTGCTGAGCCATCAGCACGAAGATCTCCAGCATGGCGAACGGGGTGCGCTTGAACACGTTCGGCTTGACCGCTTCTATATAGCCGTCGTGCAGGCGGAAGCGGGCATTCAGCGGTTGGGTGGTGCCGCTGTCGTCATCGGCGAGAATGACCTCCTCGAAGTGCTGGATGATCAGGTCGCACAGCTGGCTGATGCTCATCACCACCCGGTAGTACTGCTGCATGAACTGTTCGATGGCGCGCTTGGGGTTTTCGTCGCTGTAGCCGAGCAGGGCGGCGATGCTGCGCTGGTGGTCGAACAGCAATCGGTCTTCGGCGCGCCCGGCAAGCATGTGCAGGGCGTAGCGGACCTTCCACAGGAAGTCCTGGGAGGACGCCAGCAACTCGTTCTCGCTTTCCAGCAGGAACCCTTCGCCGGCCAGCGCGTGCAGGTTGAGGGTGCCGTACTGGCGGCGGGCCACCCACAGCACCGTCTGGATATCGCGCAGGCCACCTGGCGAGCCTTTGACGTTGGGTTCGAGGTTGTACTCGGTGTCGTTGTACTTGTGGTGGCGGGCCTTGAGCTCGGCGCGCTTGGCCAGGTAGAAGTCCTTGCTCGGCCACATGTGCGCCGTGCTGGTGACCTCCAGCATGCGCTGGCGCAGGGCTTCGGGGCCGGCGATGGTGCGGCTTTCCATCATGTTGGTGATGACGGTCAGGTCGGCACGGGCCTGTTCGGCGCATTCGTCGACGGTACGCACGCTCTGGCCGACTTCAAGGCCGATGTCCCAGAGCAGGGTGAGGAAGCGTTCGATGGCATCGCGGTACTGCTCGTGCTCGGCGGCATCCAGCAGGATCAGCAGGTCGATGTCCGAGTGCGGGTGCAGTTCGCCGCGCCCGTAGCCACCGACGGCGATCAGGGCGATCCCGCTAGGGTCGCCCCAGTCGAACTGCTTCCAGGCCTGCTGCAGGATGTTGTCGACGAGCCAGGCGCGGTCCTCGATCAAGCGGCGGATTTCACGGCCTTCGCGAAAACGCTTGTCGAGCACCTCGCCGGCCTGGCGGATGGCTTTCTTGAAGGCGGCGATGGGGCTCGCCTTGAGGGCCAGTTCCGCCTGGAACTGGCCGCGGTCGAACAGCTCGGGATCCACCTGGGGCATCGCGTCGCGTTCCTGTCGTAGGGGTAGCCTTTGGTGAATCAGGCCGAGGTGCGCGGGATGGTGTCGTCCTTGCGCAGGGTGAAGATCTCGTAGCCGGTCGCGGTCACCACCAGGGTGTGTTCCCACTGGGCGGAGAGCTTGCGATCCTTGGTGATGGCGGTCCAGCCGTCGCCCAGCACCTTGGTGTCGGCCTTGCCCTGGTTGATCATCGGCTCGATGGTGAAGGTCATGCCTTCCTTGAGCTCCATGCCGGTACCGGCCTTGCCGTAGTGAAGGATCTGCGGCTCTTCGTGGAACACCTTGCCGATGCCATGGCCGCAGAACTCGCGCACCACCGAGAAACCGTTCTTCTCAGCATGCTTCTGGATCACTTCGCCGATGTCGCCCAGGCGGCAGCCCGGCTTGACCAGCTCGATGGCCTTGTACATGCATTCCTGGGTGACCTTGGACAGGCGCTCGGCCCATACCGGCACGTTGCCGACGTGGAACATGCGGCTGGTGTCGCCGTGGTAGCCGTCCTTGATCACGGTGACGTCGATATTGAGCGTGTCACCGTCCTTGAGCGGCTTGTCGTTGGGGATGCCGTGGCAGACCACATGGTTGATCGAGGTGCAGATCGACTTGGGGTAGCCCTTGTAGTTGAGCGGCGCCGGGATGGCCTGCTGGACATTGACGATGTAGTCGTGGCAGAGGCGGTCCAGCTCTTCGGTGGTGATGCCGGGCTTGACGTGTTCTTCGATCATCTCCAGCACTTCGGCGGCCAGGCGGCCGGCGATGCGCATCTTCTCGATGTCTTCTGCGGTCTTGATGGTGACGGTCATTACAGGCTCTCTACGGCGCCGTGCACGGCGCGAACAAACGGGAAAGGCCGGATTCTAGCAGAGCAGGGCGCCGATCGGTCGGGATACGGATAGAGAATTGGGGCTGCTGCGCAGCCCATCGCCGGCAAGCCGGCTCCCACAAGGATCGCGTTACCATAGTGGGAGCTGGCTTGCGGCGATGGGCGCCTGGCGACCCCAAATGCCCGGACAACTGCCAGCTACAGAAGGCATTCTGGCCTCTTTGGCGGGGTGCTGCAAAAACCGCTGACGGACGCGCCTGTATTCGGGTTCCGTTCGCTTGCGGTCTGTGGTATAAAATGCGCCGCTTTCGGGGATGACCCCGTCAGCCTAAACCCACACACGTGTCGACACGATGACCTGGGTGCCCTGGATTTTCGAATCCGTGGGTTGGTCATTGGGATACGTGGAGGCCCAACCCGACTTATCAAGGAACTATCATGTCCCAAGTCAACATGCGCGATATGCTGAAGGCCGGTGTGCACTTCGGCCACCAGACCCGTTACTGGAACCCGAAAATGGGCAAGTACATTTTCGGCGCGCGTAACAAGATCCACATCATCAACCTGGAAAAAACCCTGCCAATGTTCAACGACGCTCTGGCGTTCGTAGAGCGTCTGGCTCAGGGCAAGAACAAGATCATGTTCGTCGGCACCAAGCGTTCCGCCGGCAAGATCGTCGCCGAGCAAGCAGCTCGTTGCGGTTCGCCATACGTTGATCACCGTTGGTTGGGCGGCATGCTGACCAACTACAAGACCATTCGTGCTTCGATCAAGCGTCTGCGCGACCTGGAAACCCAGGCCGACGATGGCACCTTCGCCAAGCTGACCAAGAAAGAAGCCCTGATGCGTTCGCGCGATCTGGAAAAACTGGATCGCAGCCTGGGTGGTATCAAGGACATGGGCGGCCTGCCTGATGCCCTGTTCGTGATCGACGTTGACCACGAGCGCATTGCTATCACCGAAGCCAACAAGCTGGGCATCCCGGTCATCGGCGTTGTCGATACCAACAGCAGCCCAGAAGGCGTTGACTTCGTTATCCCAGGTAACGATGACGCCATTCGCGCTATCGAGCTGTACATGACTTCGATGGCTGACGCCGTCATCCGCGGCCGCAACAACGTTGCTGGCGGCACCGAAGTCTACGCTGAAGAAGCGGCTGCACCAGCTGCTGAGTAATAGGCGCTAGCGTCTACTTGGCACGCGAAAAGGGGGCTTTGCCCCCTTTTTGCCACCTTGAAATCCTGCTGTCAGCTTGCGTCCCGCATCATGGGCCGGCTGAATCAGAAACAGCGGATTTGCAGAATTGAACGCCCGTGACGAGCGGGTGGAATGGTTGAAAAACTTTCCAAGAGGATTTTGAAATGGCAGCAATTACTGCAGCGCTGGTGAAAGAACTGCGCGAGCGTACCGGCGAAGGCATGATGGATTGCAAAAAGGCCCTGGAAAAGGCCGGCGGCGACATCGAGAAAGCCATTGACGACATGCGTGCCTCGGGCGCCATCAAGGCCGCCAAAAAGGCTGGCAACGTCGCTGCTGAAGGCGCTATCGCCGTCAAGACCGACGGTAAATCCGCCGTCCTGCTGGAAGTGAACTCGCAGACCGACTTCCTGGCCCTGCAAGACGACTTCAAGAACTTCGTCGCTGAAAGCCTTGAAGAAGCCTTCGCCCAGAAGCTGACCGACGCCGCTCCGCTGATCGCTTCGCGTGAAGCAGCTCGTGAAGCCCTGGTTGCCAAGTGCGGCGAAAACGTCAACATCCGTCGCCTGGTGCGCGTTGAAGGTGACGTTGTCGGCGCCTACCTGCACGGCAACAAGATCGGTGCTGTCGTTGTCCTGAAAGGCGGCGACGTCGAGCTGGCCAAGAACATCGCCATGCACGTTGCAGCGTCGAACCCAGAGTTCCTGGACGCGTCGGAAATCTCCGCCGAGGCCATCGAGCGCGAGAAGAACGTCTTCCTGCAGCTGAACGCTGACAAGATCGCCGGCAAGCCGGAAAACATCGTTGAGAACATGATCAACGGTCGTATCACCAAGTTCAAGGCCGAAGCCTCGCTGAAAGAGCAAGCCTTCGTCATGAACCCGGAAGTCAAGGTCGGCGAACTGGCCAAGAAAGCCGGTGCTGAAATCGTTTCCTTCACCTACTTCAAAGTAGGCGAAGGCATCGAGAAGCCGGTTGACGACTTCGCTGCTGAAGTTGCCGCTCAGGTAGCAGCTGCCAAGCAGTAAGACAGACTCGTCTGTCGCCCCAAAGAGGCTGCCCGCTCACGCGCGCAGCCTCTTTGTCAAAGCGGGAGCGGTTTTCAAGGCCGTTGCTCGCTGACGCAGTCGCTGCGTCACGTTAGAGTTACACGCAGGCTCAAGCAGCCCGCCAGAATTTTACAAACGCCGCAGGAGAGATTCGCAATGGCTCAGCAGGGCAGTGGTTATCAGGCTCGCTATAAACGCATTCTACTCAAACTTAGCGGCGAGGCCCTGATGGGCTCGGAAGAGTTCGGGATCGACCCCAAGGTCCTGGATCGCATGGCGCTGGAAGTCGGCCAACTGGTCGGCATCGGTGTTCAGGTAGGTTTGGTGATCGGTGGTGGCAACCTGTTCCGTGGCGCGGCGCTCAGTGCAGCCGGCATGGACCGCGTCACCGGTGACCACATGGGCATGCTGGCAACCGTAATGAATGGCCTGGCCATGCGCGATGCGCTGGAGCGGGCGAACATTACCGCCATTGTCATGTCGGCCATCTCCATGGTTGGCGTGACCGATCACTACGATCGCCGCAAAGCCATGCGCCACCTGAACGCCAAAGAAGTCGTAATCTTCGCTGCCGGTACCGGCAACCCGTTCTTTACCACCGATTCCGCCGCTTGCCTGCGCGCCATCGAAATCGATGCCGACGTGGTATTGAAGGCAACCAAGGTCGATGGTGTATACACTGCAGATCCATTCAAGGACCCGCATGCCGAGAAGTTCGATCATCTGACCTACGATGAAGTGCTGGATCGCAAGCTGGGCGTGATGGACCTGACGGCAATCTGTCTGTGCCGCGACCACAAGATGCCGCTGCGCGTCTTCAACATGAACAAACCCGGCGCCCTGCTGAACATCGTGCATGGCGGCGCGGAAGGAACTCTGATCGAGGAAGTTCAAAAATGATCAACGACATCAAGAAAGACGCTCAGGATCGCATGGGCAAGTCCATCGAGGCGCTGGGTCGCAACCTGGCGTCCATCCGTACCGGTCGCGCCCACCCGAGTATCCTGGACAGCGTGAAAGTCCCGGCCTGGGGTAGCGAAATGCCGCTGAACCAGGTGGCTGCAGTCTCCGTTGAAGACGCACGCACCCTGAAAATCGTCGCTCACGACAAGAACCTCAGCGCTGCCATCGAGAAGGCCATCCTGACCTCCGACCTGGGTCTGAACCCTTCCAGCGCCGGTACCACCATCCGCGTACCGATGCCGGCCCTGACCGAGGAAACCCGCAAGGGTTACACCAAGCAGGCCAGCGCCGTTGCCGAAGATGCCAAGGTTGCCGTGCGCAACGTGCGTCGTGATGCACTGGCCGACCTGAAGAAGCTGACCAAGGACAAGGAAATCAGCGAAGACGAAGAACGTCGTGCCGCTGACGAGATCCAGAAGCTGACCGACAAGTTCGTCGCCGAAATCGACGCTGCGTTCAAAGCCAAGGAAAAGGACCTGTTGGCCGTCTAAGGCCGAGGTTTTTTAATGGAAAAGACCAAGCTGGCGGCATCAATCTCGGTGCCGCGTCACGTCGCTATCATCATGGATGGCAACAATCGCTGGGCGAAGAAACGCCTGTTGCCTGGCGTCGCCGGGCACAAGGCTGGCGTGGATGCCGTGCGTGCGGTTATCGAAGTCTGCGCCAAGTCCGGCGTCGAGGTGCTGACCCTGTTCGCGTTCTCCAGCGAGAACTGGCAGCGCCCGGCCGATGAGGTAGGGGCGTTGATGGAGCTGTTCTTCTCGGCACTGCGCCGTGAGGCCAAGCGCCTCAATGAGAACAACATCAGCCTGCGCATCATCGGCGACCGTTCGCGTTTCCATCCAGAGCTGCAGGCCGCCATGCGTGAGGCCGAAGCGCTGACCGCGGGCAATAATCGCTTCATCCTGCAGATCGCCGCCAACTATGGCGGTCAGTGGGATATTGCCCAGGCCGCCCAGCGTTTGGCGCGTGAAGTTCAGGCCGGGCACCTGCGCCCGGACGACATCACCCCGGGTCTGCTGCAGACCTGCCTGGCCACGGGCGAGCTGCCATTGCCCGACCTGTGCATCCGCACCGGTGGCGAGCACCGCATCAGCAACTTCCTGCTGTGGCAGCTGGCCTATGCCGAACTGTACTTCTCCGACCTGTACTGGCCGGACTTCAAACACGAGGCCATGCGCACTGCGCTGGCCGATTTCGCTTCGCGCCAGCGCCGCTTTGGTAAGACCAGCGAGCAGGTCGAAGCTGGAGCTCGTGCTTAATGCTTAAACAACGCATCATTACTGCGCTGATCCTGCTGCCGATCGCACTGGGTGGTTTCTTCCTGCTCAATGGTGGGGATTTCGCCCTGTTCATCGGCTTCGTGGTGACCCTCGGTGCCTGGGAGTGGGCGCGCCTGGCCGGGCTGATGACCCAGCCCCTGCGCATTGCCTACGCCGCCGTGGTCGCTGGAGCGCTGATGCTGCTCTATCTGATGCCGGACCTGGCGCCATGGGTGCTTGGCGCTGCGGTGATCTGGTGGGCGCTGGCCACCTGGCTGGTGCTGACCTATCCGCGCACCAGCGAGCTTTGGGCCAGCGCTGCCTGTCGCTTGCTGATCGGCCTGCTGATTCTGCTGCCAGCCTGGCAAGGGCTGGTGCTGCTCAAGCACTGGCAACTGGGTAACTGGCTGATTCTGTCGGTCATGGTGCTGGTGTGGGCTGCCGATATCGGTGCCTATTTCTCGGGACGGGCCTTCGGCAAGCGCAAGCTGGCGCCGCTGGTCAGTCCTGGCAAGAGCTGGGAAGGCGTGTATGGCGGCCTGGCGGTCAGTCTGGTGGTGACCCTGGTGGTCGGCATCAGCCGTGACTGGGGCATTGGCCAGATTCTGCTGGGGTTGCTGGGCGCTGCGCTGGTGGTCATGGTCTCGGTGGTCGGCGACCTGACCGAGAGCATGTTCAAGCGCCGCTCCGGGATCAAGGACAGCAGCAACCTGCTGCCGGGTCATGGTGGCGTGCTTGATCGCATCGACAGCCTGACCGCGGCCATCCCGATCTTTGCGGTGCTGTTGTGGGCTGCCGAATGGGGTGTGATGTGAGTGCGGTGCAGCGCATTACCGTGCTGGGGGCGACCGGGTCGATCGGCCTGAGTACCCTGGATGTGATCGCCCGTCACCCTGAGCGCTACCAGGTGTTCGCGTTGAGCGGCTACTCGCGTATCGACGAACTGCTGGCCCTGTGTGTGCGGCATCGTCCGGTTCATGCCGTGGTGCCGAATGCCGAAGCGGCCCAGCGCCTGCGCGAAGGTCTTGCTGCGGCAGGCTGCGCGACCGAGGTGCTTGAGGGTGAAGCGGGGCTCTGCGAAGTTGCCGCTGCGCCCGAGGTGGATGCGGTGATGGCGGCCATCGTCGGCGCTGCTGGCCTGCGCCCGACCTTGGCGGCTGTACAGGCAGGCAAGAAGGTGCTGCTGGCCAACAAGGAGGCGCTGGTGATGTCCGGCGCGCTGTTCATGGAGGCCGTGCGGCAGAGCGGGGCTGTGCTGCTGCCGATCGACAGCGAGCACAATGCGATCTTCCAGTGCCTGCCGGGCGACTACGGTCGAGGCCTGAGCCAGGTGGGCGTGCGCCGCATCCTGTTGACCGCCTCGGGCGGGCCGTTCCGTGAAACCCCCGAGGCTGCGCTGGCCGATGTCACGCCAGAGCAGGCCTGCGCGCACCCGAACTGGTCCATGGGTCGGAAGATTTCGGTGGACTCGGCGAGCATGATGAACAAGGGGCTGGAGCTGATCGAGGCCTGCTGGCTGTTCGATGCGGCGCCGGCCAAGGTCGAAGTCGTGGTGCACCCGCAGAGCGTGATCCATTCTCTGGTGGATTACATCGACGGTTCGGTGCTGGCCCAGCTGGGCAACCCGGACATGCGCACGCCCATCGCCAACGCGCTGGCCTGGCCTGAGCGGATCGATTCAGGGGTCGCGCCGCTGGACTTGTTCGCCATCGCGCGCCTGGACTTCCAGGCACCCGACGAGCAACGCTTCCCTTGTCTGCGCCTGGCACGGCAGGCTGCCGAGGCGGGCAACAGTGCCCCGGCGGTACTCAATGCGGCCAACGAGGTCGCGGTCGAGGCGTTTCTCCAGCGGCGTATCCGCTTCCCGGAGATCGCGGGTATGATCGAACAGGTGCTCGATCAGGAAACTGTGGTGCCACTGTCGTCGCTCGATGCAGTGTTCGCCGCCGACCAGCGCGCCCGCGAGCTGTCCCGTGAGTGGCTGCGGCGCCACGGTCGCTGACGCCTTGCCCAGGGTTTTGCTGAACGTCATTCGGAGATAGACATGACTGCGCTCTACATGATTATCGGCACCCTGGTGGCCCTGGGTGTACTGGTCACTTTCCACGAATTCGGCCACTTCTGGGTCGCCCGTCGCTGCGGCGTGAAGGTGCTGCGCTTTTCCGTAGGCTTCGGCACGCCATTGCTGCGCTGGCATGACAAGCGCGGCACGGAGTTCGTCGTGGCGGCGATTCCGCTGGGCGGCTACGTGAAAATGCTCGATGAGCGCGAAGGCGAAGTGCCGCCTGCGCTGCTCGACCAGTCGTTCAATCGCAAGTCGGTGCGCCAGCGCATTGCTATCGTTGCCGCGGGTCCGATTGCCAACTTCCTCTTGGCCATCGTGTTCTTCTGGCTTCTGGCGATGCTGGGTACCCAGCAGATTCGTCCTGTGATCGGTGCGGTCGAGTCGGGGAGCCTGGCGGCGTCGGCCGGCCTGATGGCTGGCCAGGAAATTGTATCTGTAGATGGCAAACCGACCAGCGGTTGGTCGGCAGTCAACCTGCAGCTGGTTCGCCGCCTGGGTGAGAGCGGAACCTTGCAGGTTGGCGTGCGCGACGAAGGCGCCAGCGCCGAGCGCCAACTGCAGATAAAGCTCGACAGCTGGCTCAAGGGGGCTGACGAGCCTGATCCGATCCAGTCCCTGGGGTTGCGCCCTTGGCGTCCGGCGGTTGCGCCGGTGCTGGCCGAGATCGACCCCAAGGGCCCGGCCGCCGCTGCCGGCCTGAAAACAGGCGACAGGCTGCTGGCGCTTGATGGCGTGAGCCTGAATGACTGGCAGCAGGTAGTCGATAGCGTTCGTGCGCGTCCAGAGGCCAAGGTCGTGGTTCGTGTCGAGCGCGACGGTGCCGCGCTGGATGTGCCGGTATCACTGGCGCGCAAGGGTGAGGGCAAGGCTTCCGGTGGCTACCTGGGGGCGGGTGTGAAGGGCGCCGATTGGCCCGCCAGCATGCTCCGTGAAGTCAGCTATGGCCCCTTGGAAGCCGTGGGCGAGGGCCTCTCGCGCACCTGGAACATGAGCGTGCTGACCCTCGAATCGCTGAAGAAAATGCTGTTCGGGGAGCTCTCGGTAAAAAACTTGAGCGGACCGATAACCATTGCTAAAGTGGCGGGCGCTTCGGCCCAGTCCGGCGTGGGGGATTTCCTGAATTTCCTGGCCTACCTGAGCATAAGCCTGGGGGTTCTTAACCTGCTGCCCATTCCTGTGCTGGATGGGGGGCATTTGCTGTTTTACCTGGTCGAGTGGGCGCGCGGTCGTCCGCTGTCGGATCGAGTACAAGGTTGGGGGGTCCAGATCGGTATCAGTTTGGTCATAGGGGTGATGTTGCTCGCCCTGATCAACGATCTGGGTCGACTATAAAAGCTTCGCATTGCGAACCTGCCGCCATTTGCGGCAGGTTGTTTATTGCCAGTTGGAATAAAAGGACTTCATGAAACGTCTGCTGCTAACTGCGGTCCTCTCCGCACTGATGATCGCTGAAGTTCACGCCGAGTCCTTCACCATCTCCGATATTCGTGTCAATGGCCTGCAGCGGGTATCCGCCGGCAGCGTCTTCGGTGCCTTGCCGCTCAACGTCGGCGACCAGGCCGATGACCGCCGCCTGGTGGAATCGACCCGTTCGCTGTTCAAGACCGGCTTCTTCCAGGACATCCAGCTGAACCGCGACGGCAATGTCCTGATCATCAACGTGGTCGAGCGTCCGTCGGTTTCGAGCATCGAGATCGAAGGCAACAAGGCGATCAGCACCGAAGACCTGATGAAAGGTCTGAAGCAATCGGGCCTGGCTGAAGGCGAGATCTTCCAGCGTGCCACCCTCGAAGGTGTGCGTAACGAGCTGCAGCGCCAGTACGTGGCTCAGGGCCGCTACTCGGCCGAGGTCGACGCCGAAGTCGTGCCGCAGCCGCGCAACCGGGTGGCGCTGAAGATCAAGATCAACGAAGGCACGGTCGCGGCTATCCAGCACATCAACATCGTCGGCAACACCGTGTTCGACGATGAAGAGCTGTCGCAGCTGTTCGAGCTGAAGACCACCAACTGGCTTTCGTTCTTCAAGAACGATGACAAGTATGCCCGCGAGAAGCTCTCCGGTGACCTGGAGCGCCTGCGTTCCTACTACCTGGACCGCGGCTACATCAACATGGACATCGCTTCCACCCAGGTGTCGATCACGCCGGACAAGAAGCACGTCTACATCACCGTCAACGTCAACGAAGGCGAGAAGTACACCGTTCGTGACGTGAAGCTCTCCGGTGACCTCAAGGTGCCGGAAGACCAGGTCAAGTCGCTGCTGCTGGTGCAGCCGGGCCAGGTGTTCTCGCGCAAGGTGATGACCACCACCTCCGAACTGATCACCCGCCGCCTGGGCAACGAGGGCTACACCTTCGCCAACGTCAACGGCGTGCCACAGCCGAACGACCAGGACCACACGGTCGACATCATGTTCGTGGTCGACCCGGGCAAGCGTGCCTACGTCAACCGCATCAACTACCGCGGCAACACCAAGACCGAAGACGAAGTTCTGCGCCGTGAAATGCGTCAGATGGAAGGCGGCTGGGCTTCGACCTACCTGATCGACCAGTCCAAGACCCGTCTCGAGCGCCTGGGCTTCTTCAAGGAAGTCAACGTTGAAACGCCGGCGGTGCCAGGCACCGACGACCAGGTCGACGTCAACTACAGCGTCGAAGAGCAGGCTTCCGGTTCGATCACCGCCAGCGTGGGCTTCGCCCAGGACGCCGGCCTGATCCTCGGTGGCTCGATCAGCCAGACCAACTTCCTGGGTACCGGTAACAAGGTCTCCATCGGCCTGACCCGTTCCGAATACCAGACCCGCTACAACTTCGGCTTCGTTGATCCCTACTTCACTGCCGACGGCGTGAGCTTGGGTTACAACGCCTTCTACCGCAGTACCGACTACGACGACCTCGATGTCGATGTGGCCAGCTATGCGGTCGACAGCTATGGCGCAGGTGTCAGCCTGGGTTACCCGATCAGCGAAACCTCGCGCCTGACCTATGGCCTGAGCGTGCAGCAGGACAAGATCAAGACCGGCCAATACACCGTCGACGAGATCTTCGACTTCCTCGAGGAAGAGGGTGACAACTTCCTGAACTTCAAGGCCTCGATCGGCTGGTCCGAATCGACCCTGAACAAGGGCGTGCTGGCAACCCGTGGTCACTCCCAGAGCCTGACCCTGGAATCGACCATCCCTGGCAGCGACCTGTCGTTCTACAAACTCGACTACCGCGGCCAGCTGTTCAAGCCAATCACCAACAATTACACCCTGCGCCTGCACACCGAACTCGGTTATGGCGATGGTTACGGTGGCACTTCCGGCCTGCCGTTCTACGAGAACTACTATGCTGGTGGTTTCAACTCTGTCCGCGGCTTCAAGGACAGCAGCCTGGGCCCACGCAGTACGCCAAGTACCGGCAAGAACCCAGGCACCATCGCCGACCCGGATCAAGATCCGCTGCCGTTCGGTGGCAACGTGCTGGTGCAAGGTGGTGTCGAGTTGCTCTTCCCGCTGCCGTTCGTCAAGGACCAGCGTTCGCTGCGCACCTCCGTGTTCTGGGACGTGGGTAACGTGTTCGACAGCAATTGCGGCAGCAAGCCGGATTGCGAAAAGGTCGGCTTCTCGGGCATGGCAAGTTCCGTCGGCCTGGGCGTCACCTGGATCACGGCCCTGGGCCCGTTGAGCTTCAGCCTGGCAATGCCGGTGAAGAAGCCGGACGATGCCGATACCCAGGTGTTCCAATTCTCTCTGGGCCAGACCTTCTAAGGTCGGCCCTAGCTTAACGACAACGGTTTATCCAGGAGTGCATCGTGCGTAAGTTGACTCAACTGGCCGTATTGGCCGCGGCGCTGGTCGCCACCCCGGCTTTCGCCGAAATGAAGGTTGCCGTCCTGAACTATCAGATGGCCCTGCTCGAATCCGATGCCGCCAAGAAGTACGCGGTTGATGCCGAGAAGAAGTTCGGCCCGCAGCTGACCAAGCTCAAGAGCCTGGAAAGCAGCGCCAAAGGCATCCAGGACCGTTTGATCAAAGGCGGCGACAAGATGGCGCAGCCGGAGCGCGAGCGTCTGGAGCTCGAGTTCAAGCAGAAAGCCCGTGACTTCCAGTTCCAGTCCAAGGAGCTGAACGAAGCCAAGGCCGTTGCCGACCGCGACATGCTCAAGCAACTGAAGCCGAAGCTCGATGGCGCCGTCGAGGAAGTGATCAAGAAGGGCGGTTACGACCTGGTTCTCGAGCGTGGCGCGGTCATCGATGTCAAGCCTCAGTACGACATCACCCGCCAAGTCATCGAGCGCATGAACCAAGCCCGTTGATATGACCGTGACCATGACGCTCGGCCAGCTGGCCGAGGCCCTCGGGGCCACACTCCAAGGCCCTGAGGCGCTGCAGATTACCGGCCTGGCCACCTTGCAAGAGGCTGGCCCCGGTCAACTGAGCTTCCTTGCCAACCCGCAATACCGCAAATTCCTGGACAACAGCCAGGCAGCTGCAGTGTTGCTCAAGGCAGGGGACGCTGAAGGCTTTGCCGGCAATGCCCTGATCGTGCCCGACCCGTATCTGGCTTACGCACGCATTTCTCACCTGTTCGATCCAAAACCCAAGGCTGAGGCGGGTATTCATCCCAGCGCCGTGGTCGCCGAGGACGCCCAGGTGGATGCCAGTGCCAGTATCGGGCCGTTCGCGGTCATCGAGAGCGGTGCGCGCATCGGCGCCAATGTGAGCATCGGCGCGCATTGCGTGATCGGTGCCCGGTGCGTGGTCGGCGAAGGTGGCTGGCTGGCACCGCGGGTGACGTTGTATCACGACGTGACCATCGGCAAGCGTGTGGTCATTCAGTCTGGTGCGGTCATCGGCGGCGAAGGCTTCGGCTTCGCCAACGAGAAAGGCGTATGGCGCAAGATCGCCCAGATCGGCGGCGTCACCATCGGTGACGACGTGGAAATCGGCGTCAACACCGCTGTTGACCGTGGTGCGCTGTCCGACACGCGGATCGCCGACGGGGTCAAGCTCGACAACCAGATCCAGATCGCCCACAACGTACAGATCGGTGAGCACACTGCCATGGCCGCATGCGTCGGGATTTCCGGCAGCACGCGCATCGGCAGGCACTGCACCATTGCCGGCGGCGTTGGCATGGTCGGGCACATCGATGTGTGCGACAACGTATTCGTTTCCGGGATGACCATGGTGACCCGTTCGATCACCGAACCGGGTGCCTATTCTTCCGGCACTGCCATGCAGCCACTGGCTGACTGGCGCAAGAGCGCCGCGCGTATCCGACAGCTGGACGACATGGCCAAGCGTCTCCAGCAGCTGGAAAAACGCGTCGATACCGTGACCTCAGGTGACCAGCCGACATCAGAAGGCTGATACCATTTCCTGAGCAAGAGTGATCAGTCGCTAGCTGGCTCCTCTTTGGATTTGCAAAAGGAGCGTGTGGTCAGCACCTGCGCTCCCTATTCTTATTACAGGCTTCCCCCCGAAATGATGGACATCAACGAGATTCGCGAATACCTGCCTCACCGTTACCCGTTCCTGCTGGTGGATCGCGTGACGGATCTGGATTTCGAGGCCCAGAGCATTCGTGCCTACAAGAATGTCAGCATCAACGAGCCGTTCTTCAATGGCCATTTCCCGGCGCATCCGATCATGCCGGGCGTTCTGATCATCGAAGCGATGGCCCAGGCGGCCGGTATCCTTGGTTTCAAGATGCTTGATGCCAAGCCAGCCGATGGCACCCTGTACTACTTCGTCGGCTCCGACAAGCTGCGCTTCCGCCAGCCGGTGCTGCCGGGCGACCAGTTGGTGCTGGAAGCCAAGTTCCTCAGCCGCAAGAGCATGATCTGGAAGTTCGAGTGCCGCGCCCTGGTCGACGGCAAGCCGGTCTGCTCGGCACAAATCACCTGCGCGGAACGCTCCCTATGAGTTCGATTGATCCGCGGGCGATCATCGACCCCTCGGCCAAGTTGGCTGCGGGTGTCGAGGTTGGCCCGTGGTCGATTGTCGGCCCCGACGTGGAAATCGGCGAGGGCACTGTTATCGGCCCGCACGTGGTGCTGAAGGGCCCGACGCGGATTGGCAAGCACAACCGCATCTACCAGTTTTCCTCGATCGGCGAAGACACCCCGGACCTCAAGTACAAGGGTGAGCCGACGCGCTTGGTGATCGGCGATCACAATGTGATTCGCGAGGGTGTGACCATCCACCGTGGCACGGTCCAGGACCGCTACGAGACCACCCTGGGTGACCACAACCTGATCATGGCCTATGCCCACATCGGCCATGACAGCGTGATCGGCAACCATTGCATCCTGGTCAACAACACGGCTTTGGCCGGCCACGTGCATGTCGGTGACTGGGCGATCCTGTCCGGCTTCACCCTGGTGCACCAGTACTGCCACATCGGTGCGCATGCGTTTTCCGGCATGGGCACGGCGATCGGCAAGGACGTGCCAGCGTTCGTCACCGTCTTCGGCAGCCCCGCAGAAGCGCGCAGCATGAACTTCGAAGGCATGCGTCGACGCGGTTTCAGCGACGAGGTGATCCACGCGCTTCGCCGCTCTTACAAGATCGTCTACCGCCAGGGCCTGACCGTCGAAGAGGCGATCAAGGAGCTGGACGAGCTCGCCGGCAAACACCCCCAGGTCGACCTGTTCCGCCAGTCGATCGTGAATTCCGCCCGCGGCATCACCCGCTGACATGGCGCAGCTTTGCGTAGCCCTGGTCGCGGGTGAGGCCAGCGGCGATATTCTCGGTTCCGGTTTGATGCGCGCCCTCAAGGCGCGCCATCCCGATGTGCGATTCATTGGTGTCGGCGGCCCGCTGATGGAAGCCGAAGGCCTGCAGTCGTACTTCCCCATGGAGCGCCTCGCGGTCATGGGCCTGGTAGAAGTACTCGGCCGCCTGCGCGAGCTGCTCAAGCGGCGCAAAGCGCTGATCCAGACGCTGATCGCCGAAAAGCCCGATGTGTTCATCGGTATCGATGCCCCCGATTTCACCCTCAATATCGAATTGAAATTGCGCCAGGTCGGGATCAAGACCGTGCACTACGTCAGCCCCTCGGTCTGGGCCTGGCGGCAGAAGCGCGTGCTGAAGATCCGTGAGGGTTGTGACCTGATGCTGACCTTGCTGCCTTTCGAGGCGCGCTTCTATGAAGAGCAAGGCGTGCCCGTGCGTTTCGTCGGCCACCCGCTGGCCGATACGATTCCGCTGGATGCCGACCGTCTTGCCGCACGCCAGGCGCTTGGCCTGGCCGAAGGGCCGCTGGTGGCATTGATGCCCGGCAGCCGTGGCGGCGAAGTCGGCAGGCTGGGCGCGTTGTTCCTCGATGCGGCCCAGCGGCTGCGCGAGCAGGTGCCGGGTGTGCGTTTCGTGCTCCCCTGTGCCAATGCCGCGCGGCGAGAGCAGGTCGAGCAGATGCTCGCAGGTCGCGATTTGCCACTGACCTTGCTGGACGGCCAATCACATCAGGCGCTGGCTGCCTGTGACGCGGTGCTGATCGCTTCCGGTACTGCCACCCTGGAAGCCTTGCTGTACAAGCGGCCGATGGTCGTGGCCTACCGCCTGGCCCCGCTGACCTACTGGATTCTCAAGCGTCTGGTAAAAAGCCCCTACGTGTCGTTGCCGAACCTGCTCGCCCAGCGCGAACTGGTGCCCGAGCTGCTGCAGGATGCCGCCACCAGCGAAGCCCTGGCCACGGCGCTGGCTCCCTTGGTGGTCGATGGCAGCCAGCAGACCGAACGCTTCGACGAGATTCACCGCACCCTGCGCCGCGACGCCTCCAACCAGGCGGCGGATGCGGTGCTGGCTTTGCTCAAGGTTCGCTGATATGCAGATAGGACTGGATTTCAACCTGGTCGAAGACCTCGTCGCCGGTGTCGATGAAGTGGGCCGTGGCCCGCTGTGTGGCGCGGTGGTGACTGCCGCGGTGATTCTTGATCCTGCGCGGCCGATTCTTGGCCTGAACGACTCGAAGAAGCTGACCGAAGCCAAGCGTGAAGCGCTGTTCGACGAGATTTGCGAAAAAGCCCTGAGCTTTTGCATCGCTCGCGCCGAGGTGGAGGAGATCGACCGGCTGAATATTCTGCAAGCCACGATGCTGGCCATGCAGCGTGCAGTGGAAGGGCTGAGCGTTACGCCCAAGCTCGCGCTGATCGACGGTAACCGCTGTCCCAAGCTGGCGGTGCCGGCCGCGCCGGTGATCAAGGGCGATAGCCAGGTACCGGCCATCGCCGCCGCGTCGATTCTGGCCAAGGTGACCCGTGACCGGGAGATGAGCGCGTTCGAGCTGATCTATCCGGGGTACGGGATCGGAGGGCACAAGGGCTACCCGACGCCGGTACACCTTGAAGCCCTGGCGCGGCTGGGGCCTACGCCCATTCATCGGCGCTCCTTTGCACCGGTACGGGCGGCTTGGGAAGCCCGTGAAGGCGTTACTGACTCCCTGATCTAGTGATTGGGGCCGCTTTGCGGCCCATCGCCGGCAAGCCGGCT